>NZ_JBVJWR010000005.1:103393-321707 GCF_055602235.1 Streptomyces sp. NPDC037410 | reverse complement strand
ACACGGGGGGAAGGGTACACCAAGACAAGGAACACGGCAAGCAACGATCCGTGGGAGAAAAGGAGGACGGAAAAAACCCCCCCCCCCCCGCCCCGCCCCCCCCCCTCCCCCCCCCCCCCCCTCCGCCGTACGGGGAGGTCTTCCGCGTCGTACAGGTAGGTCTTCCGCCGTACCGCGCCTCAGTCCTCGAAGGCCTCGGCGTGGCCCTTGGCCAGCAGCAGGTACATCTCGGCGTTCAGCTGGATCCCCGCCTTCTCCTCGTCGGTGAGCGGGCGGCGCACCTTGGCGGGAATGCCGGCGACCAGCGAGCCCGGCGGGATCTCCATCCCCTGCGGGACGAGCGCCTGGGCGGCGACGAGCGAGCCCGCGCCGATCCGGGCCCCGTTGAGGACCGTCGCGCCCATGCCGACGAGCACGTCGTCCTCGATCACGCAGCCGTGCACGGTCGCGTTGTGGCCGACGGTCACCCGGTCCCCGATCGAGACGGGGAAGCCGGGGTCGACGTGGACCGTGCAGTTGTCCTGGATGTTGGAGTCCTCGCCGATCGCGATCGGACCGCAGTCCGCCCGCAGCACCGCGTGGTACCAGATGCTGGCGCGGGCGCCGAGCGTGACCTCGCCGAGCACCACGGAGGTCGGGGCGGTGAAGGCGGTCGGATCGATCTGCGGCTCCTTGCCGCCGACTCCCTTGATCAACGCCTCTGTCATGGTTCGCTCCTGATCGTCGGATCCCGGGATCCGCAGCCGTCGTGTCACGCCCGGGGGTGCCCCCGTACGCACCCTATGCCGTGCTCATGACGGACATCACAGCGCACCGCAGTGATCAGGCACGACGGCTCCGACTACGGTGGCCGGGTGCCCAGGAACAGAAACACGTTCTCATCCCTCGCCGCCTGGCGGCGCAGGGTCCTCGCCCGTGCCGTGCAGGGCGGCTGGCGCTGGGTGCAGCAGGCCGGCTCCGTCACCGCCGAGCATCCCGGGAAGCTGCGGTTCCGCCGCCTCGGCGCGGGGACCCGGCTGGCCTTCCCGCAGGGCACGGTCTTCGGCGAGCCGTGGATCGAGATCGGCGAGTGCTGCATCATCGCCGAACAGGTCACGCTCACGGCCGGGATGCTGCCGGACCTCGACCTCGGGCCCGACACGGTCCTGGCCCTGGGGGACGGGGTCGTCCTCGGGCGCGGCAGCCACGTCATCGCCGACGCCAAGGTGACGATCGGCTCGGACACGTACTGCGGCCCGTACGTCTACATCACCTCGACCAACCACAGTTACGACGACCCGGACGAGCCCGTCGGCCGCCAGTGGCCCCGCTCGGCACCCGTCTCCATCGGCCCCGGCTGCTGGCTCGGCACGGGCTCGGTGATCCTCCCGGGCGCGCGCCTCGGCCGGAACGTGGTGGTCGCGGCGGGCGCGATCGTGCGGGGCGAGGTTCCCGACCACTCGGTGGTCGCGGGCGCACCGGCCAGGGTCGTCCGCAGCTGGGACCCGGAGAAGGGCTGGCAGCCGCCGATCCGTACGCCCGCCCCGGTGCCGATCCCGGAACACGTCACCCCGGAGCAGCTCGCGGCGCTGGCCGTCTGGGAGGCACAGCGCGCGGAGTCGTCCCAGTCCGTGCCGTCCTGACCGGCCGGGTGGTGACCGGCCGGGCGGTGACCGGCTAACCGGTGGCCAGGAGGACCGTGCCCACCAGGGCGAGGCCCGCGCCCGCCGCCTGCACGGCGCGGAGGCGTTCCTTGAGGACGCCGCGGGCCGCGAGGGCCGTGACGACCGGGTAGAGGCTGGCGAGGACGGCGGCGACGGTGACCGGGCCCTGCTGGGCGGCGATCGCGTACGTGCCGTTGGCGGCGACGTCCGCGAGGCCCACGAAGGCGAGCGCCGGGAGCGCGGCGCGGACGACCCCGGCGCCGCCCTCGGGAAGCGCACGGCCGCCGCGCTTCACCGAGGCGTACAGGGCTCCGCCGCCGACCAGGACGTTGGTGACGCGCTGGACGAACAGAGCGAGGAACAGGCCCGTGACGGTCGTGGACGCCTCGGCGATGAGCGTCATCACCGAACCGAAGCCGAAGGCCGCGACGAGGGTCAGCAGAACCGCCTGGCGCTGGACGGGCGCCCCGCGCAGCTCCGGTCCGCCCGCGAGCACCACGCCGAAGACCGCCACCGCGATCCCGGCGAACTGGAGCAGCCCCGGCCGGTCGCCGACGAGGAGGCCGACGGAGACGGGGACGACGACGCCGAGGGAGCCGAGCGGCGAGACCACTCCCATGGGGCCGAGCGCGAGCGCCTTGTAGAAGGCGAGCATGGCCGCGGGGCCGACGGCGCCCGCCCCGACCGCGTACCAGAGCTGGGGTCCCGCCTCGGTCCAGGCGCCGGTCGCGAGGACGATCGAGCCGAGGACGAGGACCGCGAGGGTCTGGGAGACCACGACGACGGTGAGGGCGGGGATCCGGCGGGTGAGGAGTCCGCCCCCGAAGTCGGCGAGGCCCCACAGAAGGCTGGTGGCCAGGGCGAACAGGGCGGTCATGGATCCTCGCAAGGGCGTGCGTCAGCGGCGTGCGGCAGTACAGTGCAGTGAACAATCGGGTGCACCCCACCGTAGTTCAGTCTGTTGAACTCTGTCATCCAGAATATTGGACGGAACGTGTCGGACCTCGACCAGCTCACGCAGTCGCTCGCCCGGAACCTGAAGCGCTGGCGCAAGGAGCGGGGGCTCACCCTGGACGCGCTCGCCGCCCGCGCGGGCGTCAGCCGCGGCATGATCATCCAGATCGAGCAGGCCAGGACCAATCCCAGCGTCGGCACCACCGTGAAGCTGGCCGACGCCCTCGGCATCTCCATCACGACCCTCCTCGACTACGAGCAGGGCCCCCAGGTCCGGCTCGTCCCGCCCGGCCAGGCCGTCCGGATGTGGTCCACCTCCACCGGCAGCCACACCACCCTCCTGGTCGGCACCGAGGCCCGCGGCCCCCTCGAACTCTGGTCCTGGACCCTCATGCCCGGCGACGGCAGCGCCTCCGACCCGCACCCGGAGGGCACGGTCGAGCTGCTGCACGTCACCGCGGGGACGCTCACCCTCGTCGTGGAGGGCGAGGACCACCGGCTGCCCGCCGGGACCTCCGCCGTCTTCGAGGCCAACGTCGCGCACGCCTACCGCAACGACGGCGACGAGCCGGCCGAGATGACGATGGCCGTCTCCATTCCGCCCGTACGCTGAGACGGACGCGCTTTCCCCGGGCGGCGGTTGTTAGCGTGAGGCGCATGCGCGCACCCATCGGAGACTTCGACGACGCCCGGCCCGCCCCCGACTGCCTCGACCTCCTGACCGCCCCCGTCGCCGCCGCCGTCCGTGCCTGGACGGGGCCCGTCACGGCCGACCAGGTGCTGTACGTGGACACCGACCCGGCCATCGCCGACACGGCCGTCTTCGTCGAGCACCACGGGTCCGAGCTCCTCGACGCGTCCGCGAACTGCGTGGTCGTCGCGGGCAGGCGCGGCGAGACGACCACTCTCGCCGCGTGCCTCGTGAAGTCGGCGACCCGGATCGACGTCAACGGTCTCGTCCGCAAGCACCTCGGCGCCCGCAAGGCCTCGTTCGCCCCGATGGACACCGCGACCGGCGAGACCGGCATGGAGTACGGCGGGATCACCCCCGTCGGCCTCCCGGCCGGCTGGCCCCTGCTCGTCGACGCCGCCGTCCTCGACACCGAGTGGGTCCTCATCGGCAGCGGCCGCCGCCGGGGCAAGCTCATCCTCCCCGGCAAGGCCTTCGCCCAACTCCCCGGTGCGGTCGTCCTGGAGGGCCTGGGCGTCCCCGTCGGCTGAGGACGGGACCGCGGGCCCGGACGGGCTCAGCGCCAGTCGGGCTCAGCTCCGGACGGGCTCAGCCCCAGTCGGGCTCAGCCCAGGCGGGGTATCTCGATCGCGGGGCAGCGGTCCATGATCATGTCGAGTCCCGCCTCACGGGTGCGGGCGAACGCGTCCTCGTCGATGACGTCCAGCTGGAACCAGACCGCCTTCGCGCCGATCGCGACGGCCTCGTCGGCGACGGCCCCCGCCAGCTCGCTGTTCACGAAGACGTCCACGACGTCCACCGGGAACGGGATGTCGGCCAGCGAGGCGTACCCCTGCTCGCCGTGGACCGTCTCCGCCTTCGGGTGCACCGGCACGATCCGCTTGCCGAAGCGCTGGAGGACGGCCGCCACCCCGTACGCGGCACGGGCCTGGTTCGACGAGAGGCCGACCACCGCCCAGGTGTCGCCCGTGGACGTCAGGATCCGTCGCACCGTCTCCGACGCGGAGTACGCGGCGGGGTCCGTGGTCGTGGTGTCTACGCTCATCGCTTCTGCTGCCTTTCGTCGGCGCGGCCCGTCTGCGAGTGGAACGAGCCGCGCCGGGCCGTGATTCCCGTCCGCGCCACCGCGCGGCCCTGAGATCTCCCCTAGGGAGTGCCGTGCCGATCAGGCCGGGCCCGGCGGAACGTAGGCTGGTCGGATGCAGGAGCAGTACCGCACTCTGGCCCATGAGGGCGTGCACGAGACCGAGATCAACCGCTCGCGCTTCCTCTGCGCGCTCGCGCCCGTCGCCGACGAGCGGGAGGCGCAGGAGTTCGTCGCCCGGATCCGCAGGGAGCACCCGACCGCCACCCACAACTGCTTCGCGTACGTCCTCGGCGCCGACGCCTCCGTACAGAAGGCGAGCGACGACGGGGAGCCCGGCGGCACGGCCGGCGTCCCGATGCTGCAGATGCTGCTGCGCCGCGAGATGCGGTACGTCGCCGCCGTCGTCACCCGCTACTACGGTGGCGTGAAGCTCGGCGCGGGCGGCCTGATCCGCGCGTACGGAGGGGTGGTCGGCGAGGCGCTCGACGCCCTCGGCACCGTCACCCGGCAGCGCTTCCGGCTCGCCACCGTCACCGTCGACCACCAGCGCGCCGGGAAGCTGGAGAACGATCTGCGGGCCACCGGCCGCGCCGTCCGCGAGGTGCGGTACGCCGAAGCCGTCACGATCGAGATCGGTCTCCCCGACGCGGACGTCCCCGCCTTCCGCGGCTGGCTCGCCGACGCCACGGCGGGCACGGCCGACTTCGAACTCGGCGGCGAGGCGTACGGGGACGCGTGACGGGTGACGACTGGCGCGTGACGAGTGGCGACGCGTGAGGAGCAGCGACGCCGTGAAAGGTGACCGGTGACGGGTGACGCGGCGTGATGTACGCGATGTACGCGCGCGCGTGACACCTCACACGTGACGCGCCTCACACGACGCACCCTCCGCCGTGTCCCGCCCGGGGAGCCCCTCCCATCACGCCCCCACCCACACCCCCGCTCGGGATAGCGTGGTGGGCGCACACGAACGGGAACCGGCGGCGAGGAGCGGGGCACATGCGGGGTGGGACGGCATCGTGAGGCTCCTGCACACCTCGGACTGGCACCTCGGCCGGTCCTTCCACCGCGTCGGCCTCCTCGAAGCCCAGGCCGCCTTCCTCGACCACCTCGTGGCCACCGTCCACGCGCACGACGTGGATGCCGTCCTCGTCGCCGGCGACGTCTACGACCGGGCCGTGCCCCCGCTGCCCGCGGTCGAGCTGTTCGACACCGCCCTGCACCGCCTCGCCGAGGCCGGGGTGCCCACTGTCATGATCTCGGGCAACCACGACTCCGCCCGGCGGCTCGGCGTCGGCGCCGGACTCATCGAACGCGCCGGCATCCACCTCCGTACCGACCCCGACGGCATCGGCACCCCCGTCGTCCTCGCCGACGCCCACGGCGAGGTCGCCCTCTACGGCCTGCCCTACCTGGAACCCGCGCTCGTCCGCGAGCGGCTCGGCGCCGAGAAGGCCGGCCACGAGGCCGTCCTCGCCGCCGCCATGGACCGGGTCCGCGCCGACCTCGCCCGGCGGCCCGCGGGCACCCGCTCCGTCGTCCTCGCCCACGCCTTCGTCGCGGGCGGCGCGCCGAGCGACAGCGAGCGGGACATCACGGTCGGCGGAGTCGCCGCCGTCCCCGCCGGGATCTTCGACGGCGTCGACTACGTCGCCCTCGGCCACCTCCACGGCAGCCAGACCCTCACTCCCCGCGTCCGCTACTCCGGCTCGCCGCTCGCCTACTCCTTCTCCGAGGCCGACCACCGCAAGACCATGTGGCTGATCGACCTCGGCGAGGACGGGACGATCGCCGGCGACGTACGCCTCGACTGCCCCGTCCCGCGCCCCCTCGCCCGGATCCGGGGCCGGCTCGACGACCTCCTCGCCGACCCGGCGCTCACCCCGTACGAGCAGTCCTGGGTCGAGGCCACCCTCACCGACCCCGTGCGCCCCGCCGAGCCGATGGCCCGCCTCACCGAACGCTTCCCCCACGCCCTCAACCTGGTCTTCGACCCCGAGCGGACCGGGGACGACCCGGGCGCCTCCTACGCCCAGCGGCTCCGGGACCGCAGCGACCAGCAGATCGCGGAGGACTTCGTGGCCCATGTGCGCGGCGGCGCCGCCCTCGACGGCGCCGAACGGTCCGTCCTGTACGGCGCCTTCGACGACGTCCGCGTCGACACGGCCGAGCGCGAGGTGGGCCGATGAGGCTGCACCGCCTGGAGATCACCGCGTTCGGGCCGTTCGGCACCACGCAGAAGGTCGACTTCGACGCCCTGGCCTCCGCCGGACTCTTCCTCCTCCACGGGCCGACCGGCGCCGGCAAGACCTCCGTCCTCGACGCCGTCTGCTTCGCCCTGTACGGGAGCGTGCCGGGCGTCCGCCAGAACCCCGGCACCTCCCTGCGCAGCGACCACGCGCCCGTCGGCACGTACACCGAGGTCCTCCTCGAACTGACCGTGGGGGACCGGCGCCTGGAGATCACCCGCCGCCCGGCCCAGCAGCGGCCCAAGAAACGCGGCGGCGGCTTCACCACCGAGAAGGCGCAGACCTGGCTCCGCCAGTACGACCCGGCCACCGGCGAATGGGCCGGCCTCAGCCGCTCCCACCAGGAGATCGGCGAGGAGATCACCCAGCTCGTCGGCATGAGCCGCGAGCAGTTCTGCCAGGTCGTCCTCCTCCCGCAGGGCGACTTCGCCCGCTTCCTGCGCGCCGACGCCGAGGCCCGGGGCAAGCTCCTCGGCCGCCTCTTCGACACCCGCCGCTTCGCCGCCGTCGAGGAACGCCTCGCCGAACTGCGCCGCGCCGCACAGCAGCAGGTCGAGGACGGGGACGCGCGGCTGCTCACCCTCACCCACCGCATGACCCAGGCCGCGGGCGGCCTCGACGCCGCGCGCACCCCCGTCGAGGGCCGGCCCGGCGACCCCGGGCTCGCCGAGTCCGTCCTCACCTGGGCCGCCCTCGCCCGCACCGAGGCCATCGAGGCCCTCGACATCGCGGACGTCCGCCTCACCGCGGCCGAGGCGGGGCAGGCCGCCGCGCGCGCCGCCCTCGACGCGGAGAACGACCTCGCCGCCCGGCAGGCCCGGCACGCCGACGCCCTCCGCCGCCGCGAGCGGCTCACCGAGCAGACCCCCGAGCGCGACCGCCTCCAGGACACCCTCGACCGCGGCCTCAAGGCCGACCGGGTGGCCCCCGCGCTCGGCCTGCGCCGGGACGCCGAGCGTGAGCACACCACCGCGCAGAGCGCCCGGGAGCGTGCGCTCGCCCAGCTGCCCCCCAACCTCGCCGACCACGGCGCCGAGCAGCTCTCCGCGCGCGAACACCGGCTGCGCGAGGAGCTCGGCGGGCTCGAAGCGGCCCGCCGCGCCGAGCACCGCGCCGCCGCCGTCGCCGGGGAACGCGCCGTACTGGACCGGGAGGCGCGCGCGGACGAGGACGCCCTGCGGGACGCGGCCGACTGGCTCGCGGGCTGGGAGCCGCGCCGTACGGCCCTCACCGAACGCGTCGAGGCCGCCCGCGACGCCGCCGCCCGCGCCGAACACCTCGCGGGCCGCCTGGACCCCGCCCGCCGCCGGCTCGCCGCGGCCCGCCGCCGCGACGCCCTCGCCGAGGGCACCCGGGCGGCCGAGGCGCGCCTCGCGGAGGCCCGCGAGCGGCGCAACGCGGCCCACGAGAGCTGGCTCGACGTCAAGTCCCGTCGCCTGGAGGGCATCGCCGCCGAACTCGCCGTCACCCTCACCCCGGGCGACCCCTGCCAGGTCTGCGGCTCCACCGCCCACCCGGCCCCCGCCCGTACCACCGCCGACCACGTCGACCGTGCCACGGAGGACGCCGCCTACGCGGCCTTCACCCGCGCCGAGGAGACCCGCACCGGCGCCGAACGCGAACTGGCCGTCATCCGCGAGTCCTGGTCCGCCGCACGTACGGAGGTCCAGGCAGGGCCCGAGTCGCCGGAGCCCACCGTCGCCGAACTCGCCACCGAGGCAGACGAGTTGGCCCGGCTGCACGCCGAGGCGCACGCCCTCGCCGGGCAGACGCACAGCGCGCGGGAGGCGCTCGCGCGGGCCGAGCGGGAGTACGAGGAGCGGGTGGGCGCCCAGCGGGAGGCCGAGCGGCGGGTCGCCGCGCGGACCTCACGGCGCGAGGCCCTGGAGCGGGAGCAGTCCGCGCTCGACGAGGAACTCGCCCGGGGACGCGGCGCGTTCGCCGGCGTGGCCGAACACGCCGCCCTCCTCGAGCGCCGGATCGCGCTCCTGGCCGACGCCGCCGGAACCGTACACACCGCCGAACTCGCCGCCCAGCGCCTCAAGGAGGCCGACGACCGGCTCGCCGACGCCGCCTACCGCGCGGGCTTCACCACCCCGGCCGAGGCCGCCGGCGCGCTCCTCGACGAGCGCGAGCGCCGTGACCTCCAGCAGCGCGTCGACGCCTGGCGGGCGGAGGCCGCCGCCGTCGCGGACCGGCTCGCCGAGCCCGGCACGGCCGAGGCGGCCGCCCTGCCGCCCGCCGACCCCGCCGGCGCGGCGGCCGCGCACACGGCGGCCGAACGCGCCCTCCGCGAGGCCGACTCCGCGCTCGCCGCCGCCCGCGAGCGGGCCACCGGCCTCGCCGGACTCTCCCGGCAGGCCGCCACCGAGGTCCGCCGACTGGGCCCGCTGCGTGAGGAGTACGACCGGGTGGCCCGGCTCGCCGCCCTCACCGCCGGCACCTCCGCGGAGAACGAGCGCCGGATGCGCCTGGAGTCGTACGTGCTCGCCGCCCGGCTCGAACAGGTCGCGGCGGCCGCGAGCGCCCGCCTCCAGCGCATGTCCTCGGGCCGCTACACCCTGGTCCACTCCGACGCGCGCTCCGGCGGCAAGCGGTCCGGCCTCGGACTGCACGTCGTCGACGCCTGGACCGGAAACGCACGCGACACGGCCACGCTCTCCGGCGGCGAGACCTTCTTCGCCTCCCTCGCGCTCGCCCTCGGCCTCGCCGACGTCGTCACCGACGAGGCCGGCGGGGTCAGGCTCGACACCCTCTTCATCGACGAGGGCTTCGGCAGCCTCGACGAGCAGACGCTCGACGAGGTCCTCGACGTCCTGGACTCGCTGCGCGAACGGGACCGCAGCGTCGGCATCGTCAGCCACGTCGGCGACCTGCGCCGCCGGATCCCCGCCCAGCTGGAGGTCGTCAAGGCCCGGCAGGGCTCGGCCGTGCGGCTGCGGACCGGCGCGGACGCGCTCAGCGGCTGAGGGGACGCCGGGGCAGCGGCGAGGAGTAGACGACGCTCGTGGTCACCGCGCCGAGCGTGGCGATCTTCCCGCTGATCCCCTCCAGGTGCTTCATGGAGCGGGCGGCGACCTTGAGGACGAAGCAGTCGTCGCCGGTGACGTGGTGCGCTTCGAGGACCTCGGGCGTGGTGTCGAGCAGGTCGTGGAACGGCTTGTAGTTGCCGTGCGGGTAGCGCAGTCGTACGAAGGCGAGGATGGGCAGGCCGAGGCGGTCCTGGTCGACGATCGCCGTGTACCCGGTGATCACCCCGGCGTCCTCGAGGCGCCGCACCCGCTCGGTCACCGCGGACGGCGACATCGACACGGCACGGGCGAGCTCGGCGAAGCTGGCGCGGCCCTCGGCCTGGAGCGCTTCGAGGATGCGCCAGTCGGTGGCGTCGGGTGCGTAATCGGTGCTCATGGGAGAGAGCCTGCGGGGGAATCCCCGGCCGATCAAGCGATCGACCGGGGATTCTCGCCAGCGGAGACGCCGGGGCCGGGATATCGGATCCAGCATTCGGATCTGGGACATCGGATACGGGATCCCGGATATTGGATCCGAATCCTGGATCCTGGATCCTGGATCCTGGATCCTGGATCCTGGATCCTGGATCCTGGATCCTGGATCCTGGATCCTGGATCCAGAGATCTCAGAGGCGGGAGATCTCGTCCACCAGGTCGTCCAGGCCCAGCGGGCCCAGGGAGAGGGCCGCCATGTGCCAGGCCTTCGCGTCGAACGCCTCGCCGTGCGCGGCCCGCGCGTTGGCGCGGCCGAGCAGCCAGGCGCGCTCGCCCAGCTTGTAGCCGATCGCCTGGCCCGGCATCGACAGATAGCGGGTCATCTCGCTCTCCACGAAGGACGGCGGGCGGCTGCTGTGCAGCTGGAAGAACTCCTGCGCGAGCTCCGGCGTCCACCGCTCGCCCGGGTGGAAGGGCGACTCCGCGGGGATCTCCAGGCCGAGGTGCATGCCGATGTCCACGATCACCCGGCACGCGCGCATCATCTGCCCGTCGAGGTAGCCGAGGCGCCGCTCCGCGTCGGGCAGGAAGCCGAGCTCGTCCATCAGGCGCTCCGCGTACAGCGCCCAGCCCTCCGAGTTCGCGCTGACCTTCCCGATGGTCGCCTGGTAGCGGGAGAGCCGGTCGGCGACGTGCACCCACTGCGCGAGCTGCAGGTGGTGGCCGGGCACGCCCTCGTGGTACCAGGTCGACACCAGGTCGTACACGGGGAAGCGGGTCGTGCCGTCCACGGGCAGCCAGGTGCGGCCGGGGCGCGAGAAGTCCTCGGACGGGCCCGTGTAGTACGGCGCGGCGGCGCCGCCGGGCGGGGCGATCCGCGACTCCACCCGCCGTACCCGCTCGGCGAGTTCGAAGTGGCGGCCGTCGAGCGCCTCGATGGCCTGGTCCATCAGCTCCTGGAGCCAGACCCGTACCTCCTCCACGCCCTCGATGTGGGTGCCGTGCTCGTCGAGGTGGGCGAGGGCCTCCCAGGGGCCCGCGCCCGGCAGGATCCGCTCGGCCTCGGTCCGCATCTCGCCGAGGAGCCGGTGGTACTCGGTCCAGCCGTACGCGTACGCCTGGTCGAGGTCCAGGTCGGTGCCGTTGAAGAAGCGGGTCCAGCGCTGGTAGCGCTCGCGGCCCACCGTGTTCGGCGCGTCGGCGACGGCCGGCGCGTACACGTCGCGCATCCAGTCCCGCAGTGCCCCGACGGCGGCGGTGGCGCCCTTCGCGGCCGTCGCGAGCGAGGCCCGCAGCTCCTCGGGGAGCGTGGCGGGGCCTGCGGCCGCGAACTCCTCGAACCAGCCCGGCTTCCCGTCCTCCCCGCCCGCCCACTCGGTGAGCTGCTCGACGAAGGTGGCTGTGGGGCGCGGCCCGCCGTGGAGCTTGCGCTCCAGGCCGAGCGCGAGCGCGGCGCGGTAGCCGTCGAGCGCGGCCGGGACCGCGCGCAGCCGGGCGGCGACCGCCTCCCAGTCCTCCTCGGTCTCCGTCGGCATGACGGTGAAGACGATGCGGACGCTGTGCGCGGGCGAGCGCATGTTGCTGACGGTGCAGAGGTTCTCCTCGGCCTCGTGCATGGCCAGTTCCGCCGTCAGGCGCTCCCGCAGGAGCCGCGCGCAGCGCCGCTCGGCGTCGCTGTCCGCGCCCGGCGCCCGCTCCGCCTCGTCGAGCCGTGCGAGCGTGCGGCGGGCGAGGTCGGCCACCGCACGCTGGCCGGCGGGCGAGAAGTCCGGCAGCCGTCCGGCGCTCTCCTTGACTCCCAGGTACGTACCGGTGATCGGGTCGAGGGCGATGAGTGCGTCGACGTGGTCGTCGGCGACCTGGCGGGGCAGCGGGCTGCTGGAAGTGTCTGGCATGGGGGTCATCCTGGCGCCTCCGGCGGGCCCGCGTCACCCTCGTCCGGCCTCAGTCGGCTGACAAGGAGGGGCCCGCGGAGGGCGGCAGGAGCGGGCCGCATTCCCACTGCTGGAAGATCAGCCGGGTCTCGACGCGGGCCACCTCGCGGCGCGAGGTGAACTCGTCGAGGACGAGACGCTGCAGGTCGGCGGGGTCCGCCACGGCCACGTGCACCAGGTAGTCGTCGGGTCCCGTGAGGTGGAAGAGCGCCCGGGACTCGGGGAGGGCCCGGATCCGGTCGACGAACGGACCGATCAGTTCACGCCGATGAGGGCGGACCTGGACCAGAAGCAGTGCTTCGAGACCGCGCCCGAGTTTGGCCGGATCCAGTCGTAGCTGGTGTCCGAGGATCACCCCGGTGCGGCGCAGCCGGGCCACCCGGTCGAGGCAGGTGGAGGGTGCGACTCCGACCTCGGCGGCGAGTTCGCGGTACGTGCTCCGGGCGTCGTTCTGCAGGAGGCGAAGAATGTGCAGATCGACCGCGTCCAGTACGACAGAATCAGCCATCTGGCGAACGTAGCACGGTGATTTCCCGCTACTTCCCGGTATCCGTTCACAGTGCCGCCATGGACGCCATGGATCACGGCCTCTCGGTCATCCCGAGGGCCCTTGCCACCGAAGCCGTGCACGCCGGCTGCGAAGACCTCGCCGGACTCGGCCTGCACGCCCCGCCGCTCGACCTGTCCACCACCTACCCGTCGTACGACGCGCGGGCCGAGGCCGCCCGCATCGACGAGTTCGCCACCACCGGCGCCCGGCTCGACGGGCCGCCGGTCTACGCCCGGCTCGACAACCCGACCGTCGCCCGCTTCGAGGAGGCCCTCGCCCGACTGGAGGGCGCCGAGGCCGCCGTCGCCTTCGCCAGCGGCATGGCCGCCCTCACCGCCGTACTCCTGGCGCGGGCGAGCCAGGGCCTGCGTCACGTCGTCGCGGTCCGCCCGCTGTACGGCTGCAGCGACCACCTCCTCGACGCCGGACTGCTCGGCACCGAGGTGACCTGGACCGACCCGGCGGGCGTCGCCGACGCGATCCGCCCCGACACCGGCCTCGTCATGGTCGAGTCGCCCGCGAACCCGACGCTCGCCGAGGCCGACATCCGGGCCCTCGCCCACTCCTGCGGCTCCGTCCCGCTGCTCGTCGACAACACCTTCGCCACGCCGGTGCTCCAGCGCCCCGTCGAGCAGGGCGCGCGCATCGTGCTGCACAGCGCCACCAAGTACCTCGGCGGCCACGGCGACGTCATGGGCGGGGTCGTCGCCTGCGACGAGGAGTTCGCCCGTACGCTCCGGCAGATCCGCTTCGCCACCGGCGGGGTGCTCCACCCGCTCGCCGGATATCTGCTGCTGCGCGGTCTGTCCACCCTCCCGGTACGGGTCAGGGCGGCGTCCTCGACGGCCGCGGAGCTGGTCCGGCGCCTCGCCACCGACCCCCGGATCGCCCGCGTCCACTACCCGCGGATCGGCGGCGCGATGATCGCCTTCGAGGTGTACGGGGACCCGCACGACGTGATCGCCGGGGTACGGCTCATCACCCCGGCGGTCAGTCTCGGCAGCGTCGACACCCTCATCCAGCACCCGGCCTCCATCAGCCACCGGATCGTGGCCGAGGGAGACCGGCGCTCGGCGGGCGTCAGCGACCGGCTGCTGCGGATGTCGGTCGGCCTTGAGGACGTCGAGGACCTGTGGCGCGACCTGACCCAGGCGCTGAGCGCTCCGCCGGCCGGGTCGGTCAGCGCTCCGCCGGTCGGGTCCCTTCGCGTGGCTGCTCCTGCTGAGTCCGGGCGGCCGGTCGCGCTGCCGAGGCCAGCCGCGCTGTGATCACCAGGGTGCCCTCCTCGATCTGGTAGTCGAGGGGGAGGTGCAGCGCCCGCATCGCGGCGACCATCCCCGTGTTGGAGGACTGCGTCACGGCGTACACGCTGTCGCAGCCGGTCTCCTCGGCCATGGCCACCAGCCGGCCGAGGAGCTCGGAGCCGATGCCGCGGCGCTGCCAGTCGTCCTCGACGAGGAGGGCGACCTCCGTCTCGTCGCCGTCCCACAACAGGTGGCCGAGGGCGACGAGGCGGCCGGAGGCCGTCTGCACGGCGAGGGTGCGGCCGAAGCGGGGGCTCAGCAGGTGGTCGAGGTAGCGGTCGGCGTCGCCGACCGGGCCGTGGTAGCGCAGCCCCAGGGTGCGGGCCGAGCAGCGGTCGTGCATGGCGCGCGCGGCGTCCAGGTCGCGCTGGTCGGCGCGGCGGACCGTGATCTCGTTGCCCTCCGGCAGGGTCAGCACGTCCCGGCTGCGCGGGACGCGGGGGCCGAGGCGGGCGTCGAGCTCGACGAGGGCGCGGGCCCGGGCGAACTCGGTCGGGGTGAAGGGCAGATAGGGACGCTCGATGATGAGGGTGCCGCCGTGCGGGTCGCGCAGCCGCATCACGGCCTCCTCCAGGACCCCTTCGACCGGGGCCTGTTCGCCGGTGGGGCGGCCGGTGAGCGAGACGGCCGGCACGGAGTGGAGGGTGCAGCGGCCGAGGAGCTGGCGCAGCGCGAGCGGCAGTTCGGCCGCGTCGAGTGCGGTGCGGGTGGCCAGGCCGAGGACCCGGGTCGGCGTGTCCACCAGGTCGTGGGCGTCGGCCCGCTCCGTCCAGGTGTCACGGCCGCCGGCCGCCGCCGTCTCACGGGCGAGGGCCTGCGCGGAGAGCCCGACGGGGGCGCGCAGCAGGAACTCGTCGACCGTGCCGTCGCCGAGCGGATGCGTCTGGAGGGTGAGGATGTCCACACCGTGGCGGGCGAGGACCGTGCAGAGCGCGGCGAGGCTGCCCGGAGTGTCCGCGACGGTGGTCCGCATCCGCCACAGCGCCGTCTCGGCCGGGGCCCCGGACTCGTCCCCCCTCTCGCTCCGCTCGGGTCCGGCCGCCGCCGGAAGGCCGGCGGAGGGGAGCCCGCCCGTGTCACCGGCGGGCGGGGCATGGCTGGCATGACTGTGCCTCCGCGCCCACCAGGTGTGGAAGGCGGCGGTGGCGACCAGCGCGATCGCCGAGAAGACCAGGAGGTAGGGGCCGTCGTGGCCCTTGAGCACGGTCTTGGCGATCGTGTCGGCCACCACCACGGCGGTGAACACGGCGGCGAGCTCGATCAGGTCGTGCCGCCAGCGGTGCGGACGGCGGGCGCTCTTCGAAGACGTCACATCGGTCATGGCTTCACTGTGACCCAGCGGTGTTGCGTGATCACGAACGCTTTGTGACTGACGGGTTAAGCGCCGATCTGGCGGATTAAGAACCGATACAGACCGTTTCTGTCGGCGACTGATCGGCCCCCTGATGGAGTGCGCCCAGCAGCCGCTTGGCCTGCACCACCAGCTGCGAGGAACCCCGTTCCGAGGCGAGCGCGCCGAGCCCGGAGACCTCGCCCCCGGTCCCGCACCGCTCCACGCAGTCGGCGGCGACCGCGAGGACCTCGCCGAGCCCCCGTACCGGCTTCGCCGCGGCGAGCAGCTCCGGAAGCATCGCCGCGAGCACCGCCCAGACCGTCCCGTACGCGCCCGTGGCGGCTGCCGTGCGGGCCGCGTCCGCCAGCCGGTTCGGCTTCACCGAGCCCTCCGCGACCAGCCATGCCAGCTCCGCACCGAGCCCCCGGGCGTCCAGCTCGCCCCGCGCCGCCAGGACGAGCACGGCGTCCACCGCGCGCAGCCGGTCGTCCGCGTCCATGGAGCCCAGACCGCAGGCAAGCGCCAGCAGGACCGCCCGGCCGACCGGGCCTTCGGCCTCGACCAGCGCGGTCAGCGGCTCCGTCGTGCCGCGCGAGTCCCCCTCGGTGCTGCTCGTCAGCGTCGGCAGGAGGCAGGCAGCGAACACCTCGCGGTCGGCGGGCAGCACCGTCGACCAGTGCGCGCGGTCCTCCACCCAGTGGGTGCAGCGGCGTGCAGTCGCCTCCAGGCCGCCACCGAGCCACTCGAAGGCGGGCGGGAACTCCGCCCGCACGGCAGGGTGCTCGTCGATCCCGACGACGAGGCGGTCGGCCAGCCGCACCCTCCGCAACGTCCTGCCCTCGTCCCGCTGGAGGAACCGCACGGCAGCCCCGAAGGGCCCCGCACCGGGGACGGCACGGCTGTCGGTCGCGCTCGGGACCGGCTCGTCGGCTGTCGTGGTCTGGACGGCTCTCGCGGCGGTCGCCTCCCCGCGCAGCCAGGCGGCGAGCCGGCGGCCCGGCTCGGTGCCGAGCGCCGCGGCCTCCTCGGCCGCCCGCGCCGCCGACGGATCGGCCCGCAGTACCCGGACCAGGGCCTGCGCGAGATCGGCCGGAGCGGGCTCCACGCCCGCGTCCCGGTACTCCCGCAGCCGTTCCACCAGGACCAGCGGGTCGATCGCCCCCGTGTGCCAGGTCGGCGTGGCGAGCAGGAACGGCAGCGCGTCCGAGCCGACGAGGCCGGCGGCCTCCCACAGCCGGGCGTCGAGGACCCCCGACAGCGCCTCGTGGAGACAGGCGTCCGAACCGTGCCCCCGGGCGGCCCGGCGGGCATCGACGAGCGCCGGGTTCAGGACCCCGAGCAGCCCCGCGAGCACCACATGGATCCCATGGGTCTCCTGCGTGAAGTAGTGCGGCTCCTGCTCCCAACGCCGCCGGGGGAAGGCCTCCCGCACCGCCTCCGCCACGGCCGCCCGGTCCCGGTGCGCGTGCCGCACAAGGCCGTCGAGCGCCCGCTCGAACGCCGCGGGCTCCTCCGGCAGGCGCCTCACCACCAGCTGCGCCCTCAGCTCCTCGACCGTCGTCGCCGGAGGCGCGAGCCGCTGCGGCTCCGGAACCGGCGGCAGGATCTCCTCGTACGGAAGCCGCGCCTCCCGCTCCAGGTCCGCGCCGAACAACTCCTCGGCGGCCTTCCGGTGCGTCGGGCCCAGGAGACCGGCGGCCCCGGCCAGCTCGCGCCGCACCTCGGCGTCCACGGCCGGCAGATGGCGGCCGACCAGCTTGAGGGCCCGCTCCTGCACGTCGGTGTCCTCGCTCGCGAAGGCCTCCGTCACGGCGGGCAGCAGCTCCCCGGCCGCGCCCGGCTCCCGCGCCAGCACCTTGCCGACCAGCGCCAACTGGGCCCGTACCAGCTTCTTCTCGGTACGGAAGAGAACGCCCGCTGTCATCTCGGCGAGCGCCCCGACCGGCAGCGTCCCCGCCGAGGCCAGCTCCGTCAGGACGTCCTGCGCATAGCCGGCGACCAGCGACGGGGCGTCGGACGCGATCCCGACCAAGGCCGGGATCCGCTGCCGCAGCTCCTCCGCGTCCGGTGCGAGCAGCCGCACCATCTCCAGCGGCAGGCGCAGGTTCCGGAGGGGGCCGCCGCGCAGCAGCCGCCCCACGCACACGTCCAGGACCCGCGCCCGGTCCAGGACCCCCTCCTCGACGAGCGTCCGCAGGGCGAAGGGCCAGTAACGCTCCGGCCGGCGGCCGAGGGACCGGGCCAGCCGCTCGGGCGGCTCGGCCATCGCGAGGGCGTGCGCCACCAGGACCGGCGTCTGCGGGTCCTCCCGGAGCCGCTCCACGAGCCGGTCGTCGGTCATGTGCCAGGTCCAGCCGGTGACGTAGCCGTCGGTCGGCGGCACCGTGTACCCGGAGCGGACCACGAGCCCGTGGAGCAGCGGATAGCTGTTCTCCGCCACCGTCCGGCGCCCGGCCAGACGCCCCGCCAGGTCCGCCGCCCACTCCGGATCCCGGTCGCGGAGCACTTCGAGGGCCAGGACCTCGTCCTCCTCCCGGACCAGCAGGTCGCGCGCGCCGAGCCAGCTCGCGGCCGCCGCGGCCGTCGGGTGACAGCCGGCCCCCGCCACGTACAGCGCGCTGCGGATCCGATGCGGGTGGTACGGCGGCGTCGCCCACTTCCCCGCACGCACCTCCGCGCGCAACTCCGTGAGCCGAGCGAGCGCCGCCTTGCGGGCCGCGGCGTCCAGCGGCTCCAGGAGCCCCGGCACCGAGGCGGTCTCCCCGTCGCGCACCGCCGCGAGCAGCTCCTCGACGCGGGCGTCCTCCCGCCCACCATGCCGGACGCCGCCGCCCGTACGGGCCGTCACGCCCTCAGCCGCGCGGCCGCGAGTGCCGTCGTCGCCCGCACCGGCCGCCCTGCCGTCACCCGTACCAGCCACCACGTCGTCAGCCCCCGTTCCCGGTCCCCACCGGATCGAGCGACCCGGTACGGATCGCGTCACGGGAACGACGCTACGACCCCGCACTGACAATCAGCGGCGGCCGCCCCGACCAGCGGTCACTGCCCGACCTGCCCCGGCTGCAGCACCTTGCTGAACAGCACCGTGCCGCCCTCGGCCCGCAGCCGTACCGTCAGTTCCCCGCTGTGGCCGTCGATGTCGACCTCGCCGAAGTACTGCGGGCTCTCCATCGGCGACAGGTTCGCCCGCTCCGGCGCCCGCACGAACACCCGCTCCGGACCGAAGGTCGCGTCCAGCGCGTTCGCCGGGAACCCGCCCGCAGCCAGCGGCCCGGACACGAATTCCCAGAAGGGCGCGAAGTCCTGGAAGGCCGCCCGCTGCGGCGCGTAGTGCTGCGCCGAGGTGTAGTGGACGTCCGCCGTCAGCCACACCGTGCCGGTGATCCGCCGGTGCTTCACGAACCGCAGCAGGTCCGCGATCTGCAGCTCCCGGCCCAGCGGCGCGCCCGGGTCGCCCTGGGCGATCGCCTCGAAGTTCGCCGCGCCGTCCGGGACGACCAGACCGATCGGCATGTCCGCCGCGAGCACCTTCCACACCGCACGGGACGCGGCCAGTTCCCGCTTGAGCCAGGCGAGCTGCTCGGCACCCAGGATGCCGGTGGTGTCGTCGGCCTGCCGGCCCGGCGAGTTGGCGTTCCGGTACGAGCGCATGTCGAGCACGAACACGTCCAGCAGCGGCCCGTACCGCACCACCCGGTGCACCCGCCGCTCGCGCCCCTCACCGCGCGCGTGGAGCGTGGAGACCGGGAAGTACTCGCCGAACGCCCGCGAGGCGCGCGCCGCGAGCACGTCCACGTCCTTCTCCGTGTAGCGGGCGTCGTCCAGGATCTGCCCCGGGTACCAGTTGTTCCGCACCTCGTGGTCGTCCCACTGCACCACCGACGGCACCTGCGCGTTGAAGGCCCGGACGTTGTGGTCGAGGAGGTTGTAGCGGAAGTTCCCCCGGTACTCGTCGAGGGTCTCCGCGACCTTGGACTTCTCCGGCGTCGTGACGTTCCGCCAGACCCGTCCGTCCGGCAGGGTCACGCTCGGCTGGATGACCCCGTCGGCGTAGATCGTGTCGCCGCTGCACAGGAAGAAGTCGGGGTCGAGGCGGCGCATCTCCTCGTACGCGCGGAAGCCCCCGATGTCCGGGTTGATGCCCCAGCCCTGCCCCGCGATGTCCCCGGACCACAGGAAGCGGACCCCGTCCCGGCGCCGGTCCGGGGCCGTGCGGAACGTACCGAGGACCGGCTCGCCCGCCCGGCGCGGGTCGTCCGGGTCGACGAGGGTGACGCGGTAGTGGACCTGCTCGCCCGCCGGCAGCCCGCGCAGGGCGGTCGTGCCGGTGAAGTCCGTGTCCGCGCCGATCAGCGGCCCGAGGTGGCGGCGCGCGTGTCGGAAGGATTCGGTCGCCGAGGTCTCCACGAGCATCCGCGCCGGCCGGTCCGAACGCACCCACACCAGACCGGAGGAGGCCGTGACGTCACCGGCCTGCACACCCCACTCGGCCCGGGGCCGGCCCGAGAGCGCGAACGCCGGGGCGGCGAAGCCGGTGCCGCCGAGGGTGAGCGCCGCCGACGCGGCGAGCGAGCCGCGCAGGATGCTCCGCCGGGCGGGGGTGTGGGCGGGGGCGGGGGAGGAGGCGGACGGGGGAAGGGACATGAAAGGACCTCCGGGGTCGGTCGTTCCGGTCACGAGCGGTGCGCCGGCCCGTACTTGACGGCCCGGTGCGCCGACCCATGCCTAACGACCGGGTGCGGCGCCCACACCAACCCCGCGTGAACAGATCGCCCCGGGCCGCTGGCGGCTGGCCGCTTTGGATCCGGGATCCAACGTCCCGGATCCAACGTCCCGGATCCAACGTCCTGGATCCAACATCCGGGATCCAACATCCGGGATCCAACGTCCTGGATGTTGGATCCACGACCCTCGTCACCCGCGCCCCAACGCCCCCGCCACCAGCCGGATCCCCGCCGCGATCGCCGAAGGGCCCAGGTGCGCGTACCCGATGACGAGCCGTACGTCCCCGTCCGCCGGCCGGTCCGTTCCGTACTCCTCCAGGGAACGCAGCGCCACCCCGGCCTCCGCGGCCCGTGCCAGGAACCGCTCCGGCGGTCCGAACCCGGCCGGTACGCGCGCGATGACGTGGAGTCCGGCGGCGATGCCGCTGACCCGGGTGCCGGGCAGGTGTTGCGCGAGGGCGGTGAGGAGCGCGTCCCGCCGTTCCCGGTAGGCGCGTTGGCAGCGGCGCAGCTGCCGGTCGTACGCGCCGCGCGTCACGAACTCCGCGAGGACGGCCTGGTCGAGTACGGGATTGCCGAGGTCCATGGTCCGCTTGCGTTCGACGACCTCGTCGAGCAGCGCCTCCGGGACGAGCAGCCAGCCGAGCCGCAGGCCCGGGGCAAGGGACTTGCTGACCGAGCCCGTATAGGCGACCCGCTCGGGGTCGAGTCCCTGGAGCGCGCCGACGGGGGCGCGGTCGTAGCGGAAGTCGCCGTCGTAGTCGTCCTCCAGGACGTACCCGTCCACCGCGCGCGCCCAGTCGAGGAGTGCGGCCCGGCGCTCCGCCGACCAGCTGATCCCGGACGGGAACTGGTGCGAGGGCGTCACGACCACCGCCCGTACGCCGGAGTCGGCGAGCGGCCCCGGGCGTAGACCCTCCTCGTCCAGCGGCAGCCACACCGTGTCCAGGCCGGCCGATGCGAACAGCTGTTCGTGCTCGGGGCTGCCGGGGTCCTCGATGCCGACCCGGCCGTGTCCACGCGCGCGCAGGACGAAGCCGAGCAGGGTCGACGCCTGCGCCACGCCCGAACAGACCACGAGCCGCTCGCGATCGGCCACCACGCCCCGCCGCCGTGCCAGCAGCGCGGCGAGGGCCTCGCGCAGTTCGGGGAGCCCGCGCGGGTCCGGGTAGCCGAGCGCCGGGTGGGGGAGCCGTGTCAGCACGGACCGCTGTGCCGCCGCCCAGGCGCTCCGCGGGAACAGCGACAGGTCGGGCGTCCCCGGACGGAAGTCCACCCGGACCCCGGGCGTCCCGGCGGCCGGGTCGCGGGCCCCTCGCGCGGCCGCCCGGGCCGCGCCGCCCACCCAGGTTCCCGCGCCCCGGTCGCTCCGCAGGTAGCCCTCGGCCGTCAGCTGTTCGTACGCCTCGGTGACGAGGCCCCGCGAGACGCCGAGGTCGGCCGCGAGCGCGCGGGTCGACGGCAGGCGCGTCCCGGCCGCGAGCCGCCCCGACCGCACGGCCTCCCGCAGGGCCTCCTGCAGTGCCCGCCCCCGCCGCCGCGGCGGAGCGCCGGCGGCCGGCAGCAACAGCTCCCAGGCCGCCTGCCCCTGGCTCCTCATGTCATCCGGCCCTTCTCGCCGTCCCGGCTGGGTGGTTCACCGATCCATCCCGGTGCCGATCCACCCCGTCGGACCCATGATGCCGAGGTCGCCCCCGGTCAGTGACGCACGTCCAGGGACAGGTGTGCGGACAGCGCGCGGAGGAAGTCGGGCGCGTCGAACATCTCGCCGGCGGAGGCCACGCCCGTCGTCCGGGTCAGGCCCGTCAGGATGCGGTGGACCGCCTCCACCGCGAGCGGTGCGGTGACGGCGTAGATGTCCTGGCCGACGGCGACGGCCCGGCGTTCCGTGCCGCCGGATCGCACGACGACGTCCACCAGGAAGGTCTGCGCGGACCGGCCGCGCTCGTCGACCGGGGTCGGTGCCGACGGGGCCGGCGCCGTCAGGTCCTGGGCCGCGTCGACCGCCATGTACGTGCGTACCTCGGGTACTGCCAGGTGGCTGGGGACGGTCACGACGTCGGCCATGGTGAACTCGCCGATGACGGGCCGGTTGCCCAGGGGCGCGGGGAAGGGCCACTCCACGACGGAGAGTGCGTCGTCGTGGTATTCGAGCCGGCCGCCGGTGTGGCGGACGTGCCGGCCGCCCCGCCGCTCCCGGGAGACCCTGCCCGCCGCGAGGGTTCCCGCCGTGGGGTGCCAGCTGCTGAGCCCGTATGCGACGTGCACTTCGTCGGCCGTCGTCCAGTCGCCCATGGCCGTGGTGGCCAGGAGGTCGCCGAGGCCGCCGTAGAAGGCCATCGCGGGGACGATCGCGGTCCCCGCGGCGCGGGCCAGGTTCCTGAAGCGCGCGAAGGTGTCGGCGTTGGCCTCGATCTCGGCCGCCACGTCGACGTACGGGATCCCGGCGCGCAGCGCGGCCTCGATCACCGGGGCGCCGGTCACGGCGAACGGCCCGGCGCAGTTGACGACGGCCGCCGCGCCCGCGAGTGCGCGGTCGAGCGAGGCGGGGTCGTCGACGGACGCCGGGCGGACGTCGAGCCCGTCGTGGGACGCGGCGAGCGCCCGCAACTTGTCCGCGTCGCGGCCGGAGAGCACCGGGAGGAACCCGCGCTCCAGCAGCTCCGCCACCACGAAGCGCCCGGTGTGACCGTAGGCACCGAACACCGCGACCGTCCGACCCGTTTCCATGACTTCTCCCGTCGTTCCCTGTCGTCGAAACTTCAACTACTGCCATCCTGTCGGCCGTTGCGAGCGACCGCGAGTGTCCGGAACGACATGCCCCGTACAATTCCGGACATGGGTACGCTCGCGCTGGCCGTCACCGACGGCATGCTGCACTTCGAACTCTCCCTCGCCCACGAGGTGTTCGGCTCCGCCCCGGACGCGGTCGCCGTCCCCTGGTACGACATGACCGTCTGCGGGCCCGGCTCCGTGCGGGTCGAGCGGTTCCGCCTGGAACCCGACCACGGGCTCGACCGACTCCCGTACGCGGACACGGTGATCGTCCCCGGCTGGGCCGACATCGACCGGGAACCGCCCGCCGACCTCGTCGACGCCGTACGCGCGGCCCACGAGGCAGGCGCGCGCGTGGCCTCCCTGTGCACGGGCGCGTTCGTCCTGGCCGCCGCCGGCCTGCTCGACGGCCGCCGTGCCACCACGCACTGGGCGCACACCGAGGCCCTGGCCGAGCGGTACCCCCGGGTGGAGGTCGACCCGGACGTGCTCTATGTCGACAACGGCACCGTGCTCACCTCGGCCGGAAAGGCCGCCGCGATGGACCTCTGCCTGCACCTCGTCCGCCTCGACCACGGATCGGCGATCGCCAACACGGTCGCCCGCCGCCTGGTCGTTCCCCCGCACCGGGACGGCGGCCAGGCCCAGTTCGTCACCGCCCCCGTGCCCAACCGCGAGGACCACCCGCTCACCGAGCTGCTGCCCTGGGCGGTCGCACGGCTCGACCGGCCGCTGACCGTCGAGGACCTGGCCCGCCGGGCGCGGATGAGCTCGCGCCACCTGGGCCGCCACTTCCGGGCGGCGACCGGCACCACCCCGCTGCAATGGCTGCTCACCCAGCGCATCCGCCGCGCCCAGGAACTCCTCGAAGCCACCGACGACAGCGTCGACGCCATCGCGGAGGCCACCGGCATGGGCACCGCCACGACGCTGCGCCGGCACTTCAACCGCACCGTCGGCGTGCCCCCGGACGCCTACCGCCGCACCTTCCGCCTGCGGGCCCGCCCCGGACCCGGCGAAGTGGTCCCCGATGGCGCGACGGAAGTGGACCTCAACCCGGACCGCATCGCTCCCTAGCGTCGGAGGCATGAACGCGAACGCCCTGCGCGGGGTCCTCCTGGTGACCCTCGCCTACGCCCTCGTCGGCGCCTCCTTCACCGCCAACAGCCTGCTCGGCGCCTACCCGTACGCGGGTGGACAGGCCCTTCGGTACGGCGCCGCCTGCCTGCTCCTCCTCCCGCTGCTCGGCCGTGGCGGGCTCGCCCCGCTGCGGCTCCTGACCGCCCGGCACGGGCTGCGGCTCGCCGCGCTCGCGGCCGTCGGCATGGTCGGCTTCAACCTCGCCGTCCTCGCCGCCGAACGGACAGCGGAGCCGGCCGTCCCCGGCGTCCTCGTCGGCTGCGCCCCGGTCGTCGTCGCCGTGCTCGTCCCGCTGACCGAGGGCCGCAGGCCCGCCCCCGCCGTGCTGTACGGGGCGCTGCTCGTCGCCGCCGGCGCCTTCACCGTGCAGGGCTGGGGCCGGACGGACCCGGCCGGGATCGGCTGGTCCGCGGCGGCGCTCGCGGGTGAGGTGGGCTTCACCGTGCTGGCCGTCCCGGTGCTCCGGATCCTCGGACCGAAACTCCTGACCGCCGCCGTGTGCGGGATCGGCGCGGTCGAGGCGGCGCTCCTCGGCCTGGTCGCGGACGGCGCCGGGTTCGTGCGGATGCCGACGGTCGTGGAGGCGGGGGCCCTGGTCTGGCAGGCGGCCCTCGCCACGGTCGTCGGATTCGTCCTCTTCTACATGGGCGTCCAGCGCGTCGGCATGGAGAGGGCCACTCTCTATACCGGGGCCATCCCGATCGCCGCAGCCCTGACCGCCGCTCTCGTCGGAGACGCCGCCTTCGGCCTCCCGCAGGCCACCGGCAGCCTCCTCGTGGGCGCCGGAGCCGCCCTGGGCACGGGCCTGTTCACACGCGCGCCCCAGCCCGTCTCAGCGGCTGCCGTCCAGGATCACGCGCGCGACGAGGGCCGGGTCGTCGTTCATCGGCACGTGCCCGCAGCCGGGGAGCCGGACCAGACGCGCGGCGGGCAGGACCTGCTTGGCGCGGATGCCCTGACGGCGCAGCAGCAGCCGGTCGCGGCTGCCCCAGGCGACGGTCACGGGGACCGAGGGGACGACCTCGCGGAAGAGGGCCGTACGGCCCGAGGCGAGCGTCTGGTGGAAGCCGGTGGCCTCGCGCAGGGCGAGCGTCTCGGCGACGACGGCCTCGGGTGAGCGGCGGCCGGGGCGCGCGTAGATGGTGCTGGTGAGCACGGTGCGCCCGGCGGCCGAGCGGGAGAGGCGTTCGATCAGCGGCACGGGCAGCGCCAGGGCGGCGCCGCGCATGGCCCGCAGGGTCCCGAAGGCGTACCGCCGCTCGCCCTCCGACCAGAAGCCGGCGGGGGAGAGGGCGGTGACCGAGCGCACCCGTTCCTCCCGGCCGAGCTCCAGGGCGAGCAGTCCGCCCAGCGAGTTCCCCGCCACGTGCGGCCGCTCGAAGCCGACGGCCCCGCAGAAGGCGCCGAGCACGGGGACGACGGTGGACAGGTCGTACGGGACGCCCTCGGGCAGCCCGTCGGAGGCCCCGAAACCGGGGAGGTCGACGGCGATGACCTCGCGTTCGGCGGCGAGCACGTCGAGTACGGGCTCCCAGGCCTGCCAGTGGTGCCCGATGCCGTGGAGCAGCAGCAGGGGCTCGCCCGCGCCCCGCCGCTCGTACGTCAGGGACGTGGTGCGGGGACCCGCCGGGGTCTCGATCGTGAACGCGATCCGTGCGGGCATGCGGGCCCCTCGCTTCCTCGTGCAACCGCCTCGTGAGGCTTCCTTGCGAACACCGGACACGTCCAGCCTTTTAGACGTCTCGTCAGCAAGAATTACCGCTCAGTAGCCAGGAGTTCAAGACGGGAGCCGGAAACTGGACAGGACCGGTGACGTGGGCTGGGATGGGCACGTGCTCACCGACACCGACCACCTGACCGAACTCTTCGAGGAGCATCGCCCGATGCTCCTCGGCGTCGCCTACCGGATGCTCGGCCGCACCGCCGACGCCGAGGACGTCGTCCAGGAGGCCTGGCTGCGCTGGACCGCCGCTGACCGGGCCGCCGTCCGCGAGCCGCGCGCCTTCCTCGTACGCATCACCACGCGCCTCGCCATCGACAGGCTCCGCCAGGCGCAGGCCCGCCGCGAGTCCTACGTCGGCCCCTGGCTGCCCGAACCCCTCGTCACCGACTTCGGCCCCGCCACCCCCGACAGCGCCGAGCGCGCGTTGCTCGCCGACTCCGTCTCGCTCGCCCTCCTCGTCGTGCTCGAATCCCTCTCCCCGCTGGAGCGGGCCGTCTTCGTGCTCCGCGAGGCCTTCGGCTTCCCGTACGGGGAGATCGCCACCGCCCTCGACCGCTCCGAGGCGGCCGTACGCCAGCTCGCCGGACGCGCCCGGCGCCATGTCGACGAGGGCAGGCCGCGCTACGACGTCGACCCGGCCGAGCGCCGCGACCTCACCGAGCGCTTCCTCTCCGCCGCGGCGGGCGGCGATCTCGGCGAGCTCCTCGCGCTCCTCGCCCCCGACGTCCGGCTGGTCGGCGACAGCGGCGGCAAGTCCAAGGCGCCGCTCCGGATCATCGAGAGCGCCGACAAGGTCGGCCGCTTCCTCTTCGCCGTCGCCCGGGACGCGTGGGCCGGGTTCGAGGCGCGCTTCGTGGAGCTCAACGGCGCCCCCGCGGTGCTCGTCCTCGCCGACGGGAAGCCCGACACGGTCTTCCAAATCGAGATGTGCGACGGACTCGTCCAGTGCGTCCACATCATCCGCAACCCCGACAAGCTCCGGGGCCTCGCCGACGCCTGACCGAGATCGCGCCAGTCGGCCGGAACTCGCCCCGCCTCCCCTCCCGGGATGCGGGGCTCTTTGCTGCGCGGGGCTCACCAAGGTGCGAACGTCCTGTGAACGATCTAGGTCAGAGGGTCACATTCGGGGGCGTTCGACGGAGGATTGGTCTTGACCAAGGGGGTGGCTCGCCTTATGGTCGCAGAGTTAGTGCAGGAACCTTTAATAAACAAGGGCGCGGAAAAACGCCGCGGGACACGGCGAATTTGCGGAGGATCAGGGTGGGGACCACGCAGCTGGCATCGGTACCGGAACCGAAGTACCAGCACCTCAAGACAGTGATCGGCGAAGCGCTCGACTCGGACTTCGCGGTCGGGGAGATCCTGCCCAACGAGCGTGAGCTCGCGGCCCGCTTCGGCGTCGCCCGCGCGACGCTCCGCCAGGCCCTGGAGCAGCTGGAGCTGGAAGGGCGCCTGCAGCGCCGCCGCGGCGTCGGCACGACCGTCGCCCCGCCGCGCGTCGGCGTCGACGTCTCCACCACCCAGCACGTCTGGCCCGGTGTCGGTGACGACGCCTGGCAGCCCCAGGACTCCGCCGCCGACGTGGCCCCGGCCGCCGTCGCGCGCGTCCTGGAGACCGCCGCCGACGAGCAGGTGCACGTCGTCCGCCGCCTCCGGATCAGCCAGGGCCAGCCGGTCGCCGCCGAGCTGCTCTACGTGCCGGCGGGCTCCGTCTCCGGCCTCAGCGCCATCGACGCGCCCGCGGGCCCCGCCCGCGCCCGCGCCGTGCTCCGCGAGCTCCAGCACCTCGCCCTCGACGGCCAGGACCGCTCCGTGGAGCTCGGCTCCGCCCGCGCCGACGACGCCAAGGAGCTCGACCGGCTGCCGGGCGCGCCCGTCCTCGTCGTGACGACCCGCTACCTCTCCGCCGGGCGCCCGGCCGCCGTCTCGGTGGCCACCTACCGCGCCGACACCTGCCGCCTCACCTTCGGCGACTCGGCCGACCTGGTCATGGCCTCGTGACACCGCACGAGTAACTCGCCACGAGTAATACGAGTAGCACCGCACGAGCACCGGCCCGTCGCAGGCTCCCCGAAAAGGGGGAGCTAGCGGCGGGCCGTCACCGTGCCGTCGACGGCGAAGAGCTGCTCCTCGACGTGGTCGAGGGCGAGCCGGAGGGCACCCGTGCCCACGGCGGCCTCGCCGAGCAGGGACAGCACCACCCGCGGCGGCCGCAGGCAGAACCGCGCCAGTTCCTCGCGGAGCGGCTGGAGCACCCCGTCGAGACCGGCCGCCCAGCCTCCGACGACCACCAGCTCGGGGTCGATGGCGAGGACCAGGGCCGCCACGTCGTGCACGAGCCGCTGGATGAACCGCTGCACCGCCGCCTCCGCGCGCGCGTCGCCCTTGCGGGCCAGCGCGAAGACCTCCGCGACCGCCTGCTCGTCCAGCGGATGCAGCGGCTCGTCCGTGGTCGACAGGAGATGCTCGGGGGTGACGCCCCGGCCGAGGAGGTGCAGGGCGCCGATCTCCCCGGCCGCCCCGCCGAAGCCCCGGTGCAGCCGGCCGCCGATCAGCGAGCCGGCGCCGGGGCTCAGCCCCGCGAGGACGAACACGATGTCGTCGGAGTCGGTCGCGGCACCCTTCCAGTGCTCGGCGACGGCCGCCGCGTTGGCGTCGTTCTCCACGATCACCGGGCAGCGGAAGGAGCGCCTCAGCCGGTCGCCGAGCGCGAGGCCCGTCCAGCCGGGCAGCGCCGTGCCGAGGCGCACGGTCCCGTCGGCCTCGACGATGCCGGGAGTGCCGACGCCGACCGCCCGCAGGTTGGACCGGGCGACCCCGGCCCTGCGCAGCACGTCGGCCACGACCGTACGCACCCGGTCCAGGCGCTCGTCCTCGGGCGCCGTCTCCGACACCTCGCGGGACCCGGCGCCGATGATCCGCCCGTCCAGACCGGAGAGCAGGGCGGCCACGCGGTGCGGGCCGATCTCGATGCCGAGCAGATGACCGGCCTCCGCGCGGAAGCGGAACCTCCGTGCCGGACGGCCCTGCCGCCGGGCCTCGCCCTCCTCGGGCGCCGACTCGACGACGAGACCGCCCTCCATGAGGCCCTCGACGACCCCCTCGACCGTGGGCCGCGACAGGCCCGTGATCCGGGTCAGATCCGTGAGCGTGGGCGCGTCGGCGCCGCGCAGCGCATGGAGTACCACCGCGGAGTTGATCCGCCGCAGCAGAGACGGATCCCCGCCGGTCAGCCGCCCCACAGTGTTTCCTCCCAGCTCGTGCGCCTCTCCGGCGGATGGTACTCAATGGGCCGGGATGCGGCGAGTGCCGCCCCCGCGGCGGCCCGGGGCGGACCGCGTCCCGCCTCCTGACGGAACGCCAACTGTCAGTGGCGGCCGCTTTACTGGACCCATGACCACGGCACAGCACCTGGCGACGATCGACTTACTCCGCACCCGCGCCTTCCCGGCGCGACCGGAGCGGTCCGGACGCGTCGAGAGCGGTCCGGGCTTCCACGTGGCGGAGCTCGCCACGAGCGAGGACTTCTGGGAGGACGACGGCACCCGCAGTGTGCTCGTCGAGGAGCAGTACGAGGCGGAGCGGGACGGACTCGCCGCCCTGTTCACCGTCCGCTGGGGCCCGCCGCAGGTGCTGAGCCTGTGGTACGTCCTGGAGCGGAGCCTGGACGACGAGGAGATGCCCGAGCCGTGGGCCGCGCTCAGCTGCCACACCCCGGACCTGCGGCTGTGGCGGGCGGACGGACGGTGGATAGGCCTCGGCGTCTCCCAGTGGGACAAGGAGCTGCCGTACCAGCTCCTCGCCGTGATCACCGAGGTCGACCCGCCCTAGGGGGTGTCCTCGGCCGCCGCCCGCAGCCGGGCGAACTCCTCGGCCATCGTCGCCGCCGTCCAGTGGGCGTTGAGCCCGCTCGGATTGGGCAGCGCCCAGATCCGGGTGGAGCCGATCACCCGCTCCTGCGGCCCGATCGCCGCCTTCGGCTCCCCGAAGGCCGTGCGGTACGCCGTGACGCCGACGACCGCCAGCCAGCGCGGCTCAAGGCGTTCCACCTTCTCCACGAGGAGCCGGCCGCCCTCGCGGTACTCCTCGCGGCTCAGCTCGTCGGCCCGCGCGGTGGGCCGGGCGACGACGTTGGTGATGCCGAGCCCGTACGAGAGGAGCTCGTCCTGCTCGTCGGGGCGCAGCAGTCGCGGCGTGAACCCGGACAGGTGCAGCACCGGCCAGAAGCGGTTGCCGGGGCGGGCGAAGTGGTGGCCCGTCGCCGCCGTCATCAGACCCGGGTTGATCCCGCAGAAGAGCACGGAAAGGCCGCCCGCCACCACGTCGGGAACGACGCGGTCGCGAGCGGCCTCCAGCTCCTGCTGGGTGAACCGGGGAGTCCGGGTCAGAGGATCGCGCCGGGGGCGTAGGCGGCGGCCTCCGGGTGCTGCTTGAGGATCTCCTCGATACGGGAGACCACGGACGCGACCTGGTCGGCGGCGGCACCCGTGAAGGACAGCTTGTCCGCCATCAGCTCGTCGAGCTGCGCCCGGTCCAGGGGGATGCGCTCGTCGGCGGCCAGCTTGTCGAGGAGCTCGTTGCGCTCGGCGCCCTGCTCGCGCATGGCGAGGGCGGAGGCGACGGCGTTCTCCTTGATGGCCTCGTGGGCGACCTCGCGGCCCACGCCGGCGCGGACGGCGCCCATGAGGACCTTGGTCGTCGCCAGGAACGGCAGGTAGCGGTCGAGCTCGCGGGCGACGACGGCCGGGAAGGCGCCGAACTCGTCGAGCACGGTGAGGAAGGTCTCCAGGAGGCCGTCGAGCGCGAAGAAGGCGTCCGGCAGAGCGACCCGGCGGACCACGGAGCAGGACACGTCGCCCTCGTTCCACTGGTCGCCCGCCAGCTCACCGGTCATCGACGCGTAGCCGCGCAGGATGACCATGAGGCCGTTGACGCGCTCGCAGGAGCGGGTGTTCATCTTGTGCGGCATCGCCGAGGAGCCGACCTGGCCGGGCTTGAAGCCCTCCGTCACCAGCTCGTGGCCCGCCATCAGGCGGATCGTCTTGGCGATCGACGACGGGGCGGCGGCCAGCTGCACCAGCGAGGTGACCACGTCGTAGTCGAGCGAGCGCGGGTAGACCTGGCCGACCGAGGTGAAGGCGTGCGCGAAGCCGAGGTGACCGGCGATCCGCTGCTCAAGGTCGGCGAGCTTGCCGGCGTCGCCGCCGAGCAGGTCCAGCATGTCCTGCGCGGTGCCGACCGGGCCCTTGATGCCGCGCAGCGGGTAGCGGCCGAGGAGCTCCTCCAGGCGGGCGTACGCCACGAGCAGCTCGTCCGCCGCCGTCGCGAAACGCTTGCCGAGGGTGGTCGCCTGGGCGGCGACGTTGTGCGAGCGGCCGGCCATGACCAGCTCCGCGTACTCGGCGGAGAGCTTGCCGAGCCGGGCGAGGACGGCGACCGTACGGTCCCGCATCAGCTCCAGGGAGAGCCGGATCTGCAGCTGCTCGACGTTCTCGGTGAGGTCGCGCGAGGTCATGCCCTTGTGGACGTGCTCGTGGCCGGCGAGGGCGTTGAACTCCTCGATCCGGGCCTTCACGTCGTGCCGGGTGACCTTCTCGCGCTCGGCGATGGAGCCGAGGTCGACCTGGTCGAGAACGCGCTCGTAGTCGGCGAGGGCGGCGTCCGGAACCTCGATCCCGAGGTCCTTCTGCGCACGCAGCACGGCGAGCCACAGCTGACGCTCCAGCTTCACCTTCTGCTCGGGGGACCAGAGGACGGCGAGCTCCGCGGAGGCGTAGCGGCCGGCCAGAACGTTGGGGATGCGGGGCTTCGGAGTCACAGCAGTCACGTGCACAGAGTTTACTGGTGGTTTCTGCAGGCCAGCGCCAGGGTCCCGTGTGGAGCTTGCTACGAGACGCAGCTCACTCGGACGCGTACGGCAGCAGCTCGGGGCGCTTGGGGGCGCGGCCGTCCCCCGAGGAACGGCCGGTCAGGCGCCGTCCGATCCACGGGCCGAGGTGCTCCTTGGCGAAACGGGCGTCCGCGATCCGGCGGTTCACCCAGCCGGGCCGTACGGCCGGGGGCAGCGGTGCGCGCCAGTCCGCCTCGGGCGCCAGGCCCAGCGTCTGCCACACGGCCTCGGCGACCCGCCCGTGCCCTTCGGCCGTCAGGTGGAGCCGGTCCACGTCCCACAGCCGGGGGTCGCCGAGCGACGGGGCGCCGTACAGGTCGACGACCAGCGCGCCGTGCTCGGCCGCGAGCGTGTCGATGTGGGCGAACAGCTCCTCCATCCGGGGGCGGAAGCGCTCCATGACGGGGCCGTTGCGGCCGGGGCTGCGCATGAGGACCAGCTGCCCGCAGGAGGGGGCGAGGCGTTCCACCGCCTCGGTCAGCAGGTCCCGCACCCGGACCATGTCGACCTTGGGCCGCAGCGTGTCGTTGAGCCCGCCGACCAGGGTCACCACATCGGCCTTCATGCCCGCGGCCAGGCCGACCTGCTCGTCGACGATCTGCCCGATGAGCTTGCCGCGGACGGCGAGGTTCGCGTAGCGGAAGCCGGGGGAGCGGGTGGCGAGACGGCCGGCGAGGACGTCGGCCCAGCCGCGGTAGGAGCCGTCGGGGGTGAGGTCCGACATGCCTTCGGTGAAGCTGTCTCCGACGGCGACGAGACTGTTGTACGTGGCGTTGATCTCCATGGCGGAGCGATCATACCGTGCGGTATGGCCCGCACCGCGGCCCGCGGTGGGCGGGCTACGGGGTCATGGGGCGGCCCACCAGTTCTCGCAGGACGTCTTCCATGGTCACGAGGCCCGCCGGCTTGTCGGCCTCGTCGAGTACCGCCGCCAGGTGCGTCCGGCTGCGGCGCATCGCGGTGAGGACGTCGTCCAGCGGCGTCGCCGCCCGGGCCCGGGCGATCGGCCGCAGGGCGGACACCGGGAAGGGGACGTCGCGCGGCGTGACGTCCAGCGCGTCCTTGACGTGCAGATAGCCCAGGATGCGGCGCTCGGCGTCGAGCACGGGGAAGCGGGAGTACCCGGTCCGCGCCGCCAGCGCCTCCAGCTCCTCCGGAGTGGTGCCCACCTCGGCGTACACCACCTTCTCCGCTGGCATCACGACGTCCCGGACGGGGCGCCGGCCCAGCTCCAGGGCGTCGTGCAGCCGCTCGGTGGCCCGGTCGTCCAGCAGTCCCGCGTCGCCCGAATCTGTGACCATCCGGGCCAGCTCGTCGTCCGAGAACGTCGCGGCGACCTCGCCCTTGGCCTCCACCCGCAACAGCTTGAGCAGGGCGTTCGCGAAGGAGTTGATCGCGAAGATCACCGGCCGCAGCGCCCGCGCGACCGTCACCAGGGGCGGCCCGAGCAGCAGCGCCGATCGGGTCGGCTCGGCGAGAGCGATGTTCTTCGGCACCATCTCGCCGAGCAGCATGTGCAGATACGTCGCCAGGGCCAGGGCGATCGCGAACGAGATCGTCGCGGCCACGCCGTGCGGCACGCCCATCGCGTTGAACACCGGTTCGAGCAGGTGCTCGATGGCCGGCTCGGCGACGATGCCGAGGACCAGGGTGCAGAGCGTGATGCCGAGCTGCGCCGCCGCGAGCATCGCGGAGACGTGCTCAAGGCCCCAGATGACGCTGCGCGCCCGCCGGTTCCCGGAGTCGGCCAGCGGCTCGATCTGGCTGCGGCGTACCGAGATCAGGGCGAACTCGGCGCCGACGAAGAAGGCGTTGACGACCAGGGTCAGCAGACCGATCAACAGCTGGACGGCGATCATCGGCCGGCCTCCCCGGACTCGTCGTGGGTGTCGTGCGCGGGGGCGTGCAGCAGGACGCGCGCGGCGCGGCGGCCCGAGGCGTCGACGACGTCGAGGCGCCAGCCGGCCAGCTCCACGGTGTCTCCGGCGGCGGGGATGCGGCCGAGTTCCGTCGCGAGGACGCCCGCGAGCGTCTCGTACGGGCCGTCCGGCACCCGCAGGCCGATCGCGGCCAGCTGGTCCGTACGGGCGGCGCCGTCGGCGGACCACAGCTCGCGCCCGTCGGCGTCGTCGCCGGCCCGCGCCAGGTCGGACGTCTCGTGCGGATCGTGCTCGTCGCGTACCTCTCCCACGACCTCCTCGACGATGTCCTCGAGCGTGACGACTCCGGCCGTGCCGCCGTACTCGTCGATGACGACGGCCATCGTCTGCTTGCCCGACAGGCGGTCGAGGAGCCGGTCCACGGTGAGGGTCTCGGGGACGAGCAGCGGCTCGCGCAGCATCTCGCCGATCCGGCGGCGGGGCCGCTCCTCGGCCGGTATCGCCAGCACGTCCTTGATGTGGGCGATGCCGACGACCGAATCGAGGTTGCCCCGGTAGACGGGGAAGCGGGACAGGCCGGTCGCGCGGGTCGCGTTGGCGACGTCCTCGGCGGTGGCCTGCACTTCGAGGGCGGTGACCTGCACGCGGGGCGTCATCACGTTCTCCGCGTTGAGCTCCGCCAGGTTGAGCGTACGGACGAACAGCTCGGCCGTGTCCGCCTCCAGGGCGCCCTCCTTCGCGGAGTGCCGGGCGAGCGCCACCAGCTCCTGCGGGGAGCGCGCGGAGGCGAGCTCCTCGGTCGGCTCCAGGCCGAGGCGGCGCAGGCTCCGGTTCGCGGTGTTGTTGAGATGGCTGATGAAGGGCTTGAAGGCGGCCGTGAACACGCGCTGCGGGGTGCCCACCACCTTCGCGACGGCGAGCGGCGAGGAGATCGCCCAGTTCTTGGGGACGAGCTCGCCGACGACCATCAGGACGACGGTCGACAGGGCGGTGCCCAGGACGAGGGCGACCGAGGACGCCGTCGAGGCCGAGAGCCCGATCGACTCCAGGGGGCCGCTGATCAGCGCGGCGATCGAGGGCTCGGAGAGCATGCCGACGACCAGGTTGGTCACGGTGATGCCCAGCTGCGCGCCGGAGAGCTGGAAGGTGAGCGAGCGGACGGCCTTGAGCGCGCCTGACGCGCCGCGCTCACCGCGCTCCACGGCGGCTTCGAGCTCGCCGCGCTCGACCGTGGTCAGCGAGAACTCGGCCGCGACGAACGCGCCGCACGCGAGCGCGAGCAGGAGCGCCACCACGAGCAGAAGCACTTCGGTCATCGGTTCACCTCCGTCCCATGATCAGTCAGCGGGAGAGGGATCGCGCGATGTCGGCGGTCGGAACCAGTGCTACTGGGAGGCTCGCCCATGGGCGGACGCTCACACCTTTCGGTCGTCGGGAGGAAGGGACACCATGGTAAAGGATCGGCAAAGCAGGGTCGTGATCACCCCGAGCATCCCCCTGAGGATCCCGGCGGTCAGCCTGCCGACCGGTCCGCGAGCGGCTTCACCCAGCGGCGCCAGCGCTCCTCGCGCGCGTACCCGGCGGCCGTCCACAGCGCCTGCCCCGTCCCGTTCGCCTCCAGGACCATGGCGTCCGCCCGCCGCCCGCCGAGCGCGAGGAACCTCTCCTCGGCCGCGCGCAGCAGCGCGGTCGAGATCCCGCGGCGGCGGTACGAGGGCAGCACGGCGAGCCGGTAGAGGGAGGCGCGCCAGCCGTCCCAGCCGGCGATCACGGAGCCGACGATCACGCCCTCGGCGAGGGCGAGGATCAGGGCGTCGGGGTCGCGCTCGACCAGCCGGATCACCCCGTTCACGTCGTCCGAGATGGACGTGCCCTCGGCGGACTCCTTCCAGAAGGCGAGGACGGCCTCGGCGTCGGCGGGTACGGCGGGACGTATCTGGAGGTCGATCATGACCGGATCCCATCACGTGGCGCGCGGTCGCTGCCAGGGATTACCGCCGGGCCGTGCCCAGGACGCAGGGGGAGGACGGCAGGCGTGGGCCCTGCTCCGGGATGTCGAAGGAGCGGTACGAGACGAGGTCGAATCCGGCCGCCGTGATCGCCGCGAGCGGGGTGCGGGAGGTGTGACAGCCGCCGAAGAGCAGCGGCCACACCGTGCGGTCGAGCCCCCGCTGCACCCGCGCGAGACCGGGTGTGTCCGCCGCCCCGTGCTCGAAGAACCGCAGCTCGCCGCCGGGACGCAGGACCCGCCGCAGCTCGGCGAGGGCCTCCGGCACGTTCCGTACGGTGCACAGCACCAGCGAGGCCACCGCCGTGTCGAAGGAGCCGTCCGGCGCCGGCAGCGCCTCGGCCGTGCCCGGCAGCACCGTCACCGGGACGGCGGCCCGGCGCCCGGCCTCCTCGGCGAGCCGGCGCAGATGGGGCTCCGGCTCGACGGCGACGACCTCGGTGACCCCGGCCGGGTAGTGCGCGAAGTTCAGGCCGTTCCCGGCCCCGATCTCGACGACCCGGCCGGTCAGCCCGGCGAGCAGCTCCGTCCGCAGCGCGCCGAGGCCGCCACGGGTGTCGGCCGAGGCGCTGAACCGGGCGTAGAAGCGGGCGAAGAGCGGATGGTGGACGTGCGGGGTCCGGGGCGCCGGACGGTTCGGAGTCATCGGAGCCGCCCCTCAGCCCGTCACGAAGCAGAACTCGTTGCCCTCCGGGTCCCGCATGACCTGGAAGGAGCCCTGCTCGTCGGTGACGAGCCCGCCGACCGTGACCGCCCCCAGCGGCAGCACCTCCTCGGCCGCCCGCGTCGGATCCGGCACCTCCACGTCGAGATGCAGCCGGTTCTTCGCGGTCTTGCCCTCCGGCACCCGCTGGAAGGCGATCCGTACGAACTCCGGCGGATCCACGTACGACCAGTCGGCACTCCGGTCGACGGGTTCGCCGCCGAGGAGCCCGGCCCAGAAGCGGACGAGGGCCGCCGGGGCGGCGCAGTCGAAGACGATCTCCTGAACGTGTGCGCGCATACGGTCAGCGTACGGAGAGGGGCGCGGCTTGCGCGTGCGGATGCGCGTGCGCCGTCAGCCCGCCGAGAGCGGCGCCGCCTGTGCCTCGGTGAACGCCTGCGCGTCCCACGTGCCGCCGAGCTCCCGCCCCAGCCAGCCGCCCGCCGCCGCCCGGAACTCCGCCGGGTCCAGCGCCCCCGAACCCTCCGGTACGGCTCCGAGCAGCGGAGCGCCCGCCGCCTCCGGCAGGTCCATGAGGTTGCAGCGCGCGGCGAGGTCCGGCGCGTCCGGCCAGCTGCCGACGACCACGCCGAGCTGCTCGATCCCGCGCGCCCGCAGCGCCTCGGCCGTCAGGGCCGTCGAGTTGAGCGTCCCCAGACCCGCCGGGGCCACCACCAGGACCGGCGCGCCGAGCAGCGCGGCGGCGTCCGCGAGCGTGCCGCCCTCCTCGTCGAAGCGGACGAGGAGGCCGCCCGCGCCCTCCACGAGCACCAGGTCGTGCTCCTCGGCCAGCTTCCGGGCGGCCTCGGCGACCTCCCCGGGGCCGACCGGCGCGAGCCCGGCCCGCCGGGCGGCCGTGCCCGGGGCCAGCGGCTCCGGGAAACGGCCCAGCTCGGCGGAGGTCGTGGCGCCGGAGAGACGTACGACCTCGTCCGCGTCGCCCGGCTCGTCAGGACCGATGCCCGTCTGGGCGGGCTTCAGTACCGCTACGGAGCGGCCGGCGGCCGTGGCCACTGCGGCGAGGGCTGCCGTGACGACGGTCTTGCCGATCTCCGTGCCGGTGCCGGTGACGACGATGGTGCCCATGGTTGCGTCCTTCCTTGTTCGGTGCGGGGGCTGCGGGTTCAGGCGCGGGAGCCTCTGGCGCTGGCAAGGGCGCCGTCCGTTGTGCCCACCCCGTTCCGGGGAACGAATGCCCGCAACGGGGTGGGCCCCCCGTCAGCCCGCCTGCGCCGCCGCCCGGACCGCCGTGCAGATCCGGGCCAGGTCCTCGTCGCCCGTCACGTACGGCGGCATCGCATAGATCAGGTCGCGGAACGGGCGCAGCCACACGCCCTCGCGGACCGCCGCGCGTGTCGCCGCCGCCATGTCGACCTCGTGGTCGAGCTGGACGACGCCGATCGCGCCGAGCACCCGCACCTCGCGGACGCCCGGGAGGTCGGACGCCGGGGCGAGACCGTCCCGCAGGCCCGCCTCGATCCGCTTGACCTCGACCTGCCAGTCCTGGGAGAGCAGCAGGTCGATCGAGGCGAGGGCGACCGCGGACGCCAGCGGGTTCCCCATGAAGGTCGGCCCGTGCGCCAGGACAGGGACCTCGCCGCGCGAGATCCCGTCGGCGACGCGGCTCGTGCAGAGCGTCGCCGCCATCGACAGATAGCCGCCGGTCAGCGCCTTGCCCACGCACATCACGTCGGGAGAGACCCCGGCCTGGTCCGCGGCGAACAGTGTCCCCGTCCGCCCGAACCCGGTCGCGATCTCGTCGAAGACGAGCAGCACGTCGTGCGCGTCGCAGGCCTCGCGCAGCACCCGCAGATACGCCGGGTCGTGGAAGCGCATGCCGCCCGCGCCCTGCACTACCGGCTCGACGACCACCGCGGCCAGCTCGTGCGCGTGCTCGGCGATCCCGGCCCACAGCTGCTCCGCGTACGACTCCTCGTACGCAGCCGGCGGGGCGTCCGTGAACACCTGCCGCTGGAGCACCCCCGACCACAGCTCGTGCATCCCGCCCTGCGGGTCGCACACGGACATCGGCTGCCAGGTGTCCCCGTGGTAGCCGCCGCGCCAGGTGAAGAGCCGCTGCTTCTCGGGGCGGCCCAGGGACCGCCAGTACTGCAGGCACATCTTGGCCGCGACCTCGACGGAGACCGAGCCCGAGTCGCTGAGGAAGACGTGCCGCAGCGGCTCAGGGGTGATCTCCACGAGCCGGGAGGCGAGCCGGACGGCCGGCTCGTGGGTGAGCCCGCCGAACATGACGTGGCTCATCTTGTCCAGCTGGCCGCGCACCGCCTCGTTGAGCACGGGGTGGTTGTAGCCGTGGACCGCCGACCACCACGAGGACATGCCGTCGACCAACTCGTCCTGGCCCTCGACGGGTTCGGCGAGCCGGAGCCGCACGCCGGACGCGGACGCGACGACCAGCGGCTCCGTACGGCCCGGCATGGGGCCGTACGGATGCCAGACGTGCGCTCGGTCCAGCGCGAGCAGTTCGTCGTTACGCATTCGGCGCGAGGTCCGTGCCTGCGCCCCGGCGGCGCACGGCCACCAGGTCGGTGCGGGCCTCGTTCGTCCGGGGCTCTTCGGCGACGGGCGCCGCGTGACCGCCGCAGGGACCGCAGCCGCCGGCCTCCTCCGTGTGCGAGCCGCAGCCGGCCGAGGCCTCCGAGCCGCAGCCCGCCGAGGCCGCGGAGCCGCAGCCGCCCGTCGCGCCCGCCGCCGCGAGCGCGTCCGCGCGGTGCTTCGGCAGCGTGGTCGTGCCCGCGCCCTCCACCTCGAAGCCCGCGTCCGCGATCATGTCCAGGTCGGCCTGGCCGGCCTGGCCCTCGCTGGTCAGGTAGTCGCCGAGGAAGATCGAGTTCGCGATGTTCAGCGCGAGCGGCTGCATCGAGCGCAGGTGCACCTCGCGGCCGCCGGCGATCCGCACCTCGACGTCGGGGCAGACGAACCGGACCATCGCGAGGATCCGCAGGCAGCGCTGCGGGGTGAGGTTCCACTCCTTGGCGAGCGGGGTGCCCTCGAACGGGATCAGGAAGTTGACCGGCACCGAGTCCGAGTCGAGCTCACGCAGCGCGTAGACGACGTCGACCAGGTCCTCGTCGCTCTCGCCCATGCCCGCGATCAGACCCGAGCAGGCCGACAGACCGGCGGCGTGCGCCTTCTGCACGGTGTCCACGCGGTCCGCGTACGTGTGGGTCTTGGTGATGTCCCCGTACGTCGCCTCGGACGTGTTCAGGTTGTGGTTGTACGCGTCGGCGCCGGCCTCCCGCAGCCGCTCCGCCTGGCCGTCGGAGAGCAGACCGAGACAGGCGCACACCTCGACGCCCTCGTTCTGCTCCTTGATCGCCTCGATCGTCTTGCCGACGCGCTCCACGTCCCGGTCCGTCGGGCCGCGGCCGCTGGCCACCAGGCAGACCCGCTTGGCGCCGCCGGCGACACCCGCCGCCGCGGCCTGCGAGGCCTCGTCCGGCTTCAACCAGGTGTACTTGAGGATCTCGGCCTTCGAGCCGAGCCGCTGCGAGCAGTACGAGCAGTCCTCGGGACAGAGACCGGACTTCAGATTGACCAGGTAGTTCAGCTTCACCCGGCGCCCGAACCACTGACGGCGCACCTTGCCGGCCGCCGCCACCACCTCGAGCAGTTCGTCGTCGGAGGTCGCCAGCACGGCGAGCGCTTCTTCACGGGTCGGCAGCTCGCGCCGCAGCCCCTTCTCCACCAGCGTGTTCAGCAGGTCCATAACCGCAGATCCTTGCCTACCGCCCGCCCCCGGGCCAAGGAGGATCCGAACAAACGCCCCCGATAGAGGTGTGTGGATGACCACATCCCGACCTCGGCGTCCTGCGGTTAGGGTCTGTGCGCTGCCTACAAAAGGATCGCCGCATGCCACGGGACGAGGACGCACGCGCCGGGGGCGCCGAGGACGCACGGGCCGGGGGCCCGCGCCGTACCGCCTTCGACTGGACCGACGCCGAGGCGCGCCGCCGGGCCGAGGCCGGTCTCGTCCGGACGCTGCGGCCCCGGGCGGCCGAGTCGGACGTCCTGGACCTGGCGAGCAACGACTACCTCGGGCTCACCCGCCGCGCCGAGGTCACCGAGGCGGCGGCCGAGGCGGCCAGGCGCTGGGGCGCCGGCGCCACCGGCTCGCGGCTCGTCACCGGCACCACCCGGCTGCACACCCGCCTGGAGCGCGAGCTCGCCGAGTTCTGCGGTTTCGAGGCGGCCCTCGTCTTCTCCTCCGGCTACGCCGCGAACCTCGCCGCGCTCACCGCGCTCTCCGGCCGGGACTCCCTGATCGTCTCCGACGCCGCCAACCACGCCTCGATCGTGGACGGCTGCCGCCTCGCGCGCGCCGAGACCGCGGTCGTCCCGCACACCGACGCCGAGGCCGTCGCCAAGACCCTGGACACCCACCCGGGGCGCCGGGCGCTCGTCGTCAGCGACTCCGTCTTCTCCGTCGACGGCGACAAGGCCCCGCTCCGCGGGCTCGCCGAGGCCTGCCGGGCGCACGGCGCCGGGCTCGTCGTCGACGACGCCCACGGCTTCGGCGTCCTCGGCGACGGCGGCCGGGGCGCGCTGCACGAGGCCGGGCTCGCGGGCGACGAGGACGTCGTCGCCACCCTCACCCTCTCGAAGTCCCTCGGCAGCCAGGGCGGCGCCGTCCTCGGCCCGGCCCGGGTGATCGAGCACCTGGTGAACGCCGCCCGCACCTTCATCTTCGACACCGGGCTCGCGCCGGCCGCCGCGGGCGGGGCGCTCGCGAGCCTGCGGCTGATCGCCGCCGAGCCGGGGCTCGCCGAGCGGGCCCGTACCGTCGCCACCACCCTGCACCGGCTGCTCACGGAGGCCGGGCTCACCTCGGCCCGTCCCGACGCGGCCGTCGTCTCGGTCCACGCCCCTTCCCCGGAGGCGGCGCTGCGCTGGGCGGCGGACTGCCGCGAACAGGGCCTGGCGGTCGGCTGCTTCCGGCCGCCGTCCGTCCCCGACGGCATCTCGCGGCTGCGCCTGACGGCGCGGGCCGATCTGACGGACGCGGAGATCGCACGCGCGGTGGAAACGATCCTGCGGACCGCGCCGACGGTCTGACGTCCCATCGGGAGCTCCAAGGGCGTTCCCGGGCCGCAGAGTTCACCGCTTCGGGCGACAGATGGGGACATATCTTGGTGGAACGCCTGCCGGGGCGGCACGATCGGTGGGACTCTGGCGCGAAGCGCGATCCGGGGCAGAAGCCCCGGCGGGAAAGGGACAGCGTCGCCATGGCAGACCATCAGGAAGCATCCGTCACTCTGCCGAGCGATCCCGCGTCGGTCCCCACCGCCCGGCGGTTCGTCGCGGAGGTCCTCGACGGGTGGGGCCTCGGCGGTGCCGACGACCTGGCGGACGCGATCCGCCTGATGGTCTCGGAACTGGCCACCAACGCCGTCCTGCACACCTTCGGGCAGTCGCCCACCTTCACGGTCGACGTCCGTCTGGAGCGCGAGGAGCGCCTCCACATCGGCGTCACCGACAGCCACCCGCGCTGGCCCCGCCGTCTGCCCGCTGCGGTCCAGCAGGACAACGGCCGGGGCATGGTCATCATCCGCTCCCTGGCGGCGGAGGCGGGTGGCCGCCTGTCGGTCACCCCGACCGAGGAGGGCGGGAAGACGGTCTGGATCACCCTCCCGTGGACCTCCGCCCCACTCGCCAGCTGCTAGCGGTCCGTCTGTACGCTCGCGCGATGAGCACATACGAAGGCGTCCACCCCACCGTTCCCGTGCGGGTGGGAGAGCGTGCGGCGGAGATCGACGAGCTGTTGGCGCCCGCGATCGAGGCGATCTGGCGCTGTGGCTTCGACACCTGGACCTGCTGCCAGGACGTCGGCGAGTCCAACGAGAGCTGGGTGGAGAAGCTGCCGCACATGGCGGCGTACGTGGAGTCGCGGCGCGGCTGGATGCTCATCGACTTCCCCGTCGACAGCGGCCTCGCGTTCCTCTCGGCAGTGGCGAACGCGGGTCCCCGCGACGACTTCTACGTCCGGATGGGGCACTGGGCCGCCCCCGACGCGTGGGACGTCGGCATCAAGCCGATGGACGTGGCGCTGTTCGACGAGACACAGGCCTCGCGCTTCCGTCCGCAGCTGCTCCAGGTGAACTTCCCCGCGTACGACCTTCCGGAGCTGACCCGGCGGCTCCACGCGTACGAGGCGGGTGAGCTGGTCCCGCCGGGGCCCATCGACCTCAGCAGCGTGGGCCGCTGACCGGCCGGGACCGTGAGGGGTGCGGCGGCGCCACCGCACCCCTCACGCACGGACCGCTAAGGCCGCCGGATCACCGGACGCGGCCGTAGTAGACCTTCGACGTCCAGATCGGGTCGAGCTTCACCCAGGATCCCGTCTTGGGCGAGTGCCAGATCTTGCCGCTGCCGGCGTAGATGCCCACGTGGTAGACGCTCCCGCCGGAGTGGAAGAAGACCAGGTCCCCCTTCTGTCTGCTGGACGCGGAGATGTGCCGGGTGTTGTTGTACTGCTGCTGCGCGGTGCGGGGCAGCGACTTGCCCGCCTGCTTGTACGCGTAGAGCGTCAGACCGGAGCAGTCGAACCGGGTGGGTCCCGCGCTCCCGTACCGGTACGGGGCTCCCTTCTTGGACGCGGCGACGCTCAGTGCCTTGTTCGCGTAGGTGGTCGCCGCCTGGGCCTCGGGTGCCGCACCTGGTGCGAGCATCGTGCCGCCGACGGCGGCGAGGGTGAGAGCCGTGACGGCTCCGGCCCGGGACAGCAGGGACGGGACGTGCATCTGCGCAGTCATGCGCAACCCTTCGTCAGCCGCCTGCGAAGGATGACCTGTCGGGTTCGGGCTGGCGAAGATGCCCGGCCGCGGCTGCGGCTTCACCCCAAGGGACGGCCCCGCTGCGGAAACAGCGCGTACGTCCCGTACTGCCTGGGTCCTCCACTCCTGCCGATCCACTCCTGTCGACCAGACATCCGGGACAGCGGCAGGACTCGGCGTCCGCCCGGACCGCCCCGCCTCGGATGGCGGGGGCTTGTCGTCGACAGGGATCTTGACCCACACCCAGGGCGAATTCCGAGCTGAAACGGCGATATGTGAGGCTCCTCACGACTGATCCATTCGGGTGGACAGGGTGCTTTCGTGATCACCGGAGGTTTGGCCTACGAGGCCCGCACCAGCGGTGGAACGCCCCATTCCGCCAGATGCGTACACCTGTTGCGCAACTCACCCGACGCATATGTCGACTCATCGACTACGCCGAACGGGGGAGCGATTCTGCGTTGCGTGTCGGCCGTACGGACCTCGACACGACATGCCGGAATGTCAACTCGCCCGTGTGCGGGGGACGGTGACGCGGCCGGTGCGGCGCTCGCCGTCCAACACCCGCAGGGCGCGCGCCAGTGTGTCCGTGTGCACCTCGCTCTCGCCCCGCATATGCATGAGCGTCAGAGCCTCGCGCAACGCCTCCGCGCGTCCCACCAGGGCCTGTGCCGCCCGCAGTGCCCCATAGGTATGCGTACCCCTGGATGGGTTGATCTTCCCAAGAAGATCGACGACTTCGAGGTACGCGTCGATCAACTCGCCCTCGGCCCGGGTCAGCGCGGGCAGCGGCGGCAGCTCGGGCACCACGGCCGGCTCACCGTGCCGCGCCGGCGTCGCGCCGGTTCGTGATCACGTGGTCCACCAGGCCGTACGCGAGGGCCGCCGGCGCGTCCAGGACGGTGAGGCGGTCGATGTCGGCGTCGATCCGGTCCCTGCTCTGCCCGGTGTACTCGGTGAGCATCCCGGCCACCAGGGCGCGCAGCCGGAGCAGCTCGCGCGCGTGGATGTCGAGGTCGCTCGGCTGTCCCTGGAGGGGTTCGTCCATGGCCGGCTGGCGGAGGGCGACCCGGGCGCCGGGGAGGACGAGCCGCTTGCCGGGGGTGCCGGCGGCGAGGAGGACGGCGGCGGTGGAGGTGGCCTGGCCGAGGCAGGTGGTCTCCACGTCGCAGGAGAGCGTCCGCATCGTGTCGTGGATCGCGGTCATGGCGCTGATCGAGCCGCCGGGCGAGTTGATGTAGAGCGCGATGTCCTGGCCGGGGGCGGCGTAGTCGAGGTGCAGGAACTGGGCGATGACGTCGTTGGCCGAGGTCTCGTCGATCGGGGTGCCGAGGAAGACGATCCGGGACGCGAGGAGCTTCGAGTACGGGTCGAGCGTTCGCGTTCCGAACGAGGTCCGCTCCGTGAACTCGGGCAGGACGTGGCGGGCATCCATGGCTGAGCACCTCCAGCTGTCTGTAAAAAATGTACAGGACGTACAGACCGTAAGATGAGGAGCATGACCTACGAGATCCCGGTGACGCAAGCGCGGGCTGAGCTCGCCGACCTCATCAACCGCGTCGTCTACGGCGGTGAGCGCGTCGTCGTCACCCGCCACGGGAAGCCGCTCGTCGCCCTGGTCTCCGCCGCTGACCTGGAAGAACTCGAGGCGGCGGAGAAGCCGGCCGACGAGCAGGTGGTCAGCTCGCTCTCCGGTCTGCACCCGGTCGACTCCGCTCCCGGCGAACAGCGCCGCTTCGGCATCGCCGCCCACCACCGCGAGCCCGGTACCTCCTGACGCGCCCCCGCACGGAAGAGCCGCGCACCCCCGTCCGCTACAGCGGGGGTGCGCGGCCGTCCTCGGGCGGGGACCTCGGCTCACCGGCACCGGAGCCTGGGCCGGAGGGCTCACCGCTTCCACCCTGCAGCGCCGCACGCCGAGCGCGGCCGCGCTTCCGCGGCAAGGAGGAGCTGATCTGGGCCATCGCGGCCGAGGCCTTCGCCGGGATCCGGAGTGCCTTCGAGGAGGCGTCCCGGGCCACCCCGCCACCCACCCCCGACGTCCTCCTCGGCACCGTGCTCCGGGTCCTCCTGGAGGAGCGGGTCGAGGGCGCGGACCGGCAGGCCTTCGCGCGGCTGATCATCCAGGTGTGGACCGAGACCCTGCGCAACGAGCAGCTGGCCGAGACCCTCGCCGAGGGCTGCCAGGGGATGCGGGTCGCCTGGACGAGGCTTGTGACCGCCTATCGCGACAGCGGCCTCCTGCGCGCCGACGTCCCCGCCGACCATGTGGCCCGCACCCTCATCGCCACCGCCCAGGGCTTCATCGCCCAGCAGGCGCTCTTCGGCGACGTGGCCGTCGAGGTTCTCCAGGACGGGCTGCGTGGCCTGATGTCGATGTCCGTGGCCGGGGATGACGGGCCAGTCTGATGATCATGAGAACGCAAAGGCCGAGTTAACGAGCCGGAAAAACTTCCGCCCTAACGTGCAATGTCTGGCCGCGCACCGCATCTCCGCAGTTCAACAGAGTGTTGACGGTCGGTAGGGTCCCCAGCTGTCCGGGTCCCGTCCCGGTCGACGACTGTGAGGTGGAAGAGTGCAACTGAGCCCGCACGAGCAGGAACGCCTGCTCATCCATGTGGCGGCCGACGTGGCCGAGAAGCGCCGGGCCCGCGGTGTGCGGCTCAACCACCCCGAGGCCGTCGCGCTCATCACCTCCCACATCCTGGAAGGCGCCCGGGACGGCCGGACGGTCGCCGAGCTGATGGCCTCCGGGCGCAAGGTGCTCACCCGGGACGAGGTCATGGACGGCATCCCGGAGATGATCCACGACGTCCAGGTCGAGGCCACCTTCCCGGACGGCACCAAGCTCGTCACCGTCCACGACCCCATCGTCTGAACGGGCGGCCGCCGATGATCCCCGGAGAGATCCTGTATGCGGAGGGGCCGGTGACCCTCAACGAGGGGCGCCCCGTCACCCGCCTCACCGTCCTCAACGCCGCCGACCGGCCCGTCCAGGTCGGCTCCCACTACCACTTCGCCGAGGTCAACCCCGGCCTGGACTTCGACCGTGCCGCCGCCCGCGGGCAGCGGCTGCACATCGCCGCCGGGACCGCCGTCCGCTTCGAACCCGGCATCCCCGTCGAGGTCGAGCTCGTGCCGATCGCCGGCCGCCGGATCGTCCCCGGCCTGCGCGGCGAGACCGCGGGCCCCCTCGACACCCCCGTACCGGACCAGGACAAGGACGGCGACCGTGCCTGACCTCCACCGCGCCGTCTACGCCGACCTGTTCGGCCCCACCACCGGCGACCGCATCCGGCTCGCCGACACCGACCTGCTCGTCGAGATCGAGGAGGACCGCTGCGGCGGCCCCGGCCGCGCCGGCGAGGAAGCCGTCTTCGGCGGCGGCAAGGTCGTCCGCGAGTCCATGGGCCAGGCCCGCACCACCCGCGCCGAGGGCGCCCCCGACACCGTCATCACCGGCGCCGTCGTCATCGACCACTGGGGCGTCGTCAAGGCGGACATCGGCATCCGCGACGGCCGGATCACCGCCCTCGGCAAGGCCGGCAACCCCGACACCATGGACGGCGTCCACCCCGGCCTCGTCATCGGCCCCGAGACCGAGATCATCGTCGGCAACGGCCGCATCGTCACCGCCGGGGCCGTCGACACCCACGTCCACTTCATCTCGCCGACCGTCGTCGAGCAGGCCCTCGCCACCGGCGTCACCACCCTCGTCGGCGGCGGCACCGGCCCCGCCGAGGGCACCAAGGCGACCACGATCACCCCCGGCCCCTGGCACATGGCCCGGATGTTCGAGGCCCTGGACACCTTCCCCGTCAACATCGGCCTGCTCGGCAAGGGCAACACCATGTCCCGGGAGGCGATGCACTCCCAGCTGCGCGGCGGCGCCCTCGGCTTCAAGATCCACGAGGACTGGGGCGCCACCCCCGCCGTCATCGACGCCTGCCTGAGCGTGTGCGAGGAGACCGGCGCCCAACTGGCCATCCACACCGACACCCTGAACGAGGCGGGGTTCGTCGGCGACACCCTCGCCGCCATCGCCGGCCGCACCATCCACGCGTACCACACGGAGGGCGCCGGCGGGGGGCACGCCCCCGACATCATCACCGTCGTCTCCGAGCCGCACGTCCTGCCCAGCTCGACCAACCCGACCCGGCCGCACACCGTCAACACCATCGAGGAACACCTCGACATGCTGATGGTCTGCCACCACCTCAACCCGGCCGTCCCGGAGGACCTCGCCTTCGCCGAGTCCCGCATCCGGCCGTCCACCATCGCCGCCGAGGACGTCCTCCACGACCTGGGGGCCATCTCGATCATCTCCTCCGACTCCCAGGCCATGGGCCGGATCGGCGAGGTCATCATGCGGACCTGGCAGACCGCCCACGTCATGAAGAAGCGCCGCGGCGCCCTTCCCGGCGACGGCCGCGCCGACAACCACCGGGCCCGCCGCTACGTCGCCAAGTACACGATCAACCCGGCCGTCGCCCAGGGCATGGGCCACCTCATCGGCTCCGTCGAGCCCGGCAAGCTCGCCGACCTGGTCCTCTGGGAGCCCGCCTTCTTCGGCGTGAAGCCGCTCGTCGTCGTCAAGGGCGGCCAGATCGCGTACGCGCAGATGGGCGACGCCAACGCCTCCATCCCCACGCCCCAACCGGTCCTGCCCCGCCCGATGTTCGGCGCGCTCGGCCGGGCCGCCGCGGCCGGATCGGTCAACTTCGTCGCCCAGGCCGCCATCGAGGACGACCTGCCCCGGAAGCTCGGGCTGCACAAGGAGTTCACCGCCATCGGCTCCACCCGGCGGGTCACCAAGGCCGACATGCGCGAGAACGACGCCCTGCCCCGGGTCGAGGTCGACGCCGACACCTTCTCGGTGACCATCGACGGCGAACCGGTCGAACCGGCCCCCGCCGCCGAACTCCCCATGGCCCAGCGCTACTTCCTCTTCTGATGGCCATGCGCTCGGCTCTCCTCGTGCTCGCCGACGGGCGGTTCCCCGCCGGCGGGCACGCCCACTCGGGCGGCGCCGAGGCCGCCGTCAAGGCCGGCCGCCTCAAGGACGCCGCCGACCTGGAGTCCTTCTGCCGGGGCCGGCTGCACACCACGGGCCTCACCTCGGCGGCGCTCGCCGCCGGGGCCGTGCACGGACTCGACCCGTACGAGCTCGACGCCGCGGCCGATGCCCGCACCCCCTCGGCGGCCCTGCGCACGGTCTCACGCCGGCTCGGCCGCCAGCTGATGCGGGCCGCCCGCGCCACCTGGCCGAGCCCTGAACTCGACGCGCTGGCCGCCGCGTTCCCGCGCGGCGCCCACCAGCCCGTCGTCCTCGGAACCGCCGCGCGCGCCGCCGGGCTCGGGCCCGAGGAGGCGGCGCACTGCGTCGCGTACGAGACGGTCGGCGGCCCGGCGACCGCCGCCGTCCGCCTCCTCAGCCTCGACCCCTACCAGGCCACCGCCGTCCTCGCCCGCCTCGCACCCGAGATGGACCAGGTCGCCGAGCGCGCCGCCGCGGCCGCCCGGCAGGGCGTCGACGCCCTGCCCGCGGCCTCCGCGCCCCTGCTCGACCTCACGGCCGAACAGCACGCGGCCTGGCCGGTGCGCCTCTTCGCCTCCTAGCACGCAGACCCCCCCCAGGAGCCCCCCATGCACCTCGACCACGCCCACACCCACCACGGCGCCGTCTCCGCCGACGCCCACCGGCCCGACGGCACCCGCCGCGCCCTGCGCATCGGGCTCGGCGGACCCGTCGGCTCCGGCAAGACCGCCACCGTCGCCGCCCTCTGCCGGACCCTGCGCGACACCCTCTCCCTCGCCGTCGTCACCAACGACATCTACACCCGCGAGGACGCCGAGTTCCTGCTCCGCGAGGCCGTCCTGCCCCCCGAGCGCATCCAGGCCGTGGAGACCGGCGCCTGCCCGCACACCGCCATCCGCGACGACATCTCCGCCAACCTCGAAGCCGTCGAAGAGCTGGAAGACACCGTCGGACCGCTCGACCTCATCCTCGTCGAGTCCGGCGGCGACAACCTCACCGCCACCTTCTCCAAGGGGCTCGTCGACGCCCAGATCTTCGTCATCGACGTCGCCGGCGGCGACGACATCCCCCGCAAGGGCGGCCCCGGCGTCACCACCGCCGACCTCCTCGTGATCAACAAGACCGACCTCGCCCCGCACGTCGGCTCCGACCTGGAGCGGATGGCCCGCGACGCGAAGGAGCAGCGCGGCGAACTGCCCGTCGCCTTCACCTCCCTGCGCGGCGAGAGCGGCGTCGCGCCCGTCGCCGACTGGGTCCGGGCGCAGCTCGCGGCATGGACCGCGTGAGCCTGCGAGCCACCGCCTGGATCGCCGCCGCCGCCGACGGCGGGCTGCCGCTCCTGGTGAGCGACGGCCCCCTCGCGCTGCGCCGCACCAGGGCCGCCGGACCGTACACCCGGGTCACCGTCGTCGGCGCGATGAGCGCCCCGCTCGGCGGTGACCGGCTCGCGATCGAGACCGAGGTACGGGACGGGGCCCGGCTCCTGGTCGACTCGGCCGCCGCCACCCTGGCCCTGCCCGGCCCGAGCGCCGAACCCGCCTCGTACGACGTGCGGATCTCCGTCGGTGACGGCGCGGTCCTCCGCTGGCTGCCCGAGCAGCTCGTCTCCGCCGCCGACTCGCACCTGCGGATGCGCACCACCGTCGACCTGGCGCCCACGGCCCGTCTCGTCCTGCGAGAGGAACAGGTCCTCGGCCGGTACGGCGAAGCGCCCGGCACCCTCACCACCCGGCTCACCGTCCGCCGCGCCGGCCGCCCCCTGTTCGACCAGGAGCTGGCCTTCGGCCCCGGCGCGCCCGGCGGCTGGGACGGCGCCGCCGTCCTCGGCGGCCACCGGGCCACCGGCCAACTCCTCGTCGTCGACCCGGCGTTCGCCGACAAGCCGGTCGAAGCGAGGCCGTACGGGGAGATGGCGGTGGTCAGTCCGCTCGCCGGACCCGCCGCCCTCGCCACCGCCGTCGCCCCGGACGCGCTCGCGCTGCGCCGGCTCCTCGACGCGGCCTTGTCCGAACTCGCCCCGTTCTGACCCTTCCCAGAACCTGTACCGCTCAGCGGTACACCGTTCACCGGTTATTGGTTTGGCAAAGGAACAGGTGTACGCCCTTACATCCTGAGCCCCACGGACGAAAGGATCCCCCGGACACACAGACTCCTTCAGGGGGAGGACCATTGAGACGCACAGCAGTGCTCGGCTCCGCCGGCACTCTGATAGCGGGCACGCTCATGGCGACCGCGCTCGCCGCGCCGACGGCCGGTGCCGTCACCGGCCAGGACCGTAACGACGAGGCGCGCGGCGCGACCATCGCCGCCGAGCGTGCCGCGAAGGCCGGCATCGACTGGCAGGACTGCCCGGCCGACTGGGGCTTCGCCGCACCCATCCAGTGCGGCTGGGTCACCGTCCCGGTCGACTACGCCAAGCCGAACGGCAAGAAGATCAAGCTCGCCGTGGACCGCGCCGTGTCCACCGGCACCCCGGCCGAGCGCCAGGGTGCCCTGCTCTACAACCCGGGCGGCCCCGGCGGTTCCGGCCTGCGCTTCCCGCGCCGGGTCACCACCAAGAGCCCGCTCTGGGTGAACACCGCGAAGGCGTACGACTTCGTGGGCTTCGACCCGCGCGGCGTCGGCCACTCGGCGCCCATCTCCTGCGTCGACCCGACCGAGTACGTCAAGGGCCCGAAGCTCGACCCGGACCCGGTCACCGAGGCGGACAAGCTCGCCCAGCGCAAGCTGGCCGCCGAGTACGCCAAGGGCTGCGCCGAGAAGAGCGGCGACATGCTGCCCTACATGACGACGCGCAACACCGCCCGTGACCTCGACGTCATCCGGGCCGCGCTCGGCGAGAAGAAGCTCAACTTCATCGGTGTCTCCTACGGCACCTACCTGGGCGCCGTCTACGGCACGCTGTACCCGAACCACGTGCGCCGCATGCTGGTCGACAGCGTGGTCAACCCGGCGAAGAGCAACATCTGGTACCAGGCCAACCTGGAGCAGGACATCGCCTTCGAGGGCCGCCTCAAGGACTGGATGACCTGGGTCGCCCAGAACGACGCCACCTTCCACCTCGGCGACACCCTGGCGAAGGTCCAGCAGCAGTGGGTGACCCTGCGCGCCGCCGCCAAGAAGGAGCCCCTGGGCGGCAAGGTCGGACCGGCCGAGCTCATCGGCTTCTTCCAGAGCGCGCCGTACTACGACTCCTCGTGGGTCCCGGTCGCGCAGGCCTGGAGCGCGTACGCCGCGGGCGACCCGCAGCCGCTGATCGACGGCGCCGCGGCCGACCTCACGGACACGGCCGGCAACATCGCGTCGGAGAACGGCAACGCCGTCTACACCGCCGTCGAGTGCGCCGACTCGGCCTGGCCGACCAACTGGAACAAGTGGGACCTGGACAACACCCGGCTCCACGAGCAGTACCCGTTCATGACCTGGACGAACGCCTGGATGAACCTGCCGTGCGCCACCTGGTCCGCGCCGCGGCAGAAGCCGACCCAGGTCAAGACCGGCAAGGGCCTGCCGCCGGTGCTCATCGTCCAGTCCGAGCGCGACGCGGCGACGCCGTACGTCGGCGCGGTCGAGCTGCACAAGCGCTTCAAGGGCTCGCGTCTCATCACCGAGAAGAACGCGGGTTCGCACGGCGTCACCAGCCTGGTGAACCCGTGCATCAACACCAAGGTCGAGACGTACCTGCTCACCGGCAAGGTGGACAGCCAGGACGTGACGTGCGAGCCGCACGCCACGCCCAAGCCGTAACGCTCCGCGCGGTGTGAAGGGAGGGGCGGCCGTCCGACGGCCGCCCCTCTCGTCATGCCCGGGACGCCAGCCAGGCGTCCTCGGCCGCGTAGTCGAAGAAGTCCACCTGGTACTTCGCGAGACCCGGGAACGCCTCCCGCCACTCCCGTCCCTTCAGGTGCCCGGTCAGCCACTCGACCGTCTCCGGCAGCGACTCCGCGTACGACACGACCGGCCGGTAGCCCAACTCCCGCTCGGCCGCCGTCATGTCGTAGACGATGGGATGAGGCGAGGTCCACGGGGTGAGCCCCACGAGGTCCTCCGGGGGCGCCCCTTCGATCAGCACCGTTTCGCTCTCCACGCCCAGGACGGCGTCGATGGCCGCCCCGATCTCCGCCACCGTCGGCGCCTCCGGGTCGGCGCCGTTCAGCACCCGGCTGCCCGGGTCGGCCGCTGCGAGCCGGACGAGCTCCGCGAGGTTGTCCACGTGGGCCGGGTGGAACCGCGAGGTGCCGCCGTACGACAGCAGGCGCACCGGCCTCCCGTCGAGCGCCCGCTTCACGAACCACAGCTCGCGCGGCCCCGGGCAGTACGGGCCGTGGATCGCGCCCGCCCGCAGCAGCGTCGTCGGCAGCGTCTCGCCCGCCGCGAGCAGCTCCCGCTCCAGAGCGATCTTCCGCGTGCCGTACGTGGTGTCGCCCGGCGCCACCGTCCGCCAGTCCTCCGCGACCGGCACCGGGAAGGCGGGGAAGCCGTCCGGCTGGTCCTGGGTGTCGAAGCTGCGGCCCCGCGCGTCCTCGTAGACGGCGCCGCTCGACACCACCACCGCCGAACCGATCCGGTCGGCGAGACCGGTCAACTGCCGTCCGTGCCCGCCGTCGTAGGCGACGATGTCCACGAGCACGTCACAGCCGTCACCGAGCCCTGCCGCCAGCGCGCCCTCCTCGTTCCGGTCGAGCCGCACCGAACGGACCTCGTCCGGCCACCTGTCGTCCCGTGCGCCGCCCCGCGAGGCGGCCGTCACCTCCCAGCCGTCCGCGACGAGCGCCCGCACGGCCGCCCGCCCCACCTGTCCCGTCGCACCCAGCACGAACGCGTTGCCCTTGGTCATGCAGGGGACGCTACGGCTGCCCCGGGCGGCGGCCCAGGGGATTGCGCCGTGCGCGGATCCGCCCTCAGCGTTCCCCGCACGGGAACTATTCGGAGGGCCCGGACTCCGCGGCCTTCACCACCGCCGCGTACTCGTCCACGTACTCCTGACCCGACAGCCGCAGGATCGCGTACATGATCTCGTCCGTCACCGCGCGGACCACCGCCCGCTCACCCGCCGACCCGGCGAACCGGGAGAAGTCCAGCGGCTCCCCGAACCGGATGGTGACCCGGCGGATCCTCGGCACCACCTTCCCCGGCGGCTGGATCTCGAAGGTCCCCACCATCGCGCAGGGCACCACCGGGACACCGGCGGTCAGCGCCATCACCGCCACCCCGACCTTGCCCTTGTAGAGCCGTCCGTCGTGCGAACGCGTCCCCTCGGGATAGATCCCGAGGAGCTCGCCCCGGCCGAGGACGCCGAGCCCCTCCCGGATCGCCGCCTTCCCGGCCTCCTTCCCCGACCGGTCGACCGGGATCTGCCCGGCGGCCCGGAAGAACGCCGCCGTGAGCCGGCCCTTCAGTCCGGGACCCGTGAAGTACTCCTGCTTCGCGAGGAAGGTGATCCGCCGGTCGAGCACGACCGGCATCAGGAAGTGGTCGGAGAAGGAGAGATGATTGCCCGCGACGATCGCGGCCCCCTCCTCCGGTATGTGCGCGAGCCCCTCGATCCTCGGCCGGAACAGCAGCTTGAGGAGCGGCCCGAGCAGGACGTGTTTCATCAGCCGGTAGAACACGCGCGACCCCCGTTTCGTCGTCCGTCACGCCCGTTGTATCCCCGCACGCGCGCGTGGTCCACTGGTGGGGGAGCGTCACATGACAGGCGAGCGCGGGGTCAGGCGCCCCGGCCGCGTCCTCACCGCGCTGCTGTGCGCGCTGACGGCGGCCGGGCTGTACGGCTGCTCCGGCTCGGGCCCGTCGGAGCCCAGCCCCAGGCCGACCACCGCGCCCGCCACCGGCCTCCCACCCTTCACCGGCCTCTCACCCTTCACCGGGCTCCCCGCCAAGCCGGCCCCCGTCCTCGCCGTGAAGATCGACAACGTGCCGGCCGCCCGCCCCCACACCGGACTCGGCGCCGCCGACCTCGTCTACGTCGAACAGGTCGAGGGCGGGGTCACCCGGCTCCTCGCCGTCTACTCCTCCCACCTGCCCGCACGCGCCGGCCCGGTCCGCAGCGCCCGCGAGTCCGACATCGCCCTGCTCGGCGACTTCGACCGCCCGGCCCTCGCCTACTCCGGCGCCCAGACCGCGCTGACCCCGCTCCTCCGGGCCGCGCCCCTCGACCTCGTCACCGAGAGCTCCGCACCCCAGGCCTTCCAGCGCTCCTCGCAGCGACCCGCCCCGCACAACCTCTACGCGCGCCCCGGCCGCGCACTCGCCGCCGCGCCCGGGGCCGGCGACGCGAGGGACATCGGGCTCCGCTTCGGGCCCGCCCCGCCCGGCGGCACCCCGGCCACGACCTCGGCCGTCCGCTACCCGGCGGCCCGCTACACCTTCACCTGGTCCCCCGCCGACCACGCCTGGAAGGTGGCCATGGACGGCCGCGAGGCCCGCGCCACCGACACGGGCCCGCTCACCCCGGAGACGGTCGTCGTCCAGCACGTCACGATCCGCCCGTCCCGCTTCCACGACCGGTTCGGCTCGGTCTCCCCGTACAGCGAGACCGTCGGCAGCGGGACCGCCCTCGTCCTGCGCGACGGACGCGCCTACGAGGCCCGCTGGTCCCGGCCCTCGGCCGGCTCCGGCACCACCTTCACCACCCCGGCCGGGACACGCCTGCCCTTCGCCCCGGGCCAGACCTGGATCGTGCTGGCCCCGCGTTCCTAGGGGGTGTCCTGCCTGATCGGCAAGACACCCCTAGGGCCGGTCAGGACGTCGAGGCCGGCGGGCGGGGCGGGGGAGGGGGTGGTACGGAGCTGTCCGCCGCCGCCATCCCGATCGTCGCCACGACCAGCAGCACCAGGCCGAACCACAGCCAGCCGCTGCTGCCGAGCGCCACCGTGTAGGTCGTCGTCAGCACCAGCGCGGCGCACGTCAGCACCGTCATCGTCTTCGTGGGACCGGACATAAGCCCGCCCTCCTCCCGACCGAGGCCACGGAAGCCGTCCAGCCCATCGTGACCCCGGAAGAGGGGCGCGCGCTACTCCCTGGACGCTCCGGCGTGCGCCGGGCGGTCCGCCCTCAGCTGCTCTGACCCCGCAGCGAGGCCAGATACGCGTTGTACGCCTCCAGCTCCTTGTCGCCGTCCCGGTCGGCGGCCCGGTCCTTGCGGACCGCCTGCCGCTGCTCGGAGCGGTACCACTGGTAGACCAGCGCGATCAGGACCAGGACGGACGGGATCTCGCTGAACGCCCAGGCGATGCCGCCCGCGGCCGTCTGGTCGGCGAGGGCGTCGATGCCGAGCGAGACCGGCGGGTTCTTGTACGCCTCCACCATCGGCTGCGACGCCATCATCATCGCGATGCCGAAGAACGCGTGGAACGGCATGCCGGCGAAGAGCTCCAGCATCCGCATCACGTAGCCCGGCCGGTGCGGGCCCGGGTCCACGCCCATGATCGGCCAGAAGAAGACCAGGCCCACCATCAGGAAGTGCACCATCATCCCGATGTGCCCGGCCTTCGAGCCCATCAGGAAGTCGAACAGCGGCGAGAAGTAGAGCCCGTACAGGCTCGCGATGAACATGGAGATGGTGAACGCCGGGTGCGTGACGACCTTCATGTACCGGCTGTGCAGCAGCTTCAGGAGCAGCTCGCGCGGCCCCGTCGAGCCCCGGCCCGCCACCGGCAGCGCCCGCAGCGCGAGCGTCACCGGCGCGCCGAGCAGCAGCAGGATCGGCGAGAGCATGGAGATCACCATGTGCTGCACCATGTGCACGCTGAACATGACCATGCCGTAGTCGTTGAGCTTGGTGCACATCATCAGCGCGACCGTCAGCACACCGACCGCGAAGAACACCGTCCGGCTGACGGGCCACGCGTCACCGCGCCGCCGCAGCCGCGCCACGCCCCACCCGTACAGACCGAGCGCCGCCAGGCATCCGATCAGGAAGAACAGGTCGGGAGAGAACTCCAGGCCCCGTCCCAGCGTGAACGGCGGCAGATCCGTGGTCATGCCGTGCCCGCTGTGATCCATCCGTACACTCCTGGAGCCCGATTCGCGCTTGTTGTCCGCACCAGACTAGAACCGCCCCCGGCCGCGACTGCGACCGGGGGCGGATGTCACGGACGGGAGTCGTCAGAGCACGCACTCCGCCTCGTCGTAGCGGTCGGCCGGGACCGTCTTGAGGGTCTCCACGGCCTGCGCCAGCGGGACCATCGTGATGTCCGTGCCGCGCAGCGCGGTCAGCATGCCGAACTCGCCGCGGTGCGCCGCCTCGACGGCGTGCCAGCCGAAGCGGGTCGCGAGGACGCGGTCGTACGCGGTGGGGGTGCCGCCGCGCTGGACGTGGCCGAGGATGACCGGGCGGGCCTCCTTGCCGAGGCGCCGCTCCAGCTCGACGGAGAGCTGGTTGGCGATGCCGGTGAAGCGCTCGTGGCCGTAGATGTCGGTGCCGGCGGTCTTGAAGTCCATCGAGCCCTCGCGCGGCTTCGCGCCCTCGGCGACGACCACGATCGCGAACCGCTTGCCGGCCTCGAAGCGCTCCCCGACCCGGGTCGTCAGCTCGTCCATGTCGAAGGGGCGCTCGGGGACGACCACGGCGTGCGCGCCGGCGGCCATGCCGGAGTGCAGCGCTATCCAGCCGGTGTGGCGGCCCATCACCTCGACGACGAGGACCCGCTGGTGCGACTCGGCGGTGGTCTTCAGCCGGTCGAGGGCCTCGGTGGCGACGGTGACGGCCGTGTCGAAGCCGAAGGTGACGTCGGTGGAGGCGATGTCGTTGTCGATCGTCTTCGGGACGCCGACGATCGGGATGCCCGCCTCGGAGAGCAGGTTCGCCGCCTTGAGGGTGCCTTCGCCGCCGATCGGGATGATGGCGTCGAGACCGAGGTCGGCGACATGGCCCCTGGCGCGCTCGACGCCGCCGACGAGGTGTGCGGGCTGGACCCGCGAGGAGCCGAGGATGGTGCCGCCCCGGGCCAGGATGCCGCCGACCGCGTCGAGGTCGAGCTTCCGGTAGTCGCACTCCAGGAGGCCCTTCCACCCGTCGTGGAAGCCGATGACCTCGTCGCCGTGATCGACGACGGCGCGGTGCACGACGGAACGGATGACAGCGTTCAGACCGGGGCAGTCTCCGCCGGAGGTGAGCACGCCAATGCGCATAGCCCAAAAACCTTTGCAACGTGGGCCGACTCCCGGACCACGTCGTCCGGCTGGATCCCCGCCACCCTATCGCCGCAGGGTGGCGGGGCCGAACCGGATGTCCGCACAGTGGACAACGTACGTTCGTACGAGGGGCGAACAGCGGCCCCTGGGGTGACTCAGGCGGGCTGCGAAGCCGCCGCGATGCGCTCGGCGCGCAGCGCCTCGTACCAGCGGTCGTCGGTCGGCGGCAGCGCGTTCACATCGAGGGCCAGCTTCAGGAGCAGGTCCGCGATCTGCGGGTTGCGGGCCATGACGGGGCCGTGCATGTACGTGCCGAAGACGGTCTCGTTGTACGCGCCCTCGGTGCCGTCGCCGGTCCCGTTGCCGTTGCCGTAGACGGTCCGGGCGAAGGGCCGGGCCGTCGGGCCGAGGTGGGTGATGCCCTGGTGGTTCTCGAAACCGGTCAGCTGGGGGAGGCCCAGGCGCGGGTCGATGTCCGCGAGGACGTCGCCGACGCAGCGGTCACCCTCGCCGCGGGTCGAGATCACGTCGAGGAGCCCGAGGCCGGCCTCGCGCTCGCCGAGGTCGTTGATGAACTCGTGGCCCAGGATCTGGTACCCGGCGCAGACCGAGAAGATGATCGCGCCGTTCGAGGCGGCCCGGCTCAGGCCGCCGTCCCGCCGCAGCCGCTCGGCCGCGAGCCGCTGCGGACGGTCCTCGCCGCCGCCGATCAGGTAGATGTCGCCCGAGGTGGGGACCGGCTGGTCGCTGCGGACGTCGACGCGCTCGACGCTGAGGCCGCGCTGTTCGGCACGGCGCTGGACGACGAGGACGTTGCCCTGGTCGCCGTAGGTGCTGAGCAGGTCCGGGTAGACCCAGACCAGGCGCAGGCTGCTGTCACTCATGCTGCAAGTCCTCTACGGGTCAGTTGCCGACGCGGCGGCGGACGTCCTGGAAGGCGGTGTAGTTGGCGATCAGCTCGATCTGCCCGGGCGGGGCCATCGAGACGGCCTCGTCGAGCGTCTCGCAGACGCGGAAGTCCACACCCGCGACCTCCAGGCGGACCGCGAGGTCCAGCTTCCGGTCGCCGATCACCATGATCGGGTGGCCGGCGAGCCGGCCGTAGTCCACGTCCCACAGCCAGGAGGTGTCCGTGCCGTCGGCGCCCCGCGCGTTGACCGAGAGGATCACCGGGGCGGGCGGCCCGTCGATGAGGGAAAACGTTTCGAGCCAGCCGGCCGGGTTCTTCGCGAGCAGCAGACGCAGGTCGCGGTTCTGGAAGGACACCACGTCGTAGCGTCCGGCGACGGCCTGCACCTGGTACATGCGCTCCAGGGCCACCTGCGGCGGCACCCCGAAGACGGCGGCGACGGCGGCCGAGGTCGCGGCGTTCGCCTTGTTGGCGCGGCCGGGCAGCTGGAGCCGGATCGGCCAGGCCGAACCGTGCGGGTCGAGCACGTGGTCGCCGCTGAGCGCCCAGCTCGGCGCGGGACGGCGGAAGCCGCACTCGCCGCAGAACCAGTCGTCGCCCGGACGCTGCATCACACCGCCGCAGGCGGGGCACGACCAGGCGTCGTCCTTCCACTCCTGACCGGCGGCGACCCACACCACGTTCGGCGAGGAGGAGGCGGCCCACACGATCAGCGGGTCGTCGGCGTTGGCGATGACCACGGCCTTGGTGCCGCTGAGGCCCTCGCGCCACTTCTCGGCGAGCATCCGGGTCTCGGCCGCACGGTCCAGCTGGTCGCGGGAGAGGTTCAGCAGCGCGATCGCCTTGGGCGTGGTGTCCCGGGCGACGCCGGCGAGGTACTTCTCGTCGACCTCGATCACACCGAACTTGGAGTCCGTGCCGCCGGCCAGCGCCGAGGTGATGCCCGCGGGCATGTTCGCGCCGAGGGCGTTGGAGACCACGGGCCCGGCGGCGCGCAGGGCCTCCGCGATGAGCCGGGTCGTCGTCGTCTTGCCGTTGGTCGCCGACACCAGGACGACGTCCAGATGCTGCGCGAGCCGACCGAGCAGGTCGGGGTCGAGCTTGAGCGCCACCCGCCCGCCGATCACCGATCCGCTGCCGCGCCCCGCCGCACGCGACACCGCGGCCGCGGCCTTGCCCGCCGTCACGGCCAGCTTGGCGCGCGGCGACAGCGGCTCTGGATTACCGGGGTGTCCTGACATCGTTCTTGTTCCTCCTTGCGTCGGTCCGGGCTCAGCCTATCGAGATCCGGCCAGCAGCCCGAACAGCGGCACCGGCAAGCGACCGCGCGAAACGGCGAGGTCACGGCGGACCGTACCCTTACGGCCATGCGAAACCGCCCCATCCCCGGCAGTTCCGGCCTCGTCCGAGCGATGACGCTCCTCGGCGACCCCGTACTGCACACCCCCTGCGCGCCCGTCACCGACTTCGGACCCGAACTGGCCCGGCTCGTCGAGGACATGTTCGCCACGATGTACGCGGCGAACGGCGTGGGCCTGGCGGCGAACCAGGTCGGCGTGGGCCTGCGGGTCTTCGTGTACGACTGCCCCGACGACGAGGAGAACCGCCACCTGGGCCATGTGGTGAACCCGCGCCTCGTGGAGGCGGACGGCGACGAGATCCGCGGCCCCGAGGGCTGCCTCTCCCTGCCGGGCGTCGAGGCGCCGACCCCCCGCTTCGACCGCGCGGTGGTCGAGGGCGTACGCCTCGACGGCACCCCGATACGGATCGAGGGCACGGGTTTCTTCGCCCGCTGCCTCCAGCACGAGACGGACCACCTGGAGGGCGGGGTCTACGCGGACCACGTCACGGGGTGGCGCAAGTCACGTCTGCTGCGCACGATCCGCAAGCAGCCGTGGGGGACCGGGGCCTCCGTCCTTGAGGCCTGACCCGCTCGCCTAGAAGCCGGGCCCGCCCGGGCGGTCGTCGGCCTCCGCGAGGCGGCCCCACAGCAGGTCGGCCAGGCTCTTGACCAGGTCCGTCCGGGAGCAGGGGCGCTCGCCGAGCCACCAGTCGCCGGCCGCGTGCATCATGCCGACGATGCCGTGGCCCCAGATCCGGGCCTGGGCCTCGGCGGCCGGTCCCAGGTCGACGCGCTCGGCGATGACCTGGCCGAGCTCCTCGCCCATGCGGCGCAGGAGCGGGGCCGAGTGGCGGCCGACGTCGAAGCCCTGCTCGGTCTGGTGGGACTCCTCCGCCGGGTGCATGAGGAAGCGGTAGACCTGGGGCATCGCCTCGATGGACGCCAGGTAGGTGTCGAGGGTGGCCTCGACGCGGCTGCGCCGGTCGGCGGGCGCGTCGAGCGAGGCGCGGAGCGAGGCGAGGAGCGCGTCCGTGTGCCGGGTGGCGAGGGCGCGGTAGAGCCCGCCCTTGTCGCCGAAGTGGCGGTAGAGGATCGGCTTGGTGATGCCGGCCTCGGCCGCGATCGCGTTCATGGACGCCTTGGGGCCGTCCCGGAGCACCACCCGGTCCGCCGCCTCCAGCAGTTCGCGGCGCCGCTGCTCGGCGGGCGTCTGCTGGTCGGTGGTCCGGTGTGCGATGTCCATGTGCGTGTCTCCCCGCCCGTGCGATTCGTGAGGCTGTCGCAACGTAACACCCGGCGGCGATCCGGTGTCGCTCGGGCCGAACCGCTCCACCGCAGGTTGACAGCCTATACCCACCGGTAACAGACTGCTGTTACCGCAAGTAACGTCATGCTGGGAGGGAACATGGGCGAGTTCACGCTCGAACTCAACGAGGACCAGAAGCAGGTCCGCGACTGGCTCCACGGCTTCGCCGCCGATGTGATGCGCCCCGCGGCCGCCGAGTGGGACGAGCGTGAGGAGACTCCCTGGCCGATCATCCAGGAAGCGGCCAAGCTCGGCATCTACTCCCTCGACTTCTACGCCCAGCAGTTCTTCGACCCGACCGGCCTCGGCATCCCGATGGCGATGGAGGAGCTCTTCTGGGGCGACGCCGGCATCGCCCTCTCCATCGTCGGCACCGGCCTCGCCGCCGTCGGCGTCCTCGCCAACGGTACCGAGGAGCAGATCGGCACCTGGGTCCCGCAGATGTACGGCGACGCGAACGACGTCAAGGTCGCCGCCTTCTGCTCCTCCGAGCCCGACGCCGGCTCCGACGTCGCCTCCATGCGCACCCGCGCCGTGTACGACGAGGCCAAGGACGAGTGGGTCCTCAACGGCACCAAGACCTGGGCGACCAACGGCGGCATCGCCAACGTCCACGTCGTCGTCGCCGTCGTCGACGCCGAGCTCGGCTCCAAGGGCCACGCCTCCTTCATCGTGCCGCCGAACACCCCCGGCCTCTCCCAGGGGCAGAAGTTCCAGAAGCACGGCATCCGCGCCTCCCACACCGCCGAGGTCGTCCTGGAGGACGTCCGCGTCCCCGGCTCCTGCCTGCTCGGCGGCAAGGACAAGCTGGACGAGCGGCTCGCCCGCGCCCGGGAGAAGGCCAGGGCGGGCGGGGTGGGGGCACCTCCCAGCGGTAGCTGGGGGAGCGTGAAGAACGCCGCCATGGCCACCTTCGAGGCCTCCCGCCCGGCCGTCGGCGCCATGGCCGTCGGCACCGCCCGCGCCGCGTACGAGGTCGCCCTCGACTACGCCAAGACCCGCGTCCAGTTCGGCCGCCCGATCATCGAGAACCAGGGCGTCGCCTTCCAGCTCGCCGACATGGCCACCCAGATCGACGCCGCCCGCCTCCTCGTCTGGCGCGCCTCCTGGATGGCCACGGCCGGCAAGCCCTTCACCGCGGCCGAGGGCTCCATGTCCAAGCTGTACGCGAGCGAGGTCGCCAAGAAGGTCACCGCCCAGGCCATCCAGATCCTCGGCGGCAACGGCTACACCCGCGAGTACCCGGTGGAGCGCATGCACCGCGACGCCGCGATCTACACGATCTTCGAGGGCACCAGCGAGATCCAGCGCGTGGTGATCAGCCGCGCGATCGCGAAGTAGCCGCCGCCGCTCACGCCAGGCAGAACTCATTGCCCTCCGGGTCCTGGAGGACCACCCCGTAGTAGTCCATGCCGTTCGGCTCGTCCATCGTGTACAGCACGGTCGCGCCGAGCGCCGTCAGCCGGGCCACCTCACCGTCCACGCGCGCGCGGCGGACGGCGAGGGGGACCTCCCGGCCGCCGCCGACCTTCAGGTCGAGGTGGACGCGGTTCTTGGCGGTCTTCGGCTCCGGGACCCGCTGGAACCAGACCCGGGGGCCCATGCCCTTCGGGTCGACGATGGACTCCGGAAGGTCCCCGGCGCCCTCGCCGAGCTCGTCCTCCGGCACGCCGATCGCCTCCCAGTACGCCCTCCAGGTGGCGTGGCCTGCGGGCGGCGGTTCGGGGACGTACCGCAGGGCGTCCAGCCAGAAGGGCACCAGGCGCTGGGGGTCGGCGCAGTCGATGGTCAGCTGCAGTGTCAGTTCGGGTCGCTCGTCCATGCCGGTGAGCGTCCCAGAAGCCACTGACAACGAGGCCGGGGCCGTCAGGCGTTTCACGCCAACAGGCCTGATTCGGTCGGCTGTTCGGCCCCGGCTACCTGTGGGTTACTTCCTGAGGGACAATCAGCGGGCCAGTGACGATCAAGGGGGAACCGATCATGGCCACCACCGGTACCGAAGCACCCCACCTCGGGGGAAATCCGCTCCTCGGCTCCATGCTCGACCTCAAGAAGGACTCCCTGGGCACCTTCCTGCGCGCCCGGCGTGAGCACGGGGACGTCGTGAAGATGACCGCGGGCCCGCCCGGGATCCGCGCCACCTTCTACGGCGTCTTCTCCGCGGAGGGCGCCCAGCAGGTCCTCGCCGGGGAATCCGCCAACTTCCGCAAGGACAACGCCTTCTACCAGGAGATCCGCGAGTCCTTCGGCAACGGGCTGCTGACCAGCCAGGACGAGGACTACCTCCGCCAGCGCCGGCTCGTCCAGCCGCTCTTCACCAAGCGCCGCGTCGACGGCTACGCGGGGGCCGTCGCCGCCGAGGTCACCACCCTCATCGGCGAATGGCAGGACGGCGGCGCCGAGACCGTCGACGTCCTCCACGAGATGACCCGCCTCGCCCTGCGCGCGGTCGCCCGCATCCTCTTCGGCACCGACGTCGACGCGGCCGTCGAGATCGTCGAGCGCTGCTTCCCCGAGCTCGGCGCGTACGTGCTGCGCCGCGGCTACTCCCCGGTCAAGTTCCCGCGCGACTGGCCCACCCCCGGCAACCGCAAGGCCGCCGCCGTCCACCAGGCGCTGTACGAGGTCTGCGACCGGATCATCGCCGAGCGGCGCGCTTCCGGCCGGTCCTCCGGCGAGGGCGACGACCTCCTCACCCTGCTCGTCGAGGCCGAGAGCGCCGAGGACGGCAGCTTCGACGCCACCGAGCTGCGCGAACAGGTCCTCGTCTTCCTGCTCGCCGGGCACGAGACCACCGCCACCTCCCTCGGCTTCGCCCTCCACCTCCTCGCCCGCCACCCCGAGGTGCTGAAGCGGACCCACGAGGAGATCGACCGGGTCCTCGGCGGCCGTACCCCCGGCGCCGCCGACCTCGACGCGCTGCCCTACCTCACGCAGGTGCTGAAGGAGGCCATGCGGCTCTTCCCCGCCGCCCCGGCCGTCGGCCGCCGCGCCGTCGACGCCACCGTGATCGGCGGTGTCACCATCCCGGCGGGCGCGGACGTCATCATCTCCTCCTGGGTGACCCACCGGCACCCCGCCTACTGGGAGGACCCGGAGCGCTTCGACCCGGACCGCTTCACGCCCGAGGCGGAGGCGGCCCGCCCCCGGTACGCCTGGTTCCCCTTCGGCGGCGGCCCGCGCGCCTGCATCGGCCAGCACTTCTCGATGCTGGAGTCGGTGATCGCGCTGGCGATGGTCCTCCAGAAGTACGGCCTGGAGGCCGTCGACACCGAGGTGCCGGTCGGCTCCGCGATCACCCTCACGCAGGAGGGCCCGGCACGCTGCCGCCTGATCCCGAGGACGGCGTAACCGCTGTACGTACGGGAGCGGCCCGACCGGGGCCGCTCCCGTCCCCCTACGGCCTGGTCGCGACCACGATCGTCGCCCACCACTCCTCGGAGGTGACGACCCGCGGCGCCAGACCGGCCGCGGACATCACCGCGAGCGCCGTCTCCGCCTGCCGCTCGCTCGTCTCCACCAGCAGGTGCCCGCCCGGCGCCAGCCACTCCGGCGCCTCGCCGGCGACCCGCCGCAGCACGTCGAGCCCGTCCGCGCCGCCGTCGAGCGTGACCAGCGGCTCGTGGTCCCGGGCCTCGGGCGGCAGCAGCCCGATCTCCTCCGTCGGTACGTAGGGCACGTTCGCGACCAGTACCCCGACCAGGCCCCGCAGCTCCCGCGGCAGCGGCGCGAAGAGGTCCCCCTCGTACACCAGACCGCCGCGCGGCTCGACGTTCCGCCGGGCGCAGGCCACGGCCGCCGGCTCGATGTCCGAGGCGTGCACCCGCGCGCCCTCGACCCGGTCGAGCAGCACGGCGCCCGCCGCGCCGGAGCCGCAGCACAGGTCGACGCAGACGGCGCCGGGCCGGGCCAGCTCCACCGCGTGACCGACGAGGAACTCCGTACGCCGCCGGGGCACGAAGACCCCGCCGTCGACCTCGATCCGCAGCCCGGCGAACTCGGCCCACCCCACGACGTGCTCCAGGGGCAGGCCGGAGGCCCGCCGCTCGACCATCAGGTCGAGCTCGGCGGGCCCGGCGGCGGTCGCCAGGAGCATCTCCGCCTCCTCCTCGGCGAAGACGCAGCCGGCGGCCCGCAGCCGTTCCACCACCCCCAGGTCAGACAAGCTGCGCCTCGATCGCCGACACGACCTCCGGGGCCTCCGGCTCGGTGCGCGGACGGAAGCGGGTGACCTGGCCGTCGCGGCCGATGAGGAACTTCTCGAAGTTCCACTGCACGTCACCGGCCTCGCCCTCGGCGTCGGCGACCTTCACCAGCTCCGAGTAGAGCGGGTGGCGGCCGTCGCCGTTGACGTCCGTCTTCTCCAGGAGCGGGAAGGACACCCCGTACGTCGCCGAGCAGAAGGTGGCGATCTCCTCGGAGCTGCCCGGCTCCTGGCCCGCGAACTGGTTGCAGGGCACGCCGAGCACGGTGAAGCCGCGCTCCCCGTACGCCTTCTGCAGCCGCTCCAGACCGGCGTACTGCGGGGTCAGGCCGCACTTCGAGGCCACGTTCACCACCAGCACGGCGCGGTCGCGGTAGTCGGCCAGGGAGACCGGCTCACCGGTCAGGGTCTTCAGGGGGATGTCGTACAGGCTCATGGGAGTGCTCCTCATCGCAATAGGGTTTGATCTCAGCATGGGAGACGAACCACTGGCAATCGCGATCGATTCCACGACACCGACGGGACCGCGCCGGGTGTACTGCCGGCTCTGCGGCCGCCCCCTGACCGGCGCCGACTCCCGCCGCACCGGCCTGGGCCCCACCTGCGACGCCAAACTCCACCCCCCGGCCCCGGACATCCGCACCCGCCGCCACGAGGTCGAGCAGGACACCCTGCCGGGGATCTGAGAGCCCCTACAGCTTCCTGAACAGGCCCTCCTGGACCACCGACACCAGGAGCCTGCCCTCGCGGTCGTAGATGCGGCCCCGGGCCAGACCCCGGCCGCCCGTGGCGATCGGGGACTCCTGGTCGTACAGGAACCACTCGTCCGCCCGGAACGGGCGGTGGAACCACATCGCGTGGTCCAGTGAGGCCATGTCGAAGCCGCGCGGGCCCCAGAGCGGTTCGACGGGGATCCGGACCGCGTCCAGGAGCGTCATGTCCGAGGCGTACGTCAGGGCGCAGGTGTGGACCAGCGGGGCGTCGCCCAGCGGGCCGACGGCCCGCATCCACACAGCGCTCCTCGGGTCCGCGCCCCTGACCTCGTCCTGGGTCCAGCGCAGCCGGTCCACGTACCTGATGTCGAAGGGCTGGCGGCGGGCCATCCGCTCCAGGGCCTCCGGCAGCGAGCCCAGGTGCTCGCGGATCTCGTCCGCCAGGTTCGGCAGCGTCTCCGGATCGGTCAGGTGCCTCGGGGGCAGCTGGTGCTCGAAGGCGCCCTCCTCCGGCCGGTGGAAGGAGGCCGTCAGGTTGAAGATCGTCCGCCCCTCCTGGATCGCCGTGACCCGGCGGGTCGTGAACGAGCGGCCGTCGCGCACCCGCTCCACCTGGTACACGATCGGCACCCCGGGCCGCCCCGGCCGCAGGAAGTAGGCGTGCAGCGAGTGCACCGGCCGGTCGCCCTCGGTGGTGCGGCCGGCCGCCACCAGGGCCTGACCGGCGACCTGCCCGCCGAAGACCCGTTGCAGCGACTCCTGCGGGCTGCGCCCGCGGAAGATGTCGACCTCGATCCGCTCCAGGTCGAGCAGATCCACGAGCCTCTCGGCGGGGTTGGTCACCACACGTCTCCTCTACAGCTGTCCGACGGACGTCACGCGGACCACGGCCCGGCCCTCCTCGTCGGAGGCCGCGAGGTCCACCTCCGCGCTGATGCCCCAGTCATGGTCGCCGTTCGGGTCGGCGAAGGTCTGCCGGACGCGCCACAGGCCGTGCGCCGCGTCCTCCTCGATCGCGAGCAGCTTCGGGCCGCGCGCGTCCGGACCCGTACCCAGATCGTCGTACTCGTCCCAGTAGGCGTCCATCGCCTCGCCCCACGCGTCCGCGTCCCAACCGGCCTCGCCGTCCAGCTCGCCGAGCGCGTCGACGTTGTCGAGGGCGGCCAGCTCCACCCGGCGGAACATCGCGTTGCGCACCAGGACCCGGAACGCGCGGGCGTTCGCCGTGACCGGCTTGACCTGGTCGGCCTTCTCCTGGGCCTCCTCGGCCGTCTGGACCTCCGGGTTGGCCAGCTGCTCCCACTCGTCGAGCAGCGAGGAGTCCACCTGCCGCACCATCTCGCCCAGCCAGGCGATCAGGTCCTCCAGGTCCTCGGTCTTCAGGTCGTCCGGGATGGTGTGGTCGAGCGCCTTGTACGCGCTCGCCAGGTACCGCAGGACGATGCCCTCGGTCCGCGCCAGCTCGTACCAGGAGGTGAACTCCGTGAAGGTCAGCGCCCGTTCGTACATGTCACGGATGACCGACTTCGGCGACACCGGGTGGTCGCCGACCCACGGGTGCGACTTCCGGTAGACGTTGTACGCGTGCCAGAGCAGTTCCTCCAGCGGCTTCGGGTACGAGATCTCCTGGAGCCGCTCCATCCGCTCCTCGTACTCGACGCCGTCCGCCTTCATCCGCCCGACGGCCTCCCCGCGCGCCTTGTTCTGCATGGCGGCGAGGATCTGGCGCGGGTCGTCCAGCGTCGACTCGACGACCGACACCATGTCCAGGGCGTACGAGGGGGACTCCGGGTCGAGCAGGTCGAAGGCGGCGAGCGCGAACGTCGACAGCGGCTGGTTCAGCGCGAAGTCCTGCTGGAGGTCGACCGTGAGCCGGATGGTGCGGCCCTCCGCGTCCGGCTCGTCCAGCTGCTCGACCACGCCGCCGTCGAGCAGCGAGCGGTAGATCGCGATGGCCCGGCGGATGTGCCGCAGCTGCGCCTTGCGCGGCTCGTGGTTGTCCTCCAGGAGCTTGCGCATCGCCTCGAAGGCGTTGCCCGGCCGGGCGATCACCGAGAGCAGCATGATGTTGGTGACCTTGAAGCGGGAGGTCAGCGGCTCCGGCTCGGCGTCGATAAGCTTCTCGAAGGTCGTGTCGCTCCAGGCGACGAAACCCTCGGGGGCCTTCTTGCGGACCACCTTGCGGCGCTTCTTCGGGTCGTCGCCGGCCTTTGCGAGCGCCTTCTCGTTCTCGATGACGTGCTCGGGGGCCTGCGCCACCACGAAACCGGCGGTGTCGAAGCCGGCCCGGCCGGCCCGGCCCGCGATCTGGTGGAACTCACGGGCGCGCAGGGTGCGCACCCGGTTGCCGTCGTACTTGGTGAGGGCCGTGAAGAGCACCGTGCGGATCGGCACGTTCACGCCGACGCCGAGGGTGTCCGTCCCGCAGATCACCTTCAGGAGGCCCGCCTGGGCCAGCTTCTCCACGAGCCGCCGGTACTTCGGCAGCATGCCCGCGTGGTGCACGCCGATGCCGTGGCGGACGTACCGCGAGAGGTTCTGGCCGAACTTGGTGGTGAAGCGGAAGTTGCCGATGAGCTCGGCGATCTGGTCCTTCTCCTCGCGCGTGCACATGTTGATGCTCATCAGCGACTGGGCGCGCTCGACGGCCTGCGCCTGCGTGAAGTGCACGATGTAGACGGGCGCCTGCTTGGTCTCCAGGAGCTCGGTCAGGGTGTCCGTGATGGGCGTGAGCCGGTACTCGTACGACAGCGGCACCGGCCGGGTCGCCGAGCGGACCACCGAGGTCGGCTTGCCGGTGCGCCGGGTCAGGTCCTTCTCGAACATCGACACGTCGCCGAGCGTCGCCGACATGAGGATGAACTGCGCCTGGGGGAGTTCCAGGAGCGGGATCTGCCAGGCCCAGCCGCGGTCCTGCTCGGCGTAGAAGTGGAACTCGTCCATGACGACCTGGCCGATGTCGGCGTACTTGCCGTCCCGCAGCGCGATCGAGGCGAGCACCTCGGCGGTGCAGCAGATCACGGGGGCGTCCGCGTTCACGGAGGCGTCGCCGGTCAGCATGCCGACGTTCTCGGTGCCGAAGAGCTTGCACAGGTCGAAGAACTTCTCCGACACGAGCGCCTTGATCGGCGCGGTGTAGAAGGTCACCTGGTCATTGGCGAGCGCGGTGAAGTGCGCACCCGCCGCGACCAGCGACTTTCCCGATCCGGTAGGTGTGGACAAGATCACGTTGGCCCCGGAGACGACCTCGATCAGCGCCTCTTCCTGGGCCGGGTAGAGCGTGATGCCCCGGTCCTCGGCCCAGGAGGAGAAGGCCTCGAAGAGGGCGTCGGGGTCGGCGGTCGGCGGCAGCTGATCGATAAGGGTCACGCCCCCATCTTGCCCGCATTCCGCGCGGATGAGGGAACCGGCCATCATCAGTCTTGATCACGGACGATAGGCTCGTCCGTCGACCGGTCGTCAACTGAGCGCCGGCAGGGGAGAAACGGGGCGGACCGACCATGATGGGACCGGCGCATTCGCTGTCCGGAGCGGCGGCCTGGCTGGGGGTGGGAGCGGCCGCGGCCGCCTTCGACCACCCGATGCCCTGGCCGGTTCTCGTCGTCGGCGCGCTCATCTGCGCGGGCGCGGCCCTCGCGCCCGACCTCGACCACAAGTCGGCGACCATCTCCCGCGCCTTCGGGCCGGTCTCCCGGACCCTCTGCGAGATCGTCGACAAGCTGTCGTACGCCGTCTACAAGGCGACCCGCTCCACGTCCGACCCCCGCAGGTCCGGCGGGCACCGGACGCTCACCCACACCTGGCTCTGGGCGGTCCTGATCGGCGGCGGAGCCTCCGTCGCGGCGGTCACCGGCGGCCGCTGGGCGGTCCTCGCGATCCTCTTCGTGCACCTGGTCCTCGCCGTGGAAGGCCTGCTGTGGCGGGCCGCCCGGGTGTCCAGCGACGTCCTGGTCTGGCTGCTCGGCGCCACCAGCGCCTGGATCCTCGCGGGCGTCCTCGACCAGCCGGGCAACGGCGCGGACTGGTTCTTCACCGGCCCCGGCCAGGAGTACCTGTGGCTGGGTCTGCCCATCGTCCTCGGCGCCCTCGTGCACGACATCGGCGACGCCCTGACCGTCTCCGGCTGCCCGATCCTGTGGCCCATCCCCGTCGGACGCAAGCGCTGGTACCCGATCGGCCCGCCCAAGGGCATGCGCTTCCGGGCCGGCAGCTGGGTCGAGCTCAAGGTCCTGATGCCCGCCTTCATGGTCCTCGGCGGCGTCGGCGGAGCCTCGGCGCTCGGTTTCCTCTAGCGGCCGGCGGTGCTCGGTTTCCTCTCGCGGCCTGCGGGTGCCGAACGGCATAGATCGCGCCATGTCCGCTCATCGTCCTCTGGACCGCGGCGGACGACCGCGCTTCACTTCCGGGCCATGAGATCACTCAAGATCACGAGCGTGATCGGCGGTCTGGTGCTCGCCGCCGGCGCGCTGTTCACCGCCCACCCGGCCGCCGCCGACGGTCCGACCGGCCCGACGCCCCCCGCCGAGTTCTCCACCGACTGGCACGACCCGGTCACCGCCGCCCCGCCCGTCGCCACCCCCGGCACCCGCACCTGCGAGGTGACCCTCGCGGCCACCGAGTTCCGCGACTTCACCCCGTACCGGGGGAGCTACGCCCCGCCGAAGGAGTGCGGCACCGGCGCCCGCTGGAACAAGGTGGTGCTGCGCCTCGACGGACAGGTCAAGGGCCGCCAGTACGACCGCCTGGGCTACCTCACCCTCGGCGGCGTCGAGATCCTCCGCACCTCCACCCCCGAGCCCTCTCCCGACGGCGTCAGCTGGTCCGTCGAGAAGGACGTCACCCGCTACCGGGACACGCTCAGCCGCCCGCAGCCGGTCGAGATGCTCATCGGCAACGTCGTGAACGAGACGTACACCGGTGTCCTCGACGTCCGCGTCACGCTCACGTTCCACGCCGCCGAGGGCCGCGTGAAGCCCGCCGCCGGCACCCCCGACCGGGTCGTCCCGCTCACCGGCGCGACCCTTACCACCCCGCGCAACACCGAGCGCGTCCTCGCCGAGGTGTACGCCACCGGATCCGGCGGCGGCTGCGAGGAGTTCTGGTACCTCACCGTCCCCGACGCCGCCCCCTACTCCTGCAAGGCCACCGACGGGCCCTACCGGGAGGTGCGGATCTCCGTCGACGGGAAGCTCGCCGGCATCGCGGCCCCCTTCCCGCACGTGTGGACCGGCGGCTGGTCCAACCCCTTCCTCTGGTACGTGACGCCCGCGCCGCGCGCCTTCGACGTACAGCCGATCACCTACGACCTCACGCCCTTCGCGGCCCTGCTCAACGACGGCGCGGCCCATCGCGTCGAGGTCTCCGTCGCCGGCGTCCCCGCCGGGCAGTCCGGCTGGAGCATCCCCACCAACGTGCTGCTCTGGCAGGACGAGGGCAGCGAGGTCGTCACCGGCGGCCTGGACCGGCACGAGCCCGGCACCCCGCGCGACTCCGCCGTGTACACGGCCGGCGCCCCGGACGTCCTGGAGGCCACGGGCGGCGACACGCTCACCGTCGCCGGGCACCTGAACACCTCGCACGGCCGCGTCGCGACCACCGTCACCCGTACCGTCGACCACCGGTCCACCCACCGCTGGGGCGCCGACGAGAACCCCGACGCGCTCACCGCCCGCTGGACCGACGACGAGACCGTGACCGTCGGCCGGACCGCGACGCACACCCGGCGCACGTACACGATGGACGGCGAGATCGCCGTCGACGGCGCGAACCGCCTGCGGACCGGGCTCACCGTCGGCGACCGCGCCGCCGTCGACGTCGTCCGGAACGGCAAGCGGCTGTCCTGGTCGCGCCTGGACGACACGTACACCGGCGACGCCTCCTTCACCCTCGGCGTCCCCCGCGACCAGCGGCACGCGGTCGGCACCAGCACCGAGCGCTACCGGCTCCACGGCTCCGACGACTGCTACGACCGCAGCCTGACCGCCGTCCAGGGCACGGTCACCGAGGACCTGCGCCGCTGCTGAACACGGCGCTGCCCGGCCCCCTTCCCGAGGGGCCGGGCAGTACCGCCGGGTCAGGCCGGCTTCGCGGAGTCCACGCCCGCGCGGGCCCTGCGCCACTCGCCGCGCGTGAAGTCGGGGATCTCCTGCGGCGCGCCGTTCGCCTTGATCGACGCGTGGCTCAGCGGCACCGGAGCCGTCCAGGTGGCGGCGTCGTACACGTCGAAGTCCGGCGGCAGGCCCTTCTGGAGACACTGCATCAGGCGGTAGACCATGATGTAGTCCATGCCCCCGTGGGCGCCCGGCGGGTTGGCGTGGTCCTTCCACAGCCAGTGGTCGAACTCGGCCGCGTACGCCGCGAAGTCCCCCCAGACGTCGTCCTTGTGGTCCGGCTCCAGATAGATCCGGGCCGGGTAGTCCTCGAAGACCCCCCGCGTACCGCCCAGGCTGTTGATCCTGCTGTACGGGTGCGGGGTGGACACGTCGTGCTCCAGGCGGATCAGCCGGCCCTTGGCCGTCTGCACCATGCTGATCGTCCGGTCGCTCTCGATGTACGTCTCCTTCCAGCTCGGGTCGCCGGCCGGCATGTGCGCCGCGCGGTACTCGGCGAGCCCGAGCGCCGGGGTGCCGAAGCTGCTGATGCTCACCGCCCGGTCGCCCCGGTTGACGTCCATGTAGTTGGCGACCGGCCCGAAGCCGTGGTTCGGGTAGAGGTCCCCGCGCAGCCGGGTGTGCCACAGTCGGCGCCAGGGCCCCTCGTAGTACGTCGGCGAGAACAGCAGCCCGCGCAGGTCGTGGTTGTACGCCCCCGCGCCGTGCAGCAGCTCCCCGAACCTCCCGGCGTGCGCCATCCGCAGCACCCGCATCTCGTTGCGCCCGTAGCAGCAGTTCTCCAGCTGCATGCAGTGGCGGCGGTTCTGCTCCGACAGGTCGACGAGCTCCCACAGCTGCTCGAGCTCCAGGGCGATCGGGCACTCCACGCCGACGTGCTTGCCGTTCAGCAGCGCCGTCCTGGCGATCGCGAAGTGGGTGTCCCAGGGGGTCGCCGCGTACACGAAGTCGAGGTCGGTGCGGGCGCAGAGGTTGGCGTAGTCGTCCGCGCCGTGGGTGTAGAGGGCGGGGGCGGGCCGGCCGGAGGCGGTGACGGCCTTGGCGGCCTTCTCGGCCTTCTCGCGCACCGGGTCGCAGAGGGCGACGATCTGGACCCAGGGGAGGGCGAGGAAGTTGGCGATCATGCCGCCGCCGCGGTTGCCGAGTCCGACGATGCCGATCCGGACCGTGGAACGGCCCTGGAACGGGACCCCGGCCATGGTGGAGCCCCGGCGTTTCGGCGCGGCCGGGGTCTGCGGCGTGACGGCGGGAGCGGAGCCGGTGGCGGCGTGCGCGGTCTGCCCGCTCGCGGCGGTGATGGCGAGTCCCGCTCCGGCCGTGGTCCGCAGGACCGTGCGACGGCTCGGGGGGCGCGGTGTCTGGTCGTCCATGGAACCTCCCTGCTGACGGGTGGTTGGACTGTACTGTTCCGGTTCCTCCGCCGAGCCGCACCGGCCGCGGATGATCACCCGAACATACGAAGGGCCCCTCACCGTACGGGGTGAGGGGCCCTGTCAGTCCCGGCGCGCGGGGGATTGACGGATAATCAGGGGCGGGTGGCGCGTTCCAGCGCGAGCAGCACCGATTCGTAACTCCGGCCTGTCGCGCGGTTCATCCCGATCTCGCACATCCGGTTCGCCGAGACGTGCGCGTCGAACGGCCGGGCCGTGACCTCGGCGGCCTCCCGGGCCGTCGCCGAGGCCGTCAGCTCCGGGTGCAGCATGCCCCGGTCGCCGGCGAAGGCGCAGCAGCCCGCGTCGGCGGGGACGACGACCTCCTCCGCACAGGCCCCGGCGAGCGCGGTGAGCTTCTCCTCGTCGCCCAGGTGCCGCATCGAGCAGGTCGGATGGACCACCGCCGAGGCGACCCGGCGGCGCACGTCGAGCCGGGGGAGCAGCTCGTCCGCCGCCCACACGAGCGAGTCCACCACGGTCAGTTCGGCGTGCAGCTCACGGTTCTCCTCCGTCAGGTACGGCACCACCTCGTGCGCGAGGCCCAGGGTGCACGAGGAGGCGTCCACCACGAGCGGCAGCCTCCCGCCGGCCGTCCACCCCCAGGCGGCCTCGACGATCCGGTTCGCCATCACCTCGTTGCCCCGCTCGTACCCCTTGGAGTGCCAGATCGTCGCGCAGCACGTGCCGGCCACGTCGTCCGGGATCCACACCGGCCGCCCGGCCCGCGCGGACACCGCGACGACGGCCTCCGGCAGCGAGGGCCCGCGGACGCCCTCCTGATTGCCGAAGATACGGTTCACACACGCCGGGTAGTAGACGGCGACCGCCGCCGGACGGTGGGTGCGGGGGAGCCGCCAGGCCGCCGCGCCCGGGATCTCCGGCAGCCACTCCGGGACGAGGTCCGGGCGGACGGCCTTGCGGGCGAGGCCCGTCACCGATTCCAGGACCCGGTCGCCGATCCGGTCCGCGGCGCCGACCGCGAGCCGCGCGGAGGCCTCCACCGCGCGGAAGTTCTTCGCGGCCAGAGCCGCGATCCGCTCCTCGCGCGGCGAGTGCCGCTCGTGCCGGAACTCCTTCATCAGCGCCCCCGTGTCGATGCCGACCGGGCAGGCGAGGCTGCACGTGGAGTCGCCCGCACAGGTGTCGACGGCGTCGTAGCCGTACGCCTCCAGGAGCCGGGCCTCGACCGGCGAGCCGTCGGACTGGCGCATCATCTCCCGGCGCAGCACGATCCGCTGGCGCGGAGTGGTCGTCAGGTCGTGGCTGGGGCAGGTCGGTTCGCAGAAACCGCACTCGATGCACGGGTCGGCGATCCGCTCCACGGTGGGGATGGTCTTGAGGCCGCGCAGGTGGGCCTGCGGGTCGCGGTCCAGGACGATCCGCGGGGCGAGCACGCCGGCCGGGTCGATGGCCTCCTTGACCCGCCACATCAGATCGGTCGCCCGCGTCCCCCACTCCAGCTCCAGGAACGGCGCGATGTTGCGGCCGGTGGCGTGCTCCGCCTTGAGCGAGCCGTCGAAACGCTCCACGGTCAGCTTGCAGAACTCGTCCATGAAGGCCGCGTACCGCTGGACGTCGGCGGGGTCGGCCGCGTCGAAGGCGAGCAGGAAGTGGAGGTTGCCGTGGGCCGCGTGGCCGGCGACGGCCGCGTCGAAGCCGTGCCGCGCCTGGAGGCCCAGCAGCGACTCGCAGGCCTCCGCGAGCCGGTCCGGCGGCACCGCGAAGTCCTCGGTGATCAGGGTCGTACCGGAGGGGCGGGAGCCGCCGACGGCCGTCACGAAGGCCCTGCGGGCCCTCCAGTAGCCGGAGATCCGCTTCGGGTCCCGGGTGAAGGCGTTCTCGACGGAGGCCACCGGGGCGACCAGGCCCAGGCCGCCGAGCACGGCTTCCGCCGCCCGCTCGTACGCCTCCAGGGCCGGGGTGTCCGGGGCCCGGAACTCGACCAGGAGCGCCGCCGTCTCCTTCGGCAGCTCCGCCCAGTCGGCGGGCACGCCGGCCACGCTCACCGAGGCCCGCAGCGTGTTGCCGTCCATCAGCTCGACGGCGAGCGCCCCGGCCCCGTTGAAGAGGGGCACGGCCGCGGCGGCGGCGGGCAGCGAGGGGAAGAACAGCAGGGCCGTGGACACCTCCCGGTCCAGCGGCAGGGTGTCGAAGACGACCTCGGAGAGGAAGCCGAAGGTCCCCTCGGAGCCGACCATCAGGCCGCGCAGGATCCGCACCGGGGTGTCGCCGTCGAGGAAGGCGTCGAGCCGGTAGCCGTTGGTGTTCTTGATGGCGTACTTGGCCCGGATCCGCGCGGTCAGCGCGGGGTCCGCCTCGATCTCCGCCTTCAGCGCCGTCAGCTCCGCGCACAGCCTCGGCTCGGCGCGCGCGAGCTCCTCGTCGGCATGCGGGTCCGCCGTGTCGACCACGGTCCCGCTCGGCAGCACCACGGTCAGGGACGAGACGGTCCGGTACGAGTTCCGGGTCGTGCCAGCCGTCATCCCCGAGGCGTTGTTGGCGACGACCCCGCCGATCGTGCAGGCGATCGCGCTGGCCGGATCGGGCCCCAGGACCCGCCCGTACGGGGCGAGCGCGGCATTGGCCCGCACCACGGTGGTGCCGGGCCGGATCCGCGCCCGGGCCCCGCCGTCCAGGACCTCGACGCCCGCCCAGTGACGGCGCACGTCGACGAGGATGTCCTCCCCCTGCGCCTGGCCGTTGAGGCTGGTCCCGGCGGCCCGGAAGACCACTTCGCGGCCCTTGCCGTGGGCGTACGACAGGACGGTGGAGATGTCGTCGATGTCCTCGGCGACCACGACGACCTGCGGGACGAAGCGGTACGGGCTGGCGTCCGAGGCGTAGCGCACCAGGTCGGAGATGCCCGAGAGGACCTTGCCGGGCCCGAGGAGCTCGGTGAGCTCCTGGCGCAGCCGCCGCGGCGTGCCGCGCGCCGCGAGTTCCGGCACGCGGTCCGGGGCGGGCGTCCGCTTCGTACCGGGACGCAGGGCCTGCGGGTTCGGTTCGAGCAGCGGCATGTCCTGGCTCCCCTTCGGCGCGTCCCCGCACCCGTCGGGTCAGCAGCCGCGCTCCGGGCCGGGGTCGACCAGGGCGGACAGCAGACCTTCGAGCACCTCGCGCTGTTCGACGGTCAATGGAGCAAGGATGTCCTCTGCGGCGGCCCGGCGCGCGCTGCGCAGCTCGCGCAGCGTGGCGCGGCCCGCGTCGGTGAGCTCGACCCGCACCACCCGGCGGTTGCTCGGGTCGGGCACCCGGCGCACCCGGTCGCCCGCCTCCAGGCCGTCGACGAGACTGGTCACGGCCCTCGGGACGACCTCCAGGCGGGCCGCGAGGTCGGCCATCCGGGGCGGCTCGCCGAAGTGCGCGACCGTGCGCAGCAGCCGGGACTGCGCGGGGGTGATGCCGACCGGCTCCAGATGGCGCTTCTGGATGCGGTGCAGGCGCCGGGTGAGCCGCAGCAGCTGCTCGGCGAGGAGCCCGTCGGTGTCGGTCCCGCCCGGACGGTCGGAGGTGTTCATACGGGAACAATATCAGGACCATGTTCATTGTGAGTATAGGTAACAATGAGCTATGGTCTCTATCGACCGTCGAATCTTCCGAAGGAGCCCATGCGCCCCCACGACCAGTCCGACTGGACGCCCCCGCCCCGCGACCCCGGCCAGCCCAAGGAGCCCGCGCAGGTGCGGCGGATCCTGCGGCTCTTCCGCCCCTACCGCGCGCGCCTCGCGCTCGTCGGCCTCCTGGTCGGCGCCGCCTCGCTCGTGTCGGTCGCCTCGCCGTTCCTCCTGCGCGAGATCCTGGACGTCGCGATCCCCCAGGGCCGCACCGGGCTCCTCAGCCTGCTCGCCCTCGGCATGATCGCCACCGCCGTCCTGACCAGCGTCTTCGGCGTGCTCCAGACCCTCATATCGACCACCGTCGGCCAGCGCGTCATGCACGACCTGCGCACCGGGGTCTACGAGCAGCTCCAGCGGATGCCGCTCGCCTTCTTCACGCGCACGCGTACGGGCGAGGTCCAGTCCCGCATCGCCAACGACATCGGCGGCATGCAGGCGACCGTGACCTCCACGGCCACCTCCCTGGTCTCCAACCTGACCGCCGTCGTCGCGACCGTCGTCGCCATGCTCGCCCTCGACTGGCGCCTCACCCTCGTCTCGCTGCTCCTGCTGCCCGTCTTCGTCTGGATCAGCCGCCGCGTCGGCCGCGAGCGCAAGAAGATCACCACCCAGCGCCAGAAGCAGATGGCCGCCATGGCCGCGACCGTCACCGAGTCCCTCTCGGTCAGCGGCATCCTGCTCGGCCGCACCATGGGCCGCGCCGACTCCCTGACCATGTCCTTCGCCGAGGAGTCCGAGCGCCTCGTCGACCTCGAAGTGCGCTCCTCCATGGCCGGACGGTGGCGGATGTCCACCATCGGCATCGTCATGGCCGCCATGCCCGCCCTGATCTACTGGGCCGCCGGCATCGCCCTCGGGCGGGGCGTCTCGGAGATCTCGCTCGGCACGCTCGTCGCCTTCGTCTCGCTCCAGCAGGGCCTCTTCCGGCCCGCCGTCAGCCTGCTCTCCACCGGCGTGCAGGTGCAGACCTCCCTCGCGCTCTTCCAGCGCATCTTCGAGTACCTCGACCTGCCCGTCGAGATCACCGAGCCCGACGAGCCGGTCCCGCTGCCGGAGATCCGCGGCGAGGTCGCCTTCGAGAAGGTCGCGTTCCACTACGACCGCGACGGGCAGAGCCGTCCGACCCTGGACGGCATCGACCTGACCGTCCCCGCCGGCGGCAGCCTGGCCGTCGTCGGCCCCACCGGCTCCGGCAAGTCCACCCTCAGCTACCTGGTGCCCCGGCTGTACGACGTCACCGGCGGCCGCGTCACCCTCGACGGGGCCGACGTGCGCGACCTGGACTTCGACACCCTCGCCCGCGCCGTCGGCGTCGTCTCCCAGGAGACGTACCTCTTCCACGCCTCCGTCGCCGACAACCTCCGCTTCGCCAAGCCGGAGGCCACCGACGAGGAGATCGAGGCCGCCGCCCGCGCCGCCCAGATCCACGAGCACATCGCCTCGCTCCCCGAGGGGTACGACACCCTCGTCGGCGAGCGCGGCTACCGCTTCTCCGGCGGCGAGAAGCAGCGCCTCGCCATCGCGCGCACCATCCTGCGCGATCCGCCGGTCCTGATCCTCGACGAGGCGACCAGCGCCCTCGACACCCGCACCGAGCACGCGGTACAGCGCGCCATCGACGCCCTGTCGGCCGGCCGCACCACGATCACCATCGCCCACCGGCTCTCCACCGTCCGCGACGCCGACCAGATCGTCGTCCTGGAGGCCGGCCGGATAGCGGAGCGCGGGACGCACGAGGAGCTGCTCGCCCGCGACGGACGGTACGCCGCGCTGGTCCGCCGGGACGCCCGTACGGCCGCGAAGGGCGACGCCGAGGACCCGAGCCGGGCCGAACAGACGAACGTGGGAGCGGTTGTTCCCCAGAACGTGTGATCGTGCCGGGATTCGTTGCCCGGGTGCCGTACGGCATCAGATGATCACGGAGTGCGAGCGACGGGCTGCAGACCGCGACCGCACACGTCCCACTGATGTACCTGTACGAGGAGAAGCACCATCATGAACGTCATCACCAACCTGCTCGCCGGCGTCCTCCACTTCCTGGGCTGGCTCGTCTGACGATCGCAGTGCCCGGCGCCGTCGGCCCCCCGTCCCAGGGGGCCGGCGGCGCCGCCGTGTGCGCGGGATCCCCGGATTCGCGTACGGCCCGCGTTAGCGTGCGCTCATGACGTACCGGACGCCGTCACCGTACGCACCCCAGCGCCGTCCTCGCCGCCCGACCCTGCCCCGGCCTCCCCGCCGAGCCCGTCGAGACCGCCGTTCCCGCCTCACCCGGCGCGGCCGGCTCGCGCTGCTCCTCGGGGCGGTCCTCGTCCTGGCGGTCGGCGTCGCCGTCCCGCTCCTTCTCACCCGCGACGAACCGGCCGTCGAACAGCCCCGCACCCTCCTCGTCCCGGAGGGCTGGCGGGCCGGCCAGGTCTACGCCGCCGTCGACCGGGCACTCCACCTGCCCGACGGGACCGCGCGGAAGACCGCGACCACCTCCGGCGTCCTCCCGCTGCCCGCCGCGGCCGGCGGCAACCCCGAGGGCTACCTCTTCCCGGCGACCTACCCGGTGCTCTCGTCCACCACCCCGGAGGCGCTGCTGCGCTTCATGGTGGACACCGCGGGCAGGCGTTACGGCGCCGGGCGGATCGCCGAAGGGGCGCGGGCGCACGGACTCAGCGTCTACGAGACGGTGATCGCGGCCAGCATCGTGCAGGCCGAGGCCGACAACCCGGAGGACATGGCGAAGGTGGCGCGTGTCGTCCACAACCGGCTCGCGCGGGGCATGGCGCTCCAGATGGACTCGACGCTCCACTACGCCCTCGGGCGCAGCACCGTCGACACCAGCGCCGAGGACACGAAGTCCCGGAGCCCGTACAACACCTACGCCCGCAAGGGCCTCCCGCCGACGCCCATCGGGAACCCGGGGGACGAGGCCCTGGACGCGGTGATCCGCCCCGCGGACGGCGACTGGCTCTACTTCGTCACGGTGGCCCCCGGGGACACGCGCTTCACCGCCGACTACGCCACCCACCAGGCGAACGTGGCCGCGTTCAACGCCAACCGGGGCGCCGCGCGGCAGTGAACGGTCAGGGCGTAGGCGCGGGGACCCGCTCGCGGCCGAGCAGTCGGCGGATGTCGGAGGCCGCCGCGCGTCCGGCCCGGTTGGCGCCGATCGTCGACGCCGAGGGACCGTAGCCGACGAGGTGGACGCGCTCGTCCCGTACCGCGCGCGTCTCCTCGACCTGGATGCCGCCGCCCGGCTCCCGCAGCCGCAGCGGTGCCAGATGGTCGATCGCCGCACGGAAACCGGTCGCCCACAGGATGACGTCCACGTCGACGGTCCGGCCGTCGTCCCAGGCCACCCCGGTCGGGGTGATCCGGTCGAACATCGGGAGGCGGTCCAGGATCCCGCGCGCGCGTGCCGCGCGGATCGCGTCGTTGAGGGGGAGCCCGGTGACCGAGACGACGCTCTGCGGCGGCAGCCCGCGCCGCACCCGCTCTTCGACCAGGGCGACGGCCGCGCGGCCCTCCACCTCGCCGAACGGGCCCTCGCGGTAGACGGGCTCGCGCCGGGTCACCCAGGTCGTCCCGGCGGCGACCTCGGCGATCTCCATGAGGTGCTGGGTGCCGGAGGCCCCGCCGCCCACGACGAGGACCCGCTTCCCGGCGAACGCCTCGGGGCCCGGGTACTGGGCGGTGTGCAGCTGGCGGCCCCGGAAGGTCTCCTGCCCCGGGTAGCGCGGCCAGAACGGCCGGTCCCAGGTGCCCGTCGCGTTGATCAGGGCCCGCGTCGCGTAGACGCCCTCCGAGGTCTCGACCCGCAGCCGCCCGCCCTCGCCCTCCCGCACGGCGGTGACGTCGACGGGCCGGTGGATCCGCAGGCCGAAGGTCCGCTCGTACGTGTCGAAGTACGCGCCGATCACCTCCGAGGAGGGACGGGCGGGATCGGCCCCGGTGAGCTCCATGCCGGGCAGGGCGTGCATTCCGTGGACCTTGCCGTACGTGAGCGAGGGCCACCGGAACTGCCAGGCGCCGCCCGGCGCGGGGGCGTGGTCCAGGACGACGAAGTCCCGGTCCGGCTCAAGACCGGTGCGCCGCAGGTGGAAGGCGGCCGAGAGCCCCGCCTGCCCGGCGCCGATGACGACGACGTCCACCGCCCTGACCTCTTCGAACCCGAAATCGTTCACGCTTCCACCAACCGGGGCGGGGGTGCGGTTCTTCCCGCGCCGCCCCCCGCCCCGTGGTGTCGTCTACCGCCCGCCGGGCACGAGCAGCGGCGCACCGCCCGGAGCGGAGGCCGGGCGGCCGTTCGCCGCCGGGACGCCGAGCAGCGGCGAGGCGGGGGCCGACGGCAACAGGCCGCGCGCCGCAAGCTCGGGCGTCACGCCCTCGCCGAACCAGTACGCCTCCTCCAGGTGCGGGTAGCCGGACAGGACGAAGTGCTCCACCCCCAGGGCGTGGTACTCCTCGATCCGGTCCGCCACATCGGCGTGGCTGCCGACAAGCGCGGTCCCCGCCCCGCCCCGTACCAGACCGACACCCGCCCACAGGTTCGGCGAGATCTCCAGGCGGTCGCGGTCCAGCGAGCTGCCGCCGTGCAGCGCCAGCATCCGCTGCTGGCCCACCGACTCGCTCCGGCCGAGCAGCTCCTGCGCCGCGGCGACGGTCTCCGCGTCGAGATCCGCGAGCAGCCGGTCGGCCGTCGCCCAGGCCTCCCGCGCCGAGTCGCGCGAGATCGTGTGCAGCCGGACCCCGAAGCGGACCGTCCGGCCGCGCTCCTCGGCGAGCCGCCGGATCCAGTCGATCTTCTCCTTCACCTGCCACGGCGGCTCGCCCCACGTCAGGTACACGTCGGCGTGCTCCGCCGCGACCGGGCCGGCCGCCGCCGACGAGCCGCCGAAGAAGATCTCGGGCAGCGGGTCCGGCGGCAGGGCGGTGAGCCCGCCCTCGATCCGGAAGTGCTCGCCGTCGAAGTCGTACGGCCGCCCGTTCCACACGCCCCGCACCACCGAGAGGAACTCGGCCGTCCGGGCGTACCGCCGGTCGTGGTCGAGGTGGTCGCCGAAGCGGCGCTGCTCGGACGAGTCGCCGCCCGTCACGACGTTGAGCAGCAGCCGGCCCCGGGTGATCCGCTGGTACGTGGACGCCATCTGGGCCGCGAGCACCGGCGAGATCACCCCCGGCCGGAACGCCACCAGGAACTTGAGACGCTCGGTGTGCTGCGACAGCGCGACCGTCGTCAGCCAGGCGTCCTCGCACCACGTGCCGGTCGGGGTCAGCACGGCCTCGAAGCCCAGCTGTTCGGCCGCCTTGGCGATCTGGATCAGGTAGTCGATGTCGGGCGCGCGCACCCCGGACACGGTCCGGTCCCGGGTGATCCCGCCGTCCGTGTAGGCGTGCCGGTCGACGAGGGTCCGGCCGTCGCCGCCGGTCGGCAGGAACCAGTGCAGATGGACGGTCATCAGGAGGCCTTTCCGTAGCTGCGCGCCGGCGTGGTGGACGGCGGCAGGTCCTTGTTGAAACGGGTGTCGACGTAGTCCGCGAAGCGGAACGTGCGCGGGATGAGCTTCAGCGCGGTGAAGGTGTCGGCGATCTTCTGCTCGGAGGCGATCGCCGCGTCGTCGAGGGCGACGGGGATGCGCGTCCCGTTGCTCCGCTTCACGGCCGCCAGGGCCACCTCGTACGGCAGCCCGGTCTCCTTCGACCAGACCTTCGCCCACTCCCCGGGGTGGCCGAACACCCAGCCCTGGGCGCGGCGCAGCCGCTCCACGAGGTCGCCGACGGCCTTCGCCTTCTCCGGGTCGGCCAGCGCCGAGGGGGCCGCGACCTGGAAGCCGAGGCCGTTCACGATCCCGCGCCCGTCGGTCAGCACCCGGCCCTTGCCGCTCAGCAGGACCTGGGAGGTGTACGGGTCCCAGACCGCCCAGGCGTCGACCTTGCCGGCGGTGAACGCGGCGAGCGCGTCGGCCGGCTGCAACAGGCTGACCTGGACGTCGTCCAGGCCGAGCCCGGCCTTGCGGAGCGAGGCGATCAGCTGGAAGTGGGCGGAGCTGCCCTGGGCGACGGCGATCCGCTTCCCCCTCAGGTCCCGCGCGGTGCGCAGCGGGGAGTCCTTCGGGACGAGGATCGTCTCTCCCGCGGAGTCGCCGTGCGTCGCGGCGACCACGGTGATCTTCGAGCCGGCGCCGGCCGCGAAGACGGGCGGGGTGTTCCCGACGGATCCGAAGTCGACGGCTCTGGCGTTCACCGCTTCGAGGAGCGGTGGGCCGGAGGTGAACGTCGACCACTTCACCCGGTAGGGGAGGTCGTCGAGCTCACCGGCGGCGCGCAGCAGGGCCTCGGCGCCGCCCTTCTGGTCGCCGACGTTCAGGACGAGGGGGCCCTGGCCGTCGGAGTTCGAGGCGCTGCCGGCCGCGGCGGCACCGGAGCAGGCGGAGGCGAGCAGGGCGAGCGGCACGAGCAGCGCCGCGGCGGACAGACGGAAGGACTTCACGGTTGTCTCCTCGGGAAGGGTTCGGGGGCGGTCGTCAGGACGTCACGCGTGAGGCGAACTCGGCCTCGGCGACGCCCAGTTCGGCGAGCAGTCGGGTGCGGAGCGCGGCGAGGGCGGGGTCGCCGGGGGAGCGGGGGCGGTCGAGGTCGACGGCGGTGTCGTACGCGATCACCCCGTCGCGCATCACCAGCGTCCGGTCCGCGAGCAGCAGCGCCTCGTCGACGTCGTGCGTGACGAGCAGGACCGTGCAGCCGCGCCGCTGCCACAGCTCGGCCACCAGTCGCTGGGCCTTGATCCTGGTCAGCGCGTCCAGCGCGCCGAACGGCTCGTCGAGCAGCAGCAGATCCGGGTCCCGTACCAACGCCCGGGCGAGCGAGGCGCGTTGGGCCTCGCCGCCCGACAGGGTCTTCGGCCAGGCCCCTGAGCGGTGGTCGAGGCCCACCTCGGCGAGCGCCTGCTCCGCCACCGCCCGGTCCGGCCTCCCCGGCAGCCCGAGCAGCACGTTCCGCCAGACCTTCTTCCAGGGCATCAGGCGCGGTGCCTGGAAGGCGACCGCGCGGCGGCGCGGCACCAGGACCGTGCCGGAGATCTCCCGGTCGAGCCCCGCGAGGATCCGCAGGAGCGTCGACTTGCCGCAGCCGCTGTGCCCGAGCAGCGCGGTGAACTGCCCGGCGCGCAGGGTCAGATCGAGGCCGTCGACGACGGGACGCCCGTCGAAGGAGCGGGTGAGACCCTGGACGGTCACTGCCCCGTGAAGGTCGGTCGCCATTGCAGCAGCAGCCTTTCGAGCGTACGGACGAGGGTGTCGGCGAGCAGGCCGAGGAAGGCGTAGACGACCAGGCAGACGACGATCACGTCCGTGCGGAAGAACTCCCGCGCCTGGTTCATGAGGAAGCCGATCCCGGCGTCGGCGTTGATGGACTCGCCGAAGACCAGCGCGAGCCAGGCCGTCGCCAGGGAGTAGCGCAGGCCGGTCATCGCCCCGGGCAGCGCGCCCGGCAGGACGACGTGCCGGACCAGACCCCACCGGCCGAGCCCCAGGGACTCGCCCGCCTCGACGAGTCGGGCGTCGACCCCGCGGATCCCGGCGTACACGTTCAGATAGAGGTGGAAGGCGACCCCGAGGGCGATCAGCGCCACCTTGGGCGCCTCCCCGATGCCCAGCCAGATGATGAACAGCGGGATCAGGCCGACCCACGGCACCGTCCGCAGCATCTGGACGGGGGCGTCCACGAGGTCCTCCCCGAGCCGCGAGAGCCCGGACAGCAGGGCGAGCGCGATCCCCACGACCCCGCCGAGCAGCAGACCCACGGCGACCCGCCGCAGCGAGACCCCCATCGCGGTCGGCAGCGTCCCGTCCCCGGCCAGGTCGCCGGCGGCCCGCGCGACGGTCCCCGGCGAGGCCAGCACGTCCGCGGGCAGCACCCCCGTCGCACTGCACGACTGCCAGAGGGCGAGCAGCACCACGGGGCCCACGGCCCGGCGCAGCCAGCGGGGAACGGACGGGCGGCGGCCCGGTCTCCGGGCGGGAGTGAGGGGTTCGATCTCCGGCAAAGGCGATATGTCGGGCAGGGGTGAGGGCGGGGCATGGTCGACCGTCATGGCGGACTCCGGGGGAGAGGGAGGTGAAGGTACGCCTCAGCGCCCGTGGGCGCGGAGCGGACACGCGCGCACGGGAGCCAGGGCGTCAGAGGTGTGGTGAAGGCGGTGAGAGGGCGTCAGCGACCGCGGCGACACGCGGCGGAGGCCACCCGCAGCAGGTCGATGTGACCGCGCGTGGTGAGCAGGGCTGTACGCAACATGGCGCGAACGTAGCGGTCGGCACGCGCGCGGTCAACGGTGTCTCGGACCCTGGACGCATCCCCGGAGCGTCCTGCCCGCCGAACCGACGTGCCTCCGTGGCCGACACGTGATCAGCGGACCGTAGTCTCCAACGGGGGCACTCGGACGGCACGTTCACGACGGGGGACACGGAATGACATACCGGCGCGCGGCGATACCCGCGCTCATCGGCGGGCTGCTGCTCGCCGCACTCCTGTGGTGGGCCGGGGCCGGCGCCGACGCGCTGCGGCTGCCCGGCAGCGTCGGGACGCTCGGCCCCGACGCGGTCGCCGAGCTCCAGCGCTGGGTGACCCCCTGGGCGTACGACCCGCCGTCCTTCCTCGACTCCGGCGTGCAGGGCCACGGCTACGCACTCCTCGCCGACGACGGTCGCGACCGCTACAACGGGCTCTACACGGCCGGGCTCCAGATCCGCTACGGAGTGGTGTTCGCCGCCTTCGTCCTCGGCGCCCTCCTGCTGATCCGCAGGCTCCCGCCCGAGCGCGGGCGCACCACCGCGGCGTTCCTCGCGCTGTGGGCCTGGGGCGCGGTGGCCGGGACGCTGGCCGCCGCCGTGTCCGCGCCCTGGCTCATCGCCGCGGCCGGGCACGGCAGTTACCGTTTCCTGCCCCAGCTGGCGAGCGTGACCGCCGCCGGACGGCAGCTCCCCGTGGCCGTGTCGCTCGTCGCGGCGGGAGCGACCGTCCTCCTCGCGCGGATCGCCGCCGAAGGCGCGAGGCCGCTGCCCCGCACGGTCGTCCCGGCCCGCGCCGCGCGCCTGGCCGCCACCGCGGGGACCGCCGTGACCGCCCTGTCCGTGGTGGTCCTCTCGTACCAGCCGGTCGCCGCCGCCCTCCAGTCGTACTCTCCGGACGGCGGACCCCTCGCCGACCCCGGCGACCTGCTGCGCCAGTGGCTGCTGCTCGGCGCCTGGGACGCCCCGGCGGGCGGCCAGATCGGAGACTGGCTCCTCTACCGGGCCTCCGACGTCCTCCTCCTCGCCGTCGTCTGGTGGGCCCTGAGCCGGCTCCCCGGGCTCCTCACCCGGGTCACGCTCCCGGCCATGGCGGCCGGTGCGGTCGGCGCCACCGTCCTCGGCCTCCTCGCGAGCCAGCTCCTGCGGATCGCCGTCGTCGGGACGGGCCCCCAGCAGGGCCTCCTCTCCTCCTCCGCCGCCATCGGCAACGGCATCCCGGCCGCTCTGACCTGCGGCCTCCTCGCCGGTGTCCTCGCCACCACGGTGCTCCGGCTCTCCCTGCGGGGCGCGCCGGAACCGGCGGCCTAAGCTGCCGTACGGCACAGGCCCCGACCCCAGGAGCGCACCCTCATGAACGACCGCGACCGGCAGCACCCGTACCCCGACGCGTTCCGGGCGGACGAGGAGCCCGCGCCGCATGCGCTGCTCGCCCCGGTCGCCGGGCTGCTCGGGACCTGGGTGGGGCGCGGGCGGGGCGGCTATCCGACGCTCGCCGAGGACTTCGCGTACGAGCAGGAGGTCACCTTCAGCCACGACGGGCGCCCCTTCCTGCACTACGAGGCGCGGTCCTGGCTCATCGACGAGGACGGCACCCCGCTGCGGCCGTCGGCCCGCGAGAGCGGCTGGTGGCGGCTGCAGCCCGAGGGCCGGGTCGAGGCCCTGATCACCCAGCCGACCGGCATCGCCGAGATCGCCGTCGGCCGCGCGGACGGCACCGCCGTCGACCTCGCCACCCACGAGGTCGCCCTCGCGCCCACCGCCAAGCAGGTCGACGCCACCCGCCGCCGCTACACCCTCACCGACGAGGACACCCTCGACTTCGTCCACGACCTCGCCGCCGTCGGCCGTCCGCTCCAGCACCACCTCGCGGTACGGCTGCGCCGTGAAAGCCGGAGCTGAAGCGCGAGCCTGCACAATACGGGGGTGAGCGATGACGACCCGTACCTGTGGCTGGAAGACATCTCCGGCGAGGCCGCCCTCGCGTGGGTGGCCGAGCGGAACGCCGAGACGGCGGAGGTGCTGGCCGCCGACGCCGGGTTCGCCCCGCTGAAGGCGCGCCTGCGGGAGGTGCTCGACGCCTCGGACCGCATCCCGTACACCACGCGGCGCGGCGCGTACCTCTACAACTTCTGGCGCGACGCCGAGCACGTGCGCGGGGTGTGGCGGCGCACGACCCTGGAGCAGTACCGCAAGGACGAACCCGAGTGGGAGGTCCTCCTCGACGTCGACGCGCTCGCCGCCGCCGAGGGCGAGAAGTGGGTCTGGGACGGGGCGCGGGCGCGCCTTCCCGCGTACGACCGGGCCCTCGTGCGGCTCTCTCGGGACGGCGGCGACGCCGTCGTGGTCCGCGAGTTCGACCTCGGCACACGGGAGTTCGTCGAGGACGGCTTCCAGGTGCCGGAGGCGAAGACGCGGATCGGCTGGATCGACGCCGACACCGTCTTCGTCGGCACGGACACCGGACCGGGCTCCCTGACCGACTCCGGCTACCCGCGCACGGTCCGCCGGTGGCGGCGCGGCACGCCGATCGAGGAGTCCGAGCTGGTCTACGAGGCCCAGGACAGCGACGTGTCGGCCTGGGGGTACCACGACCCCACCCCCGGCTTCGAGCGGGACTTCGTCGGCCGCTCGCTGGACTTCTTCCGCAGCGAGACGTACCTCCTGACGCCCGACGGCGGCACGCCTGGCGGAACGCCCGGTGGCACGTCCGACGGAACGCCCGGCGGCACGTCCGCCACCACGCCCGGCAGCACGTACGACGGACAGCCCGGCGGCACGACGGTACGCATCGACGTCCCCGAGGACGCGCTCGTCGACGCCCACGGCCGGCACCTGCTCGTCACCCTGAAGTCCGCGTGGCTCGGGCAGCCCACCGGCTCCCTCCTCGCCTTCGGCTTCGACGCCTTCCTCGCGGGCGACCGCACCTTCGAGGTGCTGTTCACCCCGGACGCGCGGACGGCCCTCGCCGGGTACTCCTGGACCCGGCACCACCTGATCCTGGAGACGATGCGGGACGTCAGCGCCCACATCGAGGTCCTCACCCCGGGCCCCGACGGCGCCGGCTGGACGCGGACCCCGCTCGTCGGCGTCCCGGCGCTGTCCGCCGTCGCCGTCGTGGACACGGACCCGGACGTCTCCGACGAGTACTTCCTCGACGTGTCGGGCTTCCTCCAGCCCTCCAGCCTCCACCGCGGGCAGATCGGCGGCGAGACGGAGGTGCTCAAGCAGGCCCCGGACCGCTTCGACACCGCAGGGCTCACCGTCGCGCAGTACTTCGCGGCCTCCTCCGACGGCACCCGCGTCCCCTACTTCGTCATCGGTCCCGACCACACCGCCACCGGACCCGGGCCCGCCCTCCTCTACGGCTACGGCGGCTTCGAGGTCTCCCTCACCCCCGCCTACGGCGCCCTGCGGGGCCGCGGGTGGCTGGAGGGCGGCGGCACGTACGTCATCGCGAACATCCGGGGCGGCGGCGAGTACGGCCCGGACTGGCACCAGGCCGCGCTCGGCGCCGAACGGCCGCGGGCCTTCGAGGACTTCGCGGCCGTCGCCGAGGACCTCGTCGCGCGGGGCATCACCACCCCGGACCGGCTCGGCGCGGCGGGCGGCAGCAACGGCGGCCTGCTCATGGGCGCGATGCTCACCCGCTACCCCCAGCTGTTCGGGGCGATCGTCGCGCAGGTCCCGCTGCTCGACATGACCCGCTTCCACCAGCTCCTCGCGGGCGCGTCCTGGATCGCCGAGTACGGCGACCCCGACGACCCGGCCGACCTCGCCCACCTGCGGGAACTCTCCCCGTACCACCGGATCGAGGCCGACCGGACGTACCCTCCGCTGCTCCTCATGACCTCCACCCGCGACGACCGGGTCCACCCCGGCCACGCGCGCAAGACGGCGGCGCGGCTGCGGGAGCTCGGTCACCCCGTGCTGTTCCACGAGAACACCGGCGGCGGCCACGCGGGCGCAGGGGACAACGAACAGGCCGCCCACAACAGCGCCCTGGTGCACACCTTCCTCCGGCGGCACCTCACCTGAGCCCGGGTCCTAGAGCCAGCCCGCGCGCTGTGCCTGCAGCGCCATCTGGAAGCGGCTCGTGGCGCCGAGCCGGGCCATGAGCACCTGGATCCGGCGGAAGAGCGTACGGCGGCTGACCCCGATCTCCCGGGCGATGACCTCGTCGCCCGCCCCGCCGGCGAGGAGCCGCAACAGCCGCCGGTCGGCCGGAAGCAGTCCGGCCGGCCGGACGGAACGGCCGTGCAGGGGCAGCGCGTTCTGCCAGGTCTGCTCGAACAGCGCGACCAGCGCCGACAGCAGGCCGCACGGCTGCACCACCAGCATGCTGTTGTGGACGTCGGCCTCCTTGATGGAGAGCGAGACCATGGCGTACGACTCGTCGATGATCACCAGTTTCACCGGCACCGACGGCAGCACCCGCGCCTGCTCCCCGGCCTCCACGCACGGCTCGATCGACGACTCCAGCTGCCCCGGGTACTCCAGCGAGGCCTGCGAGTAGACGACCCGCTGGGTCACCCCGCGCGCCAGCGTCGCCAGCGCGTCGTCGGTGGCGCTGGGCAGCGGGAAGTACGGCGGGGAGTCCAGCTGCCGGATCTCCCCGCGCGCGCTCGCCCAGGCGTGCCGCATCCGGGGCCCGACCGCGTCGCCGGTCACCACCTCGACCAGATCGTCGTGGTACGCGGCGAGCCGCTGCCGCCGGAACGACTCGAAGGCGCCGCCGACGGTGATCCGCGACTCGTCGAGCTCGGCCGCCCGGTGCCGCCCCAGGATCTCCAGGCCCGCGGCGGGAGGCACCGGAGCCACCAGGTCCGGGTCCTGCCCCGCCGGGCTCGCCAGGCCCGCGTCGACCAGCTCCCCGTACGCCGCGGTCAGCTCCGCGCCGTCGAGACCGGCCGCGGAACCGATCGCGCTCAGCGGCGCGGGACCGAGTTCCAGGAGCCGGACGTAGACCCGGCGGGCCTCGTCGTCGATCCCGAGGAGCCGGAGCGCCTCACCGAGCTTCTCGTTCGCCATGGACCGCATTATCGGCCCGCGCGGACCGCCCCCGCCGCCCGGGTGTGGCAGATCCGTGCCACTGGCCGATCCGGGCACCCGGCGGGCCCGCGGCGCAGTACCTTCCGGGTGCCGTCGACGGCCGGCGGCCGAGAACGTACCCGGAAGAAGGTGCAGGACGTGGCGAAGGGTCGCAAGAACGGCCTCTACAACGGCGTCTCCGAGGAGCTCTCCGCTCTGATGAGGACGGGTTGGGCGGACACCGAACGGCACGACCTCGAACCGGCCGAGCAGGCCCCGTTCGCGGCCGGGCGCCGTCTGGCGCTCTCCGCGCTCTTCCCCGGCGAGCGCCTGATCGTCCCCTCGGGCAACCTCAAGTACCGCTCCAACGACGACAACTACCCGTTCCGCCCCTACTCCGGCTACGTCCACATGACCGGAGACCAGACCCGCGACGGCGCGCTCGTCCTCGAACCCCGCGCCGACGGCGGCCACGACGCCTACTGCTACCAGCTGCCCCGCGACAGCCGCGACAACGACGAGTTCTGGATCGGCTACACCGCCGAGCTGTGGATGGGCCGCCGCCGCTCCCTCGCCGAGTCCGCGACCGTCCTCGGACTGCCCTGCCGCGACGTCCGCACCATCACGGAGGACCTGGCCGCCGGCTCCGGCGTGCCGACCCGGATCGTCCGCGGGATCGACCCGGCCCTCGAAGCCGCCGTCACCACCGACGAGGAGCGCGACGCCGAGCTCGAAGGCGCGCTCAGCGACCTCCGCCTCGTCAAGGACGCCTGGGAACTCGGCGAGATGCGCAAGGCGGTCGACTCCACCGTCCGCGGCTTCACCGACTGCGTCGCCGAGCTCTCCCGCGCGATCGCCTCCTCCGAGCGGTGGATCGAAGGGACCTTCTTCCGCCGCGCCCGCCTGGAGGGCAACCACGTCGGCTACGGCTCCATCTGCGCCGCCGGCGACCACGCGACGATCATGCACTGGACGGACAACGACGGCCCGGTCCGCCCCGGCGAGCTGCTCCTCCTCGACGCCGGCGTGGAGACGCACTCCCTCTACACCGCCGACGTCACCCGCACCCTCCCCATCGGCGGCACCTTCACCCCGGTCCAGCGCCAGGTGTACGACGCGGTGTACGAGGCGCAGGAGGCGGGCATGGCCGCGGTGAAGCCGGGCGCCCCGTACCGCGACTTCCACGAGGCCTCCCAGCGCCACCTGACGGCGCGCCTCGTCGAGTGGGGCTTCATCGAGGGGCCCGTCGACCGCGCGTACGAGCTGGGCCTCCAGCGCCGCTTCACCATGGCCGGCACCGGCCACATGCTCGGCCTCGACGTCCACGACTGCGCGCAGGCCCGCACGGAGGAGTACGTCGACGGCGTCCTCGAACCGGGCATGGTGCTCACGGTCGAGCCCGGCCTGTACTTCCAGCCGGACGACCTGACCGTGCCCGAGGAGTGGCGCGGCATCGGCGTCCGGATCGAGGACGACCTGGTCGTCACCGAGGACGGCCACGAGAACCTGTCGGCCGGTCTGCCGCGCTCCTCGACCGAGGTCGAGGCGTGGATGGCCCGGTTCGCGGGCTGAGCCTCCCGCCGGCTCGGACGAGGGGCCGTCCGCGTGAATTCACGCGGACGGCCCCTCGTGTCGTCCCGGAGTTCGGCTCGTCGTGCCGCGGGGGAGGGACGTTGGGACGGATCGCCCGGGGCGTGTGATCGTGATGCGGCGTCAGGGGGGCCTGTGAGGCGCGTGACCGTGCGGACCGCACGACTGGTCGTCCTGGCGCTCCTGGTGGCGGCCCTCGCCGGGCTGACCGTCGCCGGACTCGCCGCCGTGGAGCCCGGCCCGCCGGTGACCGCGCCCGGGTGCGGGGTGTCCGTCCCGTACACCGCGGGTACCGGCGGCTACGCGGGCTACCGCATCCCCGCGGCCGTGCGGACCCGCGCCGGGACCGTGCTCGCCTTCGCCGAGGGCCGGCGCGGACGGGCCGGGGACAGCGGCGACATCGACATCGTCGTGCGGCGGTCGGCCGACGGCGGCTGCACCTGGGGGCCGATGCGCGTCGTCGCCGACGGACACGGCGACACGCGCGGGAACCCCGCACCGGTCGTCGATCCCCGCTCGGGCGACGTGGTGCTGCTCAGCTCGTACAACGGCGCGGAGGCGACGGAACGGCGGATCCTGCGCGGCGAGGTGCCCGCCGCGCGCGGCCGCCGGGTGTTCGTCCAGCGCAGCGCCGACGACGGGCGGACGTTCTCCGCGCCGCGCGAGATCACCGCGCGCGTGAAGAGGCCCGGATGGCGCTGGTACGCCACCGGTCCCGGCCACGCCCTCGCGCTGACGCGCGGCCCGCACGCCGGCCGGCTCGTCGTGGCCGCGAACCACTCGGCGGCGCCGCCCGAGGGCTCCACGGACACCGGAGAGGAACCCGGGTACTACGGGGCGCACGCCCTCTCCAGCGACGACGGCGGCCGCACCTGGTCCCTCGGCTTCGTGGACGACACCTACGACGGCTTCGTCAACGCCAACGAGTCGACCGCCGCCCAACTCCCCGACGGAAGCGTGTACGTCAGCTCCCGCGACCAGCTGGGGACGAGCCCCGGCAACCGTGCCGACGCCTCCTCGGCCGACGGGGGCGAGAGCCTCGACCGTCCCTTCGCACCCCAGCACGCCCTGGACCGCGTGCCCGTGGTGCAGGGCAGTCTGCTGTACGTGGGCGGCCGTGACGGGGTCCTGCTGTTCTCGGCCCCCTCGGTACCGGACGACCGGGCCGAGGCGGCCCTCTGGACCAGTACGGACGGCGGACGGACCTTCACGAAGGCGCTGACGGTGGACCGGCGGAAGGCCGCCTACTCGGACCTGGTCCCCCTGGACGGCGCCACGGTCGGCCTCCTGCGCGAGACCGGGACGCGGAGCCCGTACGAGACCGTCGAGTTCCGGCGCATCCCGCTGGCGCCGCTCACGGACCCCTCGCGCCGTACACCTTCCCGAGCAGCGCGCTGACGAACGAGAGAAGGCGGGGCGGATCTTCACCGATTCAGGTGACAGCGGTCGAGGCGAAACGTCCCTCCCCACAGCGGGGCGGCCACGCTCGACGTGACACATGGAGCCACCCTGTGGAGCGTCCGATGCAGCTGATCCCCCGTCATGACCCGTACCTCGATGTCCGCTCGACCGGCGGTCTCACGGTCGCCGCCCTCCGGGGCGAGCTCGACCTCGTCCTGGTGCGGCACCTGCGGCCCGAGCTCGACGCCCTCGTCCGGGAGTCCGACGCCCTGACCGTCGACATCCGGCGACTCACCTTCTGCGACGCCACCGGGCTCGGGCTCCTCGCCCACTGCGCCGGGCGGATGCACCGGCGCGGAGCGCGCTGGCGGCTCTACTGCGACCAGCCGTGGATCCTGCGGCTCATCCGGCTGACCGCGCTCGGCGACGTCCTCCACCCCGAGCCGGGCCCCGCGGACCTCCTCGATCGTCCGGACCCGCTCGGTCAGCCGGCCCCGCCCGGGCCCGCGGTGCCGCTCCCGGCCGAGCCCGGGGTGACGAGACCCGTCTCGTAGGCGGCGATCACCTCCTGCGCCCGGTCGCAAGGCCCGGCGGCGCGCTCACCAGGGCGCTCCGCCGGGGCGCCGCGATACGGTCGCCGCATGTCTGAAGTCCGGTTGACCACGCCCTCCTTCCTCGTGCTCGGCATCATCGACAAGCTGGGCGAGGCCAGTCCGTACGACGTGAAGGTGGAGGCCGCGCGGACGGTGGCCCCGTTCTGGTCCATGCCGCACGCCCAGGTGTACGCGCAGTGCGACCGGCTCCTGGAGGCGGGACTCCTCTCGGAGATGCGGCAGCCCGGCGGCCGCAACCGGCGCCTGATGAGCCTCACGGAGGAGGGGACGGCGGCGCTGCGCGGCTGGCTCGCGGACCCCGCCTTCGTCCCCGTCGAGGCCCGCGAACGGGGCATCCTCAAGCTGTGGTTCGGCGCCAGCCCGCGCGTCCACGCCCCGGTCCAGGTCGACGAGCACCGGCGGACGCTTGACGCGTACGAGGGTCTCGCGCACGACGTCGGCGAACTGCTGACGCGCGGTCAGCGCGAGGCGCTGGAGTTCGGCATCCGGTATGAGCGGATGATGGTCGATTTCTGGCAGTGGGTGGAGGGCCGCGAGCCCTGATCCCGCGGACGACGGCTTGTTACCGACCGGTTGACCCCGGGGGTGCGCGCCCCTACCTTCCTCCATAGTCCAGAAAGGACCATGGGTGCTTTCGGTGAAGGGGGAACCGCCATGAGCCGTCCGACCGGCACGAGCCGGGGGTGGGGGAGAGCGGCGACCGTGGCGGTGACCGTGCTCTGCCTCGCGTACGCGCCGATCGCCATGACCGAACTCTGGCCGTACGCGCGGCCGGGAGCGCCCGCCCCCGGCGAATGGCTCCTCGGCCGTTCCGTCTCCCCGGAGTTCGTCGCCCAGGCCGTGCGCGACCGGATCGGACCGTACGGCCGCAGCCTCGCCCCCCTGATCGTGCACTCGGTCCTGGGCGGCCTCCTCATGCTGCTCGGCCCCGTGCAGCTGCTCTCCGCCGTCCGGCGCCGCATCCGGCTGCACCGGATCGCCGGGACCGTCTTCGCCGTCACCGTGTACGCGTCGATGGCGGGCGCCGCCCTCTACCTCGTGCGCACCCCGCCGGCGGAGGCCTTCAGCGGGGCCGCGTTCTGGATCGTCCTCGCCACGATCCTGGTCGGCACCGTCGGCAGCGTGACCTCCGGCGTCCTCGCCGCCCTCACCGGCTTCCCCGACCTCCACCAGCGCTGGCTGCTGCTCTGCTACGGCTTCCTGATGACCGCTCCGCTGCTGCGGCTCGAATGGGGCGTGCTGCCCTCGCTCTACCCCGGGCTCGATCTCTTCGCCATCAACCGCGTCGCGATCATGCACCTCGGGGCGCTCGTCTCCTTCGGCGCGCTCCTCGCCTCCCGCGCCCTCGACCGGCGCACCACCGTCCCCGGCCTGACCGGCACCTGGTGCCCGCCGCCGGTGCGGGTCGCCGCCCATCTCGCGGGCGCGGCGGGCCTGGTGTGGATCACGGTGGCGTTCCTCGCCGAGGGAACCGCCGGGCGCCGACTGCTCCTCGCGTACCTCGTCCCCTACGCCGTGACCTACACGGTCATCGCCCTGCGGGCCGCGCGCGCCGGTGGCGCGTGGGCGCGCGAGGAGTGGTCGCTGCACCTCACCGCCCTGTGCCTGGCCCCCGCCTTCTCGGCGATGACCGTGCCCGTACTCGAACGGACCCTGGGCCTCGACCGGGCCACGGCCCTCGTCGCGGGCGTCGGCATCGGCTGCGGCATGCTCGCCTACGCGGCGGTGACGGCGGTGAGCCTGCGGATCCTGTACGCCCGCCAAGTCCTCAAGCGGCAGCGGGAGTCCGCGGACCCGCCGACGAGCCCGGCGACGGCCGGCGCCGTACGGGAAGGGGCGCGGGGATGAGCGGGGCCGTGACCACCGGAACGCCCTACGGCCGCGCCCTCTCGCCCGCCGTCGTGGTCCTGAGCGGGGTCGTCGGAGGCATCAGCGCCACCGTCGGCGCCCTGCTCGCCGTGGCGAGCCTGACCGGGCACGCGGCGGGCGCCTGGGTGTCGCCCGAGGCGCTGAGCCCCGGCCTCGTCGGGGCCGCCATGGCGGGCGTGGCACCCACGCTGTTCACGGTCGGCCGGGCCCGCGTCTGGGAGGAGGTCCGCTGCCTGGTGCTGCCGCTCGCGCTCGTCCTCGTCGGCCTGTTCACGGTGACCGTGCTGAACGCCGGAAGCCTCCAGGCCGTACGGGGCGGCCCGCTGTTCCTCGCCCTGTTCAGCCTCGGCTGGGTCGCCACCCTCGGCGTCCTCGCCCTCGCGGCGGTGGGCTGCCTGGCCGCGCAGTACCGCGCACGGCCCGGCGGCACGGGGGCGGGGCCACGGTGTCCGGTCGTCCCGCTGCCCGCCTGGTCGAAGCCGCCGCTCGCCGTGCTCGGCTCGGGCTGGCTCGGCATCGGCGCCGGCCTGCTGTTCTTCCCGGCCTTCTGGGGCGCCCTGCTCCCGTGGACGGTGAACCGCGCCGACGCGCAGGGCCTCGGTGTGTGGGCGCTCGCCCTCGGTGTCGGAGTCCTCGGGTCCCTGGCGGAGGACGACCTGGACCGTATCCGCCCCGCGCTCCACGCGGTCCCCGTCGTGGCGCTCGCCCTCGGCGCGGTCCTCGCGGCCCGCGCCACCACGGTCGACTGGGCCTCGGGTCCGGGCGCCGCCCTGGTCGCGCTCGTCGCCGGACTCCTTGTCACGGGGGTCGCGGGCCGATGGCTGCTCGCCCGGGCCGCCAAGGGCGTCTAGGCGACCGGTGTCGCGGCTCAGGGCCGCCAGCGCGGCGCCTCGTCGTCCGGGGTGTCCGGGCTCGCGAAGTGGAAGGGAACGGACAGGTGTCGGGCCAGTGCCCGGCCCGCCACCCCGGCGGCCGAGGCCTCCGGCCGGCGCGACTCCGCGGCCCGCGCCTCGCCCAGGTGTCGTACGGCCGTCTCCCGGTAGACCGTGGCGAGCTCCCGTTCGCCGGCGGGCTCGGTGGAGACGGCCAGGAGGATCACGAACCAGTCGTGGACGGTGTCGCCGTCCCAGATCGCCTCGATCGCGACGACGGGCCCCGGGCAGCCGGAGGCCTTCGCCGTCAGCGACTCCAGGTCGAGGGGGCTGAGCGGGGTGCCCGCGATCCGGTCGCCGTGGTGGAGGTACCGGGCGTGGACGACCTCTTCCGCCTCGTGGAGCCTGATGCCACGCGCCCGGCAGCTCTCCCAGACGACACGCGCCGCCTGGAGCCGGCGGTCCTGGAGGACGTACCCGTCGACCTCACCGCGGATGCCGTCCGGCAGCAGCTCCCACCACTCGGACGTCGTCGACTCGGCCATGCGGATCCTCCCCTGGTTCTCGACCGGTGAGGCTACCCGCAGGTCAGTGGCCCGCGCGCGGGTTTACCCGCCCCTCCTGCGGCGGCGAAATGCCGTGGCGGGCCCGGCCCGTGGACGTGATGATGTCCGGATGACCGAGCGCGCGCAGGCCGTGGATGCCCTGATCGTCGTCGACGTGCAGTCGGCCTTCGTCACCGGAGACGGCGCCGTGCCCGACGCCGGCCGGCTCGTCGACCGGACGACCGACCTGATCGCCCGGGCCCGGCGGGACGGGGCGTTCATCGCCCATCTGCAGAACGACGGGCCGCCGGGCGCCGAGGACGAACCGCACACCCCCGGCTGGGAGCTCCACCACCCCGTGGAACCAGGACCCGCCGAGGTCGTGATCCGCAAGCCCCACGACGACGGCTTCGCGGAGACGCCGCTGGGTGCGGTGCTCACCGGCGCGGGGGTACGGGCGGTCGCCGTCTGCGGCGTGATGTCGGAGATGTGCGTGCAGGCGACGGCCCGCACGGCCCTGGGGCTCGGCTACCGGGTCGTCGTCCCGCACGACGCCCACGCGACCCAGGACATCCCGGCGGCACCGGGCATCAGCGAGGCCGTCCCGGCCGCGACGGTCTCCCGCGTCGCGGCCTACGCCCTGGGAAGCGACGCGGAGACCACCGTCCGGGCCGCCGACGTCACCTTCACGGCCCCCACCGCGAGCTGAGGCCGGGCCGGTTCAGTCCCCCTTCTCCGGCTGGATGCCCGCGAGGAGGTTGAAGGCGCCGGTGAGGAGGTTGAGGGTGACCACGCCGACCACCTCGGCGATCACCCGGTCGCTCCAGCCGTGCGCCCGCACCTCGGCGACGTCCTCGTCGGAGAGCGCGCCCGGTTCGGCGAGGACCCGCAGCGCCAGGCCGATGAGGGCGGCCTCGCGCGGGTCGGTCGACGTGCCCTGGCGGGCGAGCTCGATGTCGGTCTCGGTCAGGCCCGCCGCGCGTCCGGCTTCGACGTGCGCCTCGCGGCAGGTGCCGCAGCCGATCCACTCCTGGACGGCGAGGGAGAGCTTCTCGCTCAGGGCGCGCGGGATCTTCACCCGCTTCATGGCGCGCGAGAGGCTGAGGTAGCCGTCGAGCAGCGCCGGGGAGTGCGCCATCGTGGACACCATCTCGCCGACGGAGCCGTGTCGTTCGACGATGTCGGTCAGCAGCTCGCGGGCACGTCCCGGCGCCTGCTCGGGGGCGAGCGCGGTCAGTCTTCTCGTGGTCATGAACCCCTCCTCTGTATACCCTTGGGGGGTATAACGCGGAGGGGCGGGAAGACGTTCCCGGGGGACGAGTGGCGCCTGTGTCAGCAGGTCAGGGTCAGTCGTGACGGGCCGTGGAACACCCAGTCCGGCGCGTACTCCACCACCACCCCCGGCCGGACCCCGCGGCCGAGCGCCGGCAGCCGGTCCAGGAGGACGCCGAGCCCGATCTCCGCCTCCGCGCGGGCGAGCGCCGCGCCCACGCAGTAGTGGATGCCCAGGCCGAAGGCGCAGTGCCGGCCGGCGTCCCGGTGGATGTCGAGGCGGTCGGGGTCGGGGAACCGCGCCGGATCCCGGTGCGCCGAGCCCAGGACGAGCAGCAGCCGGTCGCCCCGGCGCACGGACCGGCCCGCGAGTTCGGCGTCCCGGTGCGCCCACCGGGTGACCATCTGGACCGGCGGGTCGTGGCGCAGGAACTCGTCCACGGCCTTCGGCAACAGGCCCGGGTCGGACCGGAGTTCCGCCCGTAACCCGGGGCGTGCGAGGAGCGCGAGCACCGCCTTGCCGATCAGTCCCGTCGTCGTCTCGTGCCCGGCGGTGAGGAGATGGACGCAGGTCGCCGTCAGCGCCGTCGTGCCCAGGGCCGGTTCGACGGCCCCGGCCCGGGCGAGCGCGGAGAGCAGGTCCCCGCGGTCCTCCGTCCGCCGTGCCGCCAACTCCCTCCCGAAGTACGCGTCGAGCGCCGCCGCCGACCGGTCCGCCCGGGCGAGGGCCGCGGGCGAGCGGTCGCCCCGCGTCCCGCCGGCCCGCTGGAGGGCGAGCGCCTCCGCCCGGAACCACGGCCACCGCACGCCGTCCACCCCGAGCAGGCCCGCGACGACGAGCAGCGGATACGGGGCGGCGAAGCCCTCCACGAGATCGATCGACCGCCGGCGCCCGAGCGGCCCGGCGAGCCCCTCCGCGATCTCCCGTACGCGTGGCCGCAGTTCCCCGACGGCGGCCGCGCCCAGCGGTGGGGCGACCAGGGCACGCAGCCGCGTGTGCCGGGGCGGGTCGAGGAAGACGAGCCAGTTCTCGACGATCCGTCGCAGCGTCGCGTACCCCGGCGGCACCGGCGCCGTGCGCGCGTCCGACGGGTCGGTGCGGCCGAAGCCCCGGTCGGTGAGGACCCGCGCCACCTCCGCGTACCCGAACAGGTACCAGGTCGTCGGCCCGGACGCGGCCCTCGGGCGCACGGCGTGCACCGGGTCCGTCTCCCGGTAGCGCCGGTACACGGGGTACGGGTCGGCGAGGTCGAGCCGCGCCGGATCGAACTCCTCCGGAGGCCCGGTCCCCGCCCGGGGCCGGTTCATGTCCCCGCCCCGCGCACCAGGTCCGCGAGCCGGCCGGGGGCGGCGGGCGGAGCCGTACCGCGCCAGGCCACGTGACCGTCCGGGCGGACGAGGACGAACGGCCGCTCGTAGCGCCGTGCCACCTCCACGTCGCGGCAGCGCACCACGCCCAGCGGCACCCGGCGCTCGGCGAAGGCCCGCACCAGGCCGTCCGGGTTCGCCGGGCCGCCCCCGGCGGCGGCGTACGGGCCCGGGCCGAGGCACAGCAGGACGAACCCCGGACCGAACAGGTCCAGCGTCGAGACGCCCGCCCCGAGCGGGACGTGCGGCGCCCGCGCCCCCGGCTGGGCCGTTCGGTTCCACCAGGGCTCACCGCCCGGCTGGGCCGTACGGTTCCACCAGGGCTCACCGCCCGGACTCGAACCGGCCGAGGCGCACCGGCCGGCCCCCGTCTTCTCGTCCGCGATCACCGGCGAGGCGTACCGGTACGCGAAGTGGGCGTCGGGCGCCTCGAATTCGCGCCCCGGATCGGACGCGGCGATCTCCCGGGCGAGCGCGGCGCGGGCCCGCTCCCCCTCGGGCGTCGCGTCGCGCAGGGCGGCGGAGAGGCGCCGGTCGACGGTCCGCCGCAGGTTGCGGTGGCTCTCCTCCAGGCCGCCGACGGCCACCGGGCGCCGTTCGCTCTCGTACGAGTCGAGCAGCCCGGGACCGGCCCAGCCGGCCAGCTCGGCCGCCAGCTTCCACCCCAGGTCCGCCGCGTCGCCCACCCCGGTGGCGAGCCCGAGCCCGCCCGAGGGCGACAGCGTGTGCGCCGCGTCGCCGGCGAGCAGCACCCGCCCGGCGCGGTAGCGCGAGGCCACCCGGTGGGTCAGGTGCCAGACGCCGTCCGACACCACCTCCACCGGCAGGCCGGACAGGTCCGCCGCCAGGGCCCGCCGGACGACGTCGACGGCGTCGGCGGGCCCGGCCGGACCGGTCAGCCGGTACAGGCCGCGGCCGTCCATCGCCCGCAGCGGATAGCGCAGCCCGCCCGGCTCGGTGATGAAGTGGAGCACGGCCGTGCGTGGGCCGAGCAGGTCGGCGAGACCGGGCGCCCGGAAGAGGATGTTGCGCAGGGCGCGGGTCCGGTGCCGCTCGGGCGCGTCGATCCCGCAGGCCTTGCGGACCGCGGAGGAGGCCCCGTCGCACCCCACCAGGAACCGGGCGCGGACCGCGGCCCGTACCCCCGCGCCGTCCTCGACGACCCCGGTCACCCGGTCCGGGCGCTGCGTGAACCCGACGAGCCGGGTGCCCAGCCGCACCGGCCCCGCCGGGCCCGCGCCGAGCCGCGCGACGAGGAGCGGCGCGAGCCAGTGCTGCGGGCAGATCGCCTCGGGCTCCGGGGTGTACGGGGGAAGGGGCCGCCCGCCCGCGGTGCCGAGCCGCAGCCGGTGCAGCTCGTGGCCGCCGACGGCGGTCACCCAGGCGACGTCCAGGGTGTGCCCGGCGGGCCAGCCCGCGTCCCGGATCGCGTCCGCGACGCCCCAGCGCCGGAACGTCTCCATCGCGCGCGGGCCGACCGTGGAGACCTTCGGGTGCGTGACCCGGCCGTCCCCGGCCTCCACGAGGACGAAGTCCACGCCCCGGTGGGCCAGATCGAGCGCGAGCGCGAGCCCGACCGGCCCGCCGCCCACGATCAGCACCTCGGCCTCGAAGGTTCGCTGGGTGTCCTTCACGGCGTCACTTCCCTCCCTCGCGCTCGAAGCGCTCCGCGTACCAGGCCATCAGTTCCGGCACCCGGTCCGGCACGCCCTCGCAGGCGCGGGCCATCGCCGCGAGGTGCCGGAAGCGCATCGCGAAGCCGCGCCGGGCCACATCGGGGCGCGCGAGGTACGCGGGCGGCTCCTCCAGCTCGAAGGACGGCCCCGCGGTCCGCCCCCGCCATCCCGACTCCAGCGGCATCAGCCGCTCGGCGAGCGGGCGCATCATCCCCGTCATCACGTCGATGGCGGCGTTCATCAGCCGCGAGCGCCGCAGGCTCGCGTCCGGGCTCTCCCCGAAGTGCTGGACGATCAGCTGGAGCATCAGGAAGTAGCAGCGGTTGAACAGGCGCATCACCTGCCGGGCGTGCGGATCGCTCACCGCCGCCCGCCCGGGGTGGCCGGGGTCGAGCGTCGGATTGCGCAGCGAGGGGTACGCCGGCTGCCACGGGGCCCCCGCCCCGTGCGGGCCGTCGGCGCGCTCCGTCATCAGCAGCTCCGCGAGCCGTACGAAGGTGGCGTGGTGGGACTCCGTACCGCCCTTCTCCGCGCCGAGGACGGCGCCGAGGACACCGCCTTCGCCCTGCTCGGTCACGAAGTCGACGGCGAACAGCGCGCTCGACAGGTCGTCCACCTCCAACTGGTAGTCCGGATGCACGGAGTCGACCGCCTCACCGAGGAACAGATGGTGCTCGCCGCCGCCGCGCCCCCGGTCCACGAGGAAGAGGTCGGGGACCCGGGTCAGGCCCTCCCGGATGGCCGCGTACAGCTCGCTCGGCGAACCGAACCGGCCGGGTCCGATCCCGCCGGCCGCGCTCGTGCCGCCGCCCGCGAGCCGCTCCGGCCGTTCGATCGCGATGAACCGCTGGAGACTGCCCAGATGCAGCGGCTCCAGGGCGAAGTCCAGCGGCAGCGGCAGCCGGCCCGGAGAGCCGAAGTCGATCTCCGGGACGTGGAAGGGCTCGCCCATCGCCATCAGGATGTTGTTGACGACCAGGAAGTGGATCATCTCCTCCCGGGCCACGTCGAAGAGGTTGTCCCGTACCCCCTTGGCCAGGGTCTCCCCGCCGTCCCCGCAGGCGAGCCGGAGCTGACGCGGGGTCCACACCCCGCTGCGCACATACGCGAATCCCGTGCCGTGGGTGGGGACCGAGTACCCGGCGTACAGGTACTGCAGCGAGGTCGCGAGCTCGACGGTGACGGCCTGCCACAGCGCCGCCCGCAGCTGGGCCCGCGTCGTGATCGGCGGATGCGCGCGGACCGGAGACGGGACGGCCGCGGGAGGCACGGCGGCCGCAGCGCCCCGGGCCCGCAGATACGTGAGCAGCAGGCGCGCCTTCGGCAGGGACAGGTCACGGGTCGGCGGCATGTAGTACGTCCTGTCCTTGTTGGCCGGGTCGCACATCTGCCAGATGAGCTTCGCGTACGTCTCGACCTTGCAGCGGTCCTCCAGGCTGAACACCTCGTCCCGCATGAACGGGAACAGCTGCTCGTAGTACGCGAACACCTCGCGGTGCAGCAGCTCGAAGGTCACGTCCTCCTGGAGCACGCCGTCCAGGTGCCAGTCGTCGGGCAGGACCCGCACCGCCGCCCACCCCGCCCACGGCCAGAACCCCAGGACGTCCTCGTGGTCGTAGCAGGCCAGGGCCGAGCCGGGGGCATCCGGATCGACGGGCGGCACGTCCTCGGGCCCGGCCGCGAGCAGCAGCCTGGCCGTGCCGGACCGCGCCCCGGAGACCGTGAACCGGCCGCGCCCGCGCGCGTCCGTCGTGAGACGGCAGGAGGACGAAGCCCCGTCCCCGCCCGCCCGGAGCCGTACGATCTCCACGTCCCCGCAGCGGGCCCGCGGCGCCGAGGCCGCCGGGTCCAGCGGCAGGGCGCGGGGGTTGGGGTACTGGCGGACGACGACCGTGCCGAGAGCCGCCGGCCGGCCCCGCAGGAAGGTGCGGACCGGGACCTCCACGGCGTACTCCTCGCCCCGCTCCCGGTCCGGATGCTCCAGGACCAGGCAGGCCTCGTCGGTCAGGACGAGCCGCTCGCGCTCCCGCAACAGCACGGCGCGGGACGGGTCCACCAGGACCAGGCCCTCCGTGTCCGCCCTCCGTACCGCCTCCCGCGAGGCCGCCGGTACGGTCACCACCTCGCCGCCGCCGGCCGGCAGGACGGCCACGAGCAGGTCGGACAGCCCGGTCCGCAGCTCAAGGGGCTCGCCCGCTCCTGAACCGCCCTCCGTGAAGGGCCGGTTGACCGCCACGTCCGTCGGGGACACCCGTACCGTGCACGGTCCCGTACGGGGGCCCGCCCCGTACGGGACGAGCAGCCGGCCCGCCGGGTGGGTGCGCGGCTCGTCCGGGTGCCAGGGGGCGACGACCCCGCGCAGGAGCCACCGCCCCGGCGCGTCCTCCCCGCCCCCGGGGGCCTCCTCCAGGGTGAACTGGACGAGCAGACCACCGCCTTCGGGCGCCTCGACGGCCGCCCGCAGGGCGCGGACGGCGGGGGAGTCCGTCACACCGGCCGGCCAGTCGAGTCCTCCCCCGGCCTCGATCGCGCACTGGTGGAGCGTGCGGCGGACCGGGCGGAAGGCGTGCCAGCGCGGCGGCATGAAGCCGGTCAGGTCACCGACGCACACGTATCCGGAGTCGTGGGAGCGTCCGTCCCGTCCGAAGGCGAACCGACCGCCCATCAGCGTCGTCGTCCACGCGGACGCGGGGTCGACGTCGAAGACCCGGGGCCGGTTCACCGTCGTCCCCAGGTACGGGTTGTAGTGCCCCCACAGGTCGACGGCCCGCCCGACCAGCGGGTCCGAGGTCTCCACGGCGCCGGGCGTCCGCTCCACCCCGGTCACCCGGGCCTCCACGACGAGATGCCCGTTCCCCGAGAAGTGCCCGCCGCGCGCACCCCGTTCGGCCAGATGCGCGTGGTACTGCTCGGCGGGTCCGTCCGTCCCGAACGGCACCGGGGCCCGCCCCTGCGCACCCCGCAGCGCGGTGTTCCGCGCCAGATCCACGAGACCGCCGCCCGGGCCCGTGGGGAGCCGGGTCAGGGCGGTGCCCGCGAAGTACAGCCGGGGAAGGTCGAAGACGCTCATGCCGCCTCCCGTCCGGCCGGCGGTGCCACGCCCCGGCCCGGTGCGTGCCGGGCGATGAGGGACACCGCGTCGAGCGCCGACTCCACCGCACCCTCGATCCAGGCCGGTTCGGCCGCGCAGTGCTCCCCGGCGAAGAACATCCGGTGCTGCGGCCGCACGGCCCGTCTCCGCTGCTCCTCGCAGGCGGCGGCGGACCGCCCCCAGCGGATGGTGCAGCCGCCCGCCGTCCAGGGATGCCCGCCCCAGGCGAGACTGGCGACGCCCCGCACCATCCCGCGCCGCAGCAGCTGCGGATGCAGCCGCCCCAGCTCCTCGACCACCGTCCGGTGCCGCAGCGCGGGGGGCATGCGGCCGAGGAGGTCGGCGTCCTCGCCGATCGTGTAGCTGGCGAGCAGCGCGGCGCCCCGCGCCGGGTCCGCCGTCCCCTCGGGCTCCGCCGGCGGGTAGTACGTCTGCCGGATGCGGCCCCCGCTGAACGAGGCGCCGCCCCGGATCCCCTCGCGCTCCCAGAACGGCTCGCGGCAGTGGACCGCCACCTTGGTCGCCGGGCAGTAGTCCACCTCCCGGACGACCGCGAGCTTGTCCTCGTCGAAACCGGCCAGGGTCATCCCGCGCAGCACGGAGAACGGCACCGTGCACAGCACGTAGTCGCACCGCCGGACGGCGGCCGGTGCGCCCTCGCCGCCGAGCCGTACGCGGACGTGGTCGGGGGTCACCTCGAAGCCCGAGACCCGCTGGCCCAGCCAGATCGGCCCCCGGATCCGGGCGGCCAGCCGCTGCGCGAGCTGGTCCATGCCGCAGGCGAGCCGCACCAGTTCGGGGCTGGTCTCGGTGAGGATGTCGTCGAGGAAGCCGTTGAGGCGGGTGCCGCAGCCGGCCCGGATCCCGGGGTGCGCCGCGAAGAGTCCGTGCACGTCGATCCGGTCCTTGGCGTTCCCGAGGAGGTACGGGGAGAGGTCGATGTCCTCGACGGGGTCGAGGAGGTCGCGGGCGAGGTCGGCGCGGAGCCCCGCCCGCAGACCCGGCGGCGCGACGGCGTCGACGACGGCGGCCAGCCACGCGGCGAACACCACGGTCTCCTCGCGGTACCGGTTTCCCGGCAGCGTGGCCCGGACGTCGGCGATCAGCGCCCGGGGCGCGTCCCGCAGGCGCACGTGGCCGGTGCTCGTCGCGAGGTAGGCGTTCTCCTCGGAGAGCAGCGTGGTGAACGGCCGGACCTGGTCGCCGAGGCCGAGATGGCGCACATAGTGCATGGTGCGGCGGTGCCCGGTGGGGATCCGCATGGCGCCGAGCTCCACGAACGGGGCGCCCTCCGCCGGGCCGAAGCGGTGGGTGCGGACACGGCCGCCGAGTCTGCGGCTGCCTTCGAGGACCTCGGTCCTGAAGCCGAGCCGCTCCAGCTCGTAGGCGGCGACGAGCCCGGCCATGCCCGCGCCGACGACGGTCACCGTGCTGTTGGCGCGGGTGCGCCGCCGGGCGCACGGCACGGGAAGGGGCTGCGCGGGAAGGGGCTGCGCGGGGACGGGCTGCACGGCGGTGGTGGTCTGCATGGCGGTCCGACTCCCGATCGGTTCAGTGCGGGCGGATCTTCTGCCGGGGGGCGAGCGCCGCGAGGTAGTCGCGGAGCAGGGCGGTGCGGGCGAGCGGGGCGACCAGGCCCACGTAACCGTCGGGCCGCACCAGACACAGGTCGCCGGGGTGACCGAGCCGCCCGGCCTCGATGCCGTCCCGGGGCGTCACGGGCAGGACCAGGACCGGTACGGGGGAGCGGGCGCACGCCGCGCGCAGTGCGGCGAGCACCCCGGGCGCGGCCCGCTCGGCCCGCACCACCAGCGTCCACCGCTCGTACGCGAGGAGGGTGTGCAGCCGGACGACGGGTCCACCGCGGTCCTTCGTGCCGTTCGCGACCCGGACGTCGGGCATGCGGTCGCCCGCGCGCGGCCCGGAGCGGTGGTGGCGGCCGGCGCGGTGCCAGGACAGCGCGCGGCCCCGGTGGTGGCGGAGCAGGTCGCTCAGGCGCAGGTCGAGCCGGCGCTGGAAGCCGCGCCGGGCGAGGGCGCCGGGCACCGTGGCCGTGAACGCCCGGTGGCCCAGAGGAGGCAGGGGCAGTTCCATGAAGTTGAAGCGCATCTCGCGGATGTACCGCACGGCCATCCGCCGCTGCTCGTCGCCGTACGTGTCGAGAAGCTCCTCGCCGGCCTGGCCCCGGTGCACGGCGGCGAGCTTCCAGGCGAGGCTGTGGGCGCCGAGGATGCCGACGTTCATGCCGTGGCCGCCGACCGGGGCCCAGGCGTGCGCCGCGTCCCCGGCGAGCAGGCCGCGCCCGTGGCGCAGCCGGGCGGCGACCCGGTCGCTGAAGCGCGCCCGGTTCAGCCAGAGCGGCTCCGTCGTGTCGAGCCGGAGACCGGGCATGCGGGCGGTGTCCGCGACCAGGTCGCGCAGCTCCTCCACGGTGGGCGCGGCGGTCAGCGTGGGGTCGGGGTCGTCGCGGAAGCAGAAGAAGCGGAAGCCGCCGCCCGGCAGTGGGAAGACGAGCAGGGAGCGGTGCGGGGCCAGGAAGATGTGTCCGCGCCCCGGCCGCTCGCCGAGCGGCCAGGTGGGGCGGGCGTTGCCCTGGACGACCTGGAGGCCGGTGCGGCGGCGGCCCTCGAAGGGGATGCCGAGCCGGTCCCTGACGACGCTGGCGGTGCCCTCGCAGCCGACGATCCACGGTGCGGCGGCGGACTCGATCCTGCCGTCGCCGTGGCGCAGGGTGAACTCGGCCCGGTCCTCGTGGACCTTGACGTCGGTCACCTCGGCGTTCCACTCGACGCGGGTGCCGAGGCGGGCGAGTTCCCCGCACAGGAGGCGTTCGATGTCGTGCTGCTCGATGTTGAGGGGGCGGGCGTGCGCGGAGAGCGCCCAGCCGGTGGTGAGCTCGCCGAGGAACCGGTCGCGCGCGTGGATCGTCACCGCGTCCAGCTCCACCCCGTGGCGCCGGAGGAGCTCGCCGACCCCGAGCGAGTCGAGGGCCTCGCGGGCCCGCGCCCAGAGCACCAGGGCGCGGGCCTCGTGCTTGGCGGCCGGAGCCTTGTCGACGATCCTGACCCGTAACCCGAGGCGGCGCAGACCGATCGCGAGGGTCAGTCCGACCGGCCCCGCCCCGACCACGCACACGTCCACGCCGTCGTCCGTGCCTGTGTCCACTCGGTCACCCGCTCCCCGCTCGCTCTCCCCCGCTGTCTCCTGTTGCTCAGGGTGCGGGCGGAGGATCGGCGTCGACAGGGCGTGCGGCGGGGCGCTGGAATCACCGTCACCAGGGGAGATGACTACCTGTGCATCATCTGGTCCGTTTGGGTGACGATAGGTGGAATCCGGTCGTCCGCAGGGGGTGGTGACGGTGTGTCTGGCCGGAACGTCCCGGTTCGGAGCGCCTCACCGGCCGGACGGCGCACCACCGGGCGTACGGACGTCCGCTCCCGGAACGCGTGCGCGCCCCTCGTCCGGTGGCCAGTTCACGACAGCGCCGACGGTCCCCGCGCGTCCGGGCGAAGCGTCCGGGCGAAGCGCCCGGGAGTCGTGCCCACGATCCGCTTGAACGAGCGGTTCAGATGCGACTGGTCGTAGAAACCGGTCGCGGCCGCCACCTCGACCGGCGGCCGCCCGTCGAGCAGCAGACGCCGGGCCCGGTCGATCCGGCGGGCCGTCAGATACTGGTGCGGTGCGATGCCGAAGGCGCCGCTGAAGGCCCGTACGAGATGCGCGGGGTGCGCGTGCAGCCGCAGGGCCGCCTCGTCCAGGGTCACGCCCTCGACGAGGCGCGCGTCGAGGAGCTCCCGCAGACCGTGCGCCACCCCGGGATCGGCTCCCCGCGCGGGCGTGACGAGCCGGGGCCGCAGACGGCCGCGCAGCCGCTCCGCGATCAGGGCGAGGCGGCTCTGCGCCTCCAGTTCGTCCCCCGGCTCCGCGAGCGCGGTGTGCAACTGTCCGACACGGCGCCGCAGCAGCGGATCGACCAGGTCGGGCGCGTCGACCGCGGCACCGATGAGACTCTCGTCCAGCTGCGTCAGATCCAGATACAGGACCCGCTTCCGGAAGCCGCCGGAGGTGGCCGGCGAACCGTTGTGCGGGACCTGCGGCGGGAGCAGGGACACCGTGTCGCCGGGCGTGCCGCGCTCGTGCCGGTCGAGGTCGTAGCGGACCGCGCCGTCGTCGACGATGAGCAGCGTCCACACGTCGTGCACGTGCATCGGGTACGCGTGCTCGGTGAAGTGGGCGTGGAACACCTCCACGACACCCGGCACGTGCGGGCGCCACGCCGAGACCTGCTCCCGGGTCACGTGCGGTCCACCATGCAAGGAATGTACAAGACCGCGCGAGGGGCCCGGCGGCAGTCTCGGACCATGACGACGACCGACAACACGCCCGTACGTTTCGACACCAAGATCGCCGTGCTGCTGCGCGAGGACCTGGAGACCTGGCAGCGGCTGAACGTGACGGCGTTCCTGGTCAGCGGCCTCGGCACGCAGCTCCCCGAGGTGATCGGCGAACCGTACGCCGACGCCGACGACACCCCGTACCTGCCGATGTTCCGGCAGCCCGTCCTGGTCTTCGAGGGCGCCGAGGAGACGCTCACCGCCGCGCACGGCCGCGCCCTCTCCCGGGCGCTGCCCCGGGCGGTGTTCACCACCGACCTGTTCACCACCGGCAACGACCGCGACAACCGCGCCGCCATACGGGCCGTGGGCGCGGGACAGCTCGATCTGGCGGGCATCGCCGTGTACGGGCCGCGCAACGCCGTCGACAAGGTGCTCAAGGGGGCCAGGATGCACCCGTGAGTGCCTGGGCCACCGGGAGCGGGCGCCCCGCCGACCCGGCGGGGACGGGGCTCCGCACCGATCGGCCGCACTGCGCCGGGCCCGCCGTCGGCTCCTCGGCTAGGGTGATTCGGTAGGGATTGCGCCCCCCGGGGCCGGGCCGATGCGTAGGTCGTTGCGTTGGAGACTCATCAGTCGTCGAGCAGGGTTCCGCAGCCGCCCCGGGCGGCCGTCGGGGACGCGGGCGTGCTCCGCGAGCTGCTGCCGATCGCCCTCTGGCGGGAGGACGCCGAGGGCCGCATCGTCGAGTGGTCGCTCGCCGCCCAGGACCTCCTCGGTCACCGGCCCGAACACGTCCTCGGAAGGCTCGCCACCCCGCTCCTCGTCCCCGACAGCAACCGGGAACTCGCCGACAAGCTCACCGACCGCGTCCAGTCCGGCGAGACCATGGTCGGCACGCTCCCCGTACGCCACCGCGACGGCCACACGGTCACCATGGAGATGTGGATCGTCCCGGCCACCGACCCCGAGGGCCGCCCGGGCGCGATGCTCATCGCGGTGGAGACGTCCGAGGTCCTGCGGATGCGGGAGAACCTGGCGGCGATGGAGAGCCTCTTCACCCAGTCGCCCATAGGGCTCGCACTGCTCGGCCCCGACCTGCGCTTCCTGCGCGTCAACGACGCCCTGGCGCGCATGAACGGCGTCTCGGCCGCCCGGCACGTCGGCCGCCGGCTCACCGAGGTCGTGCCCGACGTCAACGCCGCCGGCCTCGAATCGCTGATGCGCCAGGTCATGGAGAGCGGCACGGCCGTGGTGGATGCCCGCCGGGTCGGCCGTACCCCCGCCGACCCCGACCACGACCACATCTGGTCCTGCTCGTACGCCCCCCTCGTCGACCGCACCGAACGGCGGTCGCTCGGGCTCATCGCCTCCCTCGTCGACATCACCGAGAGCCAGGAGGCGCACATCGAGGTCGAGCGCGCCCGCCAGCGCTTCGCCCTGCTCGCCGAGGCCGGCACCCGGATCGGCACCACCCTCGACCTGAAGACGACGGCCGACGAGACCGTCGCCTTCCTCGTGCCCCAGCTCGCCGACTCGGCCGACGTGCAGATGCTGGAGTCCGTCCTCGAACCCGACGATCCCGTGGACTCCACCCGGAGCGTGCTGCGGCGGCTCGCGGCCCGCTTCCCCGACCCGACCGCGCCCACGGCCCTCCTCACCCCCGGGCAGACCTTCCAGATCCCCCTGGACTCCGTGTACGAGCAGGTCATCGCCCGCGGCCTGCCCATGAACCTCTACACGACCGACATCCCGGAGCTCTTCACCGATCCCCGCACCGAGGCCCTCCAGAAATATCTCGCCACCCGCATCGGCTCGGCCCGGCTCATCCCCCTGGTGGCCCGGGGCCAGGTGCTCGGCGCGGTCACGGTGACCCGGCTGCGCACCCGTGAAGCCTTCGACGAGCAGGACTTCGTCCTCATCGACGAGGTCGTCGCCCGCGCCGCCCTCAACATCGACAACGCCCGGCTGTACACCACCCAGCGGGAGGCCGCCCTCACCCTCCAGCGGAGCCTCACCAACAACGCGCTCCCCGACGTCACCGGCCTCGAACTCACCGGCCGCTACCTCCCCGCGAGCTCCCACGACGTGGGCGGCGACTGGTTCGACGTCATCGCGCTGCCCGGCGGCCGGACCGGGCTCGTCATCGGCGACGTCATGGGCCACGGCATCCACGCGGCGGCCGTCATGGGCCAACTGCGCACCGCCGTCAGGACCCTGGCCCGCCACGACATCGCACCCGCCCGCATGCTCAGCTCCCTGGACGCCGTCGTGGCCGACCTCGGCGAGGACGAGATGGCGACCTGCGTCTACGCGGTCCACGACCCGGCCACCGGCGGCTGGGTCATCGCCCGCGCGGGCCATCCGCCGCCGGCCGTCGCCACCCCGGACGGCACCATCACCTTCCTCGACGGGCCGCCCGGAACCCCGCTCGGCACCGGGGCGCACGACTTCGGTACGGAGGAGGTCGTCCTGCCCGGGGGCGGACTCCTCGTCCTCTACACGGACGGCCTCATCGAGGCCCGCCACCGGGACATCGACCAGGGCATGCGGCAGCTCGCCGAGGCGCTGCGGCCCCTGGACCGGCCGCTGGACACGCTGTGCGACGAGGTCATCGTGCGGCTCCTCGCGGGCTCCGCCCAGGACGACGTGGCGATGCTCCTCGCCCGCACCACCCGCTGACCCCTCCGCTCAGCACCCCGCCCGGCGCGCGCGAATCGCCTTGCGGGACGGGACGTTGACGTCCCGCAGGGGGCTCAGGTCCGGTCGATGTGCACGCTGGTCGACTTCACGCGGGCGGTGGCCATCATGCCGACCTCGAGCCCCAGCTCCTCCACCGCCTCGCGGGTGAGCAGCGAGACGAGCCGGTGCGGACCGGCCTGGATCTCGACCTGGGCGGCGACGTCGCCGAGCTTGACGGCGGTCACGATCCCGGGGAAGGCGTTACGGACGGAGGTGTACGGCTCCTCCTCGTCCCCGGCGGTGCCCTGCCCCACCTCGATGGAGAAGGCGGCCAGGTCGCGGCCGTCGATGAGCCGCCGGCCGTTCTCGTCGCGGTGGGTCGCGACCCGGCCCGCGTCGGCCCAGCGGCGTGCCGTGTCGGGGCTGACGCCGAGCAGGCGGGCGGCCTGACCGATGGTGTAGGACTGCATGCGGGTCACGTTAGGGCGTGCGGATCGCACCTACAAGCGATCAAGGTCCATCTCAGGGCATCGCCCGCCCCGCCTGGACGAACCGACGAAGGGCGATCTCGGTCCGGGTGCGGACCACCCCGGGCAGCTGGATCAGCCGCTGGATGACGTCCTCCAGATGCCCGGCGTCCCGGGCCACCACCCGGGTCAGCAGATCGCCGCCGCCGGTGATGGAGAAGGCCTCCACGATCTCCGGCACGCCCGCGAGCGCGTCGCCGACCTCGTCCAGATGCCCCTGCGTGACCTCGACGTGCACGAAGGCGAGCACCGGATGACCGAGGGCGGCGGGGGAGAGGACCGGGCCGGTCGCCGTGATCACCCCGTCCCGCTCCAGGCGGTCGATCCTCGCCTGCACGGTGCCCCGCGCCACCCCCAGGATCCGCGCGTACTCGCGCACGCTCGTCCTCGGCTGCTCGATGAGCAGCCGCAGGATCCGCGTGTCGAGCTCGTCCACCGCCATGCTCCGCCGCCCTCCTTCGCCCCGGCTCGTCCGGTTTCCGACTGTACCCATGCCCTGGGGCCTGTCCGGCGGATCATGGCCGGGGCCGCGGCGTCTGGCACGGCACCTCGCCGCGTTGCCGAAACGCCCCAATAGCTCCTTCCCCAAGCTCTCGGCTTCGCTCGAGCAGGGGAGACCCCATTCGAGGCGCTCCGGCGCCTTGCGATGCACCGCACCAGACGCCGCGGCCTATCCGACCCTGATCCGCCGGACAGGCCCCAGGCGGGTGCCGTGCCTCGGTCCCGTGTCCGCTGTTGCGTTCGCGCGGAGCAGCGATCTGGGAGAGGCTCGTCGGAACCGGCTGAGGCGCGGCCGGGCACGTTCGGCGGGAGCGACGATCAGTGGATGCGTACCGTGGACAGGACCAGGCGGGTACGCCCCCGCGCGCGGCGGCCGAGTTCTGGAGCGCGGAGGGGGCGTGGGGCGACGCCGTCCTGGACGCGGTCTTCACCCAGGCCGACATCGGGCTCCACGTCTTCGACGAGGACCTGCGCGTCGTCCGCGTGAACGGGGTCGTCGCCGGACTCCACGGCGTACCCGCCGACCGCCTCCTCGGCATGCCGGCCGTCGAGGCGTACGCGACGTTCGCCGGCGTGCAGGTCGACGAGGCCGTCCTGCGCGAGGTCCTCGCGACGGGCCGCCCGGCCGCCGACCTGCGCGTCGTCGGGCGCGCACCCGGCGCCGAGCGCGGCGAGCGCGTCTACTCGGCCTCCGCGTACCGCCTCCAGGACGCCGAGGGAGCCGTCCTCGGCCTCGTCATCACCAGCACCGACGTCACCGACCGCGAGCGGGCCCACGCCCGGTTGCGGCTCCTGCACGACGCGCACGAGTGGATCGGCGCCAGTCTCGACGTGGAGCGCACCGCCCGGGAGCTCGTCGACGTGACCGTGCCGGCGTTCGCCGACTCCGTCGTCGTCGCCCTCACCGACGCCGTCTTCCGCGGGCAGGACCCGGCCCTCCAGTCCCGGGACACGGTGCCGCTGCTGCGCTGCACCGCCACCGGCGGCACGGGGACCGGGACGGAGGTCCCGGAGGCCGGTGCCGTCGTGCTGCCGGGGATCTTCGAGGAGCGGGAGCCCGCGTCCGGCCGTCCGCTTCCGGCGCGGCTCGTGGTCCCCCTGACCGTGCGCGGGCAGATCTTCGGCGCGGTCGCCTTCGAGCGCCGGGCCGACGCCGAGCCGTACGGCCCCGACGACCGCGCCCTCGCCGACGCCCTGGCGTCCCGTACGGCGAGCTGCCTGGAGAACGCCCTCCGCTACACCCGCGAGCACACCGTGATGGCCGTCCTGCAGAGCTGGCCGCCGCCCAGGGAGGAGGCCACCCAGAGCGCCGTCGACGTCGCCCGCCGCCAGCGGCCCGGTGGCAGCGGCGCCGGCTCCTGGTGCGACGTGATCCCCCTGCCGGGCGCGCGCGTGGCCCTCGTCGTGGGGCAGGTGGAGTCCCCGGGGCCCGGGGCCGTCGCCACCATGAGCCGGCTGCGGACCGCCGTCCACAGCCTGACCACGCTCGACCTCGACCCGCACGAGCTCCTCGCCCGCCTGCACGCCACGACCCTGCGGCTCGCCGCGGAGGGCGGGGATGCGGCCGTCGGCACGGACGCCGCGCCGCACGTCGACGTCCACCCCACCGCCGGCTGCACGATCGCCGTCCACGACCCCGTCGACGGGCGGCTCGACATCGCCCGTGCCGGTGCCTCGCTGTTCGTCGTCGTCCACCCCGACGGGTCGGCGGACCCCCGGCCGCTCGACGAAGGGCCCCTCCTCGGCGGCGAAGGCCCGCCGTTCGCCTGCGCGACGTACTTCCTGCCCGAGGGCAGCACCCTCTGTCTGGCCTCCGGCGGCGAAGGGCCCCGGACGGAGGACCTGATGGCGGCCCTCGCCCACCCGGTGCGCGACCCGGAGGCGATGGCCGACGACGTGGAGCGGCTCCTCACCCCCGACCGGGTCCTGCTCCTGGCGCGCACCCGCCATCTGCCGCCCGGCGAACTCGCCGAGTGGGAGGTCCCGTACGACCTGTCCGCGGTGGCCGCCGCGCGGGCCCATGTCAAGGACCGCCTCCGCCGGTGGGACCACCCCGCCGACCCGTTCACGGTGACGCTCGTCGTCAGCGAACTCGTCACCAACGCCCTCCGCTACGGCGCCGCCCCGGTCGTCCTCCGCCTGATCGCCGACGGCCCGTCCCTCACCTGCGAGGTGAGCGACGCCGGGCAGGCGGCGCCCCACCTCCGCCATGCCAAGGCCGTCGACGAGGGCGGGCGCGGCCTGCTGATCTGCGCCTCCCTCGCGGACAACTGGGGCGTGCGCTACACCGACGAGGGCAAGACCGTCTGGGCCGAACTGGACGGCGAGGACGCCTAGGACCTGTCCGGCGGATCAGGGTCGGACAGCCCCTGGCGCCCCACCGCCGGACGGTGGTCAGCCGATGATGGCGACGGGGCCGTCCCACGCGTCCTGGTCGACGGTGAGGGTGTAACCGCCGCGCGTCTCCTTGCTGTTGACCAGGTACTGGTGGCCACGGCTGTGGCCGGTGTACTGGGTGGCGCCCCACGGCCAGTCGGCGGTGGTGGTGTTCTGCCTGTCCCACAGGGCGTACCAGAGGTTGCCCGGCAGGTCGGTGCGGTCGGTCGCGGTGGCGACGGCCTTCGCGCTGGAGCTGGTGAAGCCGTAGAAGCCGCCGCGGTACGTCTTCGCGCGGAGCGTCCTGGTGAAGGACCGCACGTACGTCAGCACGGCGTCGTTGCACGCCTTGTCGGTGACGGCGTACGGCTCCATGTCGAGGAAAACCGGACTGCCGGGCTTCATGCCGAGCGCCGAGGCCTTCGCCGCCGCGTCGTTGCCGTCCGTCACGCCGAGGGACGCCGCCGTCGCGGCCGTGAGCTTCTCGGGGTTGGCGCTGGTCTGGCAGGGCGGCTGGGCGCCGACGTAGAGGGGGATGAGCCTCCAGCCCGCCGCGTCGACCGACTTCACCCAGGACGCGGTGAGGTTCGGCTGGGCGCAGCCCCGGTTCTTCCCGCCGATGTAGACGGCGGCGCCGCCGTAGAAGCCGTTGCCCTTCCACGCCTTCATCGCCGCCAGGGAGGGCGCCGCGCACGTGTCGAAGGCCCGCCCGGTGAACGTCTTCTGCGCGGGCCACACCGTGGCCGCCATCGAGGTCTGCGCCGCGACCACGGCGCCCACGACGGCGATGGCACCCCCGGTCGCCGCGGCGATGTAGCGACGCTTCTTCGAAAGCCGATGCCCGGCCATACCCACCCCTTGTCACGAACGCGACAGACCGTCGCCGTCAGCACGCACTGTAATGGACGGCGGTCACGGAGCCGGGACCGGCTGGGTGAGGTTCAACGGGTTCCCGTCGGGGTCCTGGATGTGGGCGACGCGCTGTCCCCACGGCATGTCGGTGGGGCCGCCGGTGACCGAGCCGCCCAGCGCCGTCACCCGGCCGAGCGTCTCGTCGACGTCGTCGACACCGATGCTGAGCAGGATCCGCGGCGCAGCCCCGTTCCCCGCGTCGGCCCTGGCCACCAGACCGAGGTCGGTGTCGCCGATGCGCAGGCCGAGGTAGAAGGCGGGGCCTTCCTCCGGGACCCGGAAGATCTCCCGGGCGCCGAACAGCTTCGTGTAGAAGTCGAGCAGGACGTCGTGGTGGGCGGTGACGATCACCGGCTGGATGGTGGACATGGCACTCCTGTCGAGTCGAGAACGGTCGTGTCGCCGGGCAGACCGTTCGGGGACGGCGAACTCATCGGTGAACCCATCGGCGAACTCATCGGTCAGTTCATCCGCGCGTCGGCCGCGCCGCCGGCATGTGTTTTCCGGCGGTGTGGACCAATGGCTCCGTCCGGTCACTCGTCCCGGCGTGTCGCTGGGCCGATGGCCCACCCCTTCGCCGGTGAGTTGAGCCGCCGTACCCCCTTCGGGCTATCCTTGTAGCCATCACACATCTTCGGCGCCGCGCAGCGCCGTCCGGCGACGAGGCCGGACCGGCCCGCGGTGCTTTCGTCGTGTCCGAGCCCCCACCACCCCAGGGGATGCCTCGCGCGCGGTGAGGGACAGATCAAGGGGGGGCGGGATTGGCCGCCGTGCACAAGTACTTCATGGCCCCGGATCCGGGGCGCGTCAGGCTCAGGGTCTCGCTGCGCGCCGTTCTCGGCATCGCGCTCGCGGTCGCCCTGGCCGAGCTGGCCGGTCTGTCCCTCGTCGCGTCCATCACCGCCGGGCTCGCCGCGCTGCTCGCCCTCTTCACGGTCGCCGACCCGAGCGTGCGCCGTCAGGCCGCCACCACGGCCCTGCTGCCGACGGTCGGATTCCCGGTGCTCGCCCTCGCGACCCTCCTGCACGGCGCTCCGGGCCTGCGCGACGGGGCCTGGCTGCTCGTGATCTTCGCCGGTGTGTACGCGCGCCGCTGGGGGCCGCGCGGACACGCGCTCGGCATCTTCGCCTTCATGCAGTTCTTCGTGACCCAGTTCCTGCACGCCCTCCCCGCCCAGCTCCCCGAGCTGTACGCGGCCACCGGCATCGCCCTGGGCGCGGTCGCGACCGTGCGGTTCGTGCTGTGGCCCATCGAGCGCCGGGTCCCGCCGCCCGCCGCGCCCGCCGCGCTGCCCGGGACGGGGCTCGCCCGGGCCACGACCCGTCAGGCCGTCCAGGTCACCGTCGCCTCCGGCGCGGCCCTCGTCATCGGGCAGGTCCTCTCGGAGCAGCGCTGGTACTGGGCCGTCGGCACCGTCTGGTGGATCTTCGTCAACACGGCCTCGCGCGGCGAGACGCTCGTCCGGGGCTTCCGCCGCGTCCTCGGGACCGTCACCGGCATCGCCGCCGGATTCCTCGTCGCCATCCCGCTGGGCGGCGCCCCCGTCGCCACCGCGCTGCTGGTCGCCGTGTGCGTGTTCGGGATCTTCTACGCCGCCCCCGTCTCGTACAGTTGGATGATCCTCGCGGTCACCGTGATGGCCAGCCTGCTCTACGGGCTCCTCGGGGTCCTCGACGGCGCGCTGCTCCTGCTGCGCGTGTCCGAGACCGTCGTCGGGGCCGTGTGCGCCGGCCTCGCCGTGACGCTGGTCCTTCCCGTACGGACGCACACGACGAACGACGCGTGGATCCAGCGGGCGCTGCTGTGCGTCCGGTCCGCCACCTCGGCGTCCGTACGCCGTCTCGCGGGCGAGGAAGCCGCCGACCCGACGCCGCACGCCGCCGAGCTGGAGGCGCTCCTCGGGCGCGTCCGGCTCTCGCTGGCTCCGCTGGTGCATCCGCTGACCCCCTTCCTGGGGAGGAAGCAGCGGGCGCGCCAGGTCCTCGTGCTCCTCGACGAGGCGGCCGCCGAGGTACGGGGTCTTGTGGCCGTGGCCGCCGACCCGGACGCCAGTCACGACGCGCGCCTTGCCGCCGCCTGCTGGCGCGTGGAGGCCGCAGTGGAGGCCCTCACCTCGCGTGAAGGGGCGGCGATGGAGCTGGAGGGTCACCTCCGGGCCGAGAGCGAGGCTCACGCGGGTGCGCCGGCCCTCGCCCACGCGAGCGGGCTCGCGCGCGTGCTCACGGAGCTCGACGCTCCGCTGCGGACTCCGCCCGGCGCGTGGCTGGTCCGCTCCTGAACGGCCCCAGGCTCCGCGGCCTGGTCTAGACCGCCGCCTGCTACCGTCGGCCCGACGAGAGACGGCGGCCGGTCGACCGCGACCGGCCCGGGGACAGGGGAGGCGCCGTGGGCGGCACAGGGACGGTTCAGGGCCGGAGCGGGGTACGGGCGTACATCGGCTCCTTCACCTCGGCGGGCGGCCGCGGCGTCCTCGCCGCCGACGTGGACGAGGCGACCGGCGCACTGACCGTCACCGGCGCCAGCGACGCCGTCGGCGACCCCTCCTTCCTCGCCCTCGCCGGCCCCGTGCTCCACGCCGTGTCCGAGACCGACGCGGGCGCCGTCGCCGCCTTCGACGTCACCGGGCCCGCACCCCGGCCGGTCGGCGTCCCCGTCCCCGTCGACGGCGCGGGCCCCACCCACCTGGCGCTCGCCGCCGGACACCTCCTCACCGCCAACTACACCTCCGGCAGCGTCACCGCCCTGCCCCTGGCCGAGGACGGCACCGCCCGCCCCGCCACCACCGTCCTGCGGCACGAGGGCGGCGGCCCCGTCGCCGACCGCCAGAGCGGCCCGCACGCCCACCAGGTGCTCCCCGACCCCAGCGGCGACTGGGTCGTCAGTGTGGACCTCGGCACCGACTCCGTACGGATCTGCGCCCTCGACCCCGCGACCGGGCGGCTCACCCTCCACGGCGAGACCGCGCTGCGCCCCGGCACCGGACCGCGCCACCTCGCCTTCCACCCGGCCGGCACCCACGCGTACGTCCTGAACGAGCTGGAGCCCACCCTCACCGTCTGCCGCTGGGACGCCGCGCAGGGCGTCCTCGAACCGCTCGGCGAGACCCCCGTCGTCCCCGAGGGCACCGCCGGACCGAGCTACCCGTCCGAGGTGGTCGTCGCCCCCGACGGCCGCTTCCTCTGGGCCGCCGTGCGCGGCGACGACACCCTCGCCGTGCTCGCCCTCGGGGCGGACGGCGCCGAGGCCCGTCTCGTCGCCACCGTGCCCTGCGGCGGCACCTGGCCCCGCGACCTGACCCTCGCCCCCTCCGGGCGGCACCTGTACGCGGCGAACGAGCGCTCCGGCGACGTCACCTGGTTCACCCTCGACCCGGAGACCGGGATCCCGTCGCGCGCGGGCGCGGTCGAGGCCCCCGCCGCCTCCTGCGTCGTCTTCGGCTGAGACCTGCCGCACGGGGGTACGGCCTTCACGGGGGTACGACGAAGGGCCCGCGCCGGACGATTCCGGAGCGGGCCCTTCCGTACGGTGCGGGGCCGGGGCCTGCGGGCGGGCCTCAGAGCGCGGGCGCGCCCTGCGGCTGCTGCGGCGGGATGCCCAGCGCGGCCGTGAACTGCGAGAGCACCAGCTTGCCGATCGCCGGGTAGGCGCCCAGCGGCTCGGCGGCGGCGCAGCCCGCCTCCTTCGACGCCTCGTCGAGGAGGCCCTCGGCCAGCTCGGGGCCGATCAGGTACGGCGCGAGGGCCAGCTGCTCCGCGCCCGCGGCGCGCAGCTGATCGGCCACGGAGGCGATGGAACCCTCCTGGTCGAGCGCGGCGGCCATCACGGGCACGGCGAGGCGCGCGGCGAGCAGCATGCCGGTGATGCCGGCGGCCTGCACGGCCTCCTCGCCGCCGACCGTGGCCAGGATGATGCCGTCGGCGGCCGTGGCGACGGTGAAGAGCCGGGCGCGGTCGGCGCGGGCCAGGCCGGCCTCGGAGAGCCGCACGTGCAGCGCCTCCGCGAGCAGCGGGTGCGGGCCGAGGACATCGGTCAGCTCGGCGGTGTTGCCGCCGTCCATGAGGCCCTGGCGCACCTGGCGCATCTGCGCGCTGTCCGGGCCCGCGAGCAGCGGGACGACGACCGCGGCCGGGCCCGTCGGGGCGGTGGCCTCGCGGCCGGCGGCCAGGGCCAGCTCGTACCGCTCGGTGCGCAGCTTCTCGGTCGCCGCGAGGACGGTCGCGAGCGAGGGGTACTCGGTGTCGTCGCCCTCCAGGAAGCCGATCGCGGCCTCCAGGCCGGGCAGCTCGGAGCGGGCGATGCTCACGACCTCTTCGGCCAGCGAGCGTATGGCGGCGGACGGCGCGCCGGGCACGGCGAGAACCAGTGCGGGAGCGCCCTCGGGCGCCGCCGCGGGTTCGGGGCGACGGTGCCGCCCGGACTGGCGGGGTCGAGGCATTCGTACAGGCAGGCCGGAAGCAGGCCCAGTGGGGGAGCTCATGGCGCCGCATGCTACTGGTTTCGCCCGCCGCGCCGTTGGCTGAGGTGCGGTCACGCGTCTTCTGCCCCTCTATGTCCGCTCTCGGCTTCAACTACCGTTACGTCGCCCTTGCGTACCCGCCCCGGCGCCGGTTCCGCTTCCTCGTCTCCGTCATGCCGTACGGGTCGACTCCTGCTTCCGCGCACCGCGTCCCACCTGGGCGGAAGGCCCGGCCTAGGCCGCCCCGGCGCCGAACAGGCGGAGCAGCGACGGGTGTTCCGGCAGGCGCAGGGTGCCGGTGGCGAGCGCGGAGGCGAGGGCGACCGCCCCGGCGAGCGGGTCTCCGGCCGGTTCCACCGCCCTGGCTTCCGGCAGCAGCTCGGTGAGGGCGGACCGGAGCGGGGCGAGCAGGGGCTCGCCCATCTTGAAGAGCCCGCCGGTGAGGGCCACCGAAGCGCCGGGCTCCGCCGGGCACGCGGCCTCGGCGGCCTCGGCGATGTGCGCGCCGGCCCGCGCGAGGATGCCGGCCGCCACCGGATCCGACCCGGCGCACCGTCCCACCTCGGGAGCGAAGGAGGCGAGGACGGCGGGCCGGTCCGTACGCGGATAGAGCACGCCCGCAAGGCCGGCCGCGGGCCCGAAGAGCTTCTCGGCCCGCGCCAGGAGCTCCGCCGAACCCCCGCGCCGCCCGTCGTACGCGCGCATCGCCGCCTCCAGGCCCGCCCGGCCGATCCAGGCGCCGCTGCCGCAGTCACCGAGCAGGTGCCCCCAGCCGTCGGCCCGCCGCCAGGACGTCAGATCCGTGCCGAGCGCGATCAGACCCGTACCCCCGGCGACGACCACGCCCGCCCGCTGTCCGAGCGCCCCGGCGTAGGCGGTGACCGCGTCGGCCGCGAGCGCGAGACGGCGTACGCCCCAGGCCGCCGCGAAGGCGTCCGGCAGTTGGGCCCGCAGCTCGTCCCCGAGGGTCGCCATCCCGGCGGCCCCCACGGCGACGGCGGCGACCGGCCGCGCGCCGGTCCGCTCCCGCAGGGCGGCGACGGCGGGCAGGACCTGCTCCAGGAAGTGACCGGCGGAGATGCCGCCCGGTCCGGTCCGCACCGGCTCCCGGGAGGAGAACGTCTCCAGGACGGTGCCGTTCGCCGCCGCGGCCAGTGCGAGGCGCAGCCCCGAACCGCCGGAGTCGACGCCGACGACCAGGGTGTCGGAGGACTCGGTCGGGGGAGGAACGGGCTGGTTCACGGGAAGAGAGGGCTGGTTCACGGGAGGAGAAGGCTGGTTCACGGGAAGAGCGGGACGTACGGGATCCACGGGGACCACGGTGCACCATCCTCGGAGGCGTGAGCGGGAGCCGGCGGAGGTCCGGGCCGGACCCCGTTGTCAGCGTAGGCCGGTAGAGTGACGGACTGTGACAGCGCGACCCTTGAACGAACTGGTGGAGCCCGGCTGGGCGGAGGCCCTGGGCCCCGTCGCGGGACGTGTCGCCGCGATGGGCGACTTCCTGCGGGCGGAGATCGCCGCGGGCCGGACGTACCTGCCGTCCGGGCAGAACGTGCTGCGGGCCTTCCAGCAGCCCTTCGACGAGGTGCGGGTCCTGATCGTGGGTCAGGACCCCTATCCGACGCCGGGGATGGCGATGGGGCTCAGCTTCTCGGTCGCGCCCGAGGTCCGCTCGCTCCCCGGCAGCCTGGAGAACATCTTCCGGGAGCTGCACACCGACCTCGGCCTGCCCCGGCCGTCGAACGGCGACCTGACGCCGTGGACCCGCCAGGGCGTCCTGCTCCTCAACAGGGCGCTGACCACGGCCCCGCGCAAGCCGGCCGCGCACCGGGGCAAGGGCTGGGAAGAGGTCACCGAGCAGGCGATCCGCACGCTGGCCGCCCGGGGCAAGCCGCTGGTGTCGATCCTGTGGGGCCGCGACGCCCGCAACGCCCGCCCGCTCCTCGGCGACCTGCCGGCGATCGAGTCCGCGCACCCGTCCCCGATGTCGGCGGACCGGGGCTTCTTCGGCTCCCGCCCGTTCAGCCGGGCCAACGAGATGCTCCTCGGCATGGGCGCCGAGACCGTGGACTGGCGCCTGCCCTGAACCCGGAGGGGCGCCGGACGACCGGCGCCCCGATCCGTGGGTCGGGCCGATCCGTCAGATCACCGCCGCCCGCACGCACAGCACGTCCGGCAGGTGCTCCGCCAGGAGCTGCCAGCTGTCCCCGTCGTCGGCGCTCGCGTACAGCTCGCCGTTCCGGTTGCCGAAGTAGACGCCCGCCGGGTCCGCGTCGTCCGTGCACAGCGCGTCCCGCAGCACCGTGCCGTAGTGGTCGCCCTCGGGCAGCCCCCGGCTGAGCGGCTCCCAGGTGGCACCCGCGTCCGTCGTGCGGTAGACGCGGCAGCGGCGGCCCGCCGGAACCCGGTCGGAGTCGGCGGTGATCGGGAAGACGTACGCCGTGTCCGGGCGGTGCGGGTGCGCGGCGACCGCGAAGCCGAAGTCCGAGGGGAGCCCCGAGCCGATGTCGGACCAGTTCGCGCCGGCGTCGTCGCTGCGGAAGACGCCCCAGTGGTTCTGGAGGTAGAGCCGGTCCTTGTCGCCCGCGTCCTGGGCGATCTTGTGGACGCACTGCCCGAACTCGGGGTTCGGATCGGGCAGGAAGACGGCGGACACCCCGTGGTTGGAGGGCGCCCACGCGGCTCCGCCGTCCCGCGAGCGGAACACCCCGGCGGTCGACACCGCGACCGTCAGGGCGTCCGGATCGCGCGGGTCCGTGACGACGGTGTGCACGGCCTCGCCGCCTCCGCCGGGCACCCACTTCGAGCGCGTCGGGTGCTCCCAGAGCGGGCGGACGAGCTCGAAGGACTCGCCGCCGTCCGCCGACCGGAACAGCGCGGCCGGCTCGGTCCCCGCGTACACGACGTCGGGGGAGTGCTGAGGTGCCGGGTGCAGCTGCCAGACGCGCTCCAGGGAGGCTCCCGTGTCCTCGGGGAACTTCACGGCGGGGCGGGCCGGTTCGGTCCAGGTCCTGCCGAGGTCGTCGGAGTGGAAGACGGAGGGGCCCCAGTGCGCGCTGTCCCCGCCCGCGAGCAGGCGCGGTGTCGGCCGCCGGGTGTCGATGGCCACCGAGTACACCGCCTGCGCGGGAAAGCCGGGATCGTCGAACTCCCATCGTCCGTCGTGCCTCCGCCCGATGAAGAGGCCCTTGCGGGTGCCTACGGTGAGGAGTACGTCGGGCATGTCTGCCACCTCCAGGGACGCCGTTGTCACTGATACGGGCCAGTCTGCACCCGGCCACTGACAACGGCCCCCGGAGACGCGCCGCGGTCAGATCGCCCAGGCGTACTGCGACGGAGCGGGGGTCCGCGCGCCGAGATCGCGGGCGGCGCGGCGCGGCCAGGAGGCGTCGCGCAGCAGCTCGCGGCCGAGGAGGACCGCGTCGGCCTCGCCGTCGGCGAGGATCTTCTCGGCCTGCTCGCTCCCGGTGATCAGGCCGACGGCGGCGACGGGCAGCCCGGTCTCGGCCTTGACGCGGGCGGCGAAGGGCACCTGGTAGCCGGGGCCCACCGGGATCGCGGCCGGTCCGCCGTTGCCGCCGCTGGAGACGTCGAGGAGGTCGACGCCGTGCGCGCGCAGGAGCGAGGCGAACCGAACGGTCTCGTCGGCCGTCCAGCCCTGCTCCTCCAGCCAGTCGGTGGCGGAGACGCGGAAGAAGAGGGGCAGCTCCTCGGGCCAGACGGCGCGCACGGCGTCGACGACCTCCAGGGCGAGGCGCGTGCGGTTCTCGAACGAGCCGCCGTAGGCGTCGGTGCGGTGGTTGCTGTGCGGGGAGAGGAACTCGCCGATGAGGTAGCCGTGCGCGCCGTGCACCTCCAGGACCTCGAAGCCGGCCGAGAGGGCGCGCCGGGCCGCGTCCGCGAACTGTCCGGTGATCTCCCGGATCCGCTCCACGGTCAGTTCGGTGGGCACGGGGTGGGCCTCGTCGAACGGGACCGGGCTGGGGCCGACGGGCTGCCAGCCCTCGCGCGGGTCGACCGGACCCCGGCCCTCCCAGGGCCGGTTGGTGGAGGCCTTGCGTCCGGCGTGGCCGATCTGGATGCCGGGGACGGTGCCGTGCTCCTTGAGGAATCCGGAGATGCGCCGCAGTCCTGCGATCTGGGTGTCGTTCCAGAGTCCGAGGTCGGCCGGGCTGATGCGGCCCTCGGGGGAGACTGCGGTCGCCTCGACGAGGATCAGTCCGGCACCGCCGGTGGCGCGGGCCGCGTAGTGGGCGAAGTGCCAGTCTCCGGCGACGCCCGCGTTCGGTCCGCTCGTCTCCGCCGAGTACTGGCACATGGGCGCCATCCAGACCCGGTTGGGCACGGTCAGGGATCGCAGGGTGTACGGCTCGAAGAGGGCGACGCTCATGACGGACTCCGTTTCGGGATGCCTCGAAGATGCTCGTACGATACTCATCGTAGTACGGCACCTGTCAAACTACGAGGCCTCTCGTACAATGGTGCGCATCCCGGATGAAGTGGAGCCGCCGCCATGACGACCACCACCAGCCCGCGCGTCCTCGAACACCCCACGCGCGACCAGATCCGCCTCGAAGAGGTGCTGCACGCCCTCTCGGACGCCGTACGCCTGCGGATCGTGCGGGACATGGCGCGCGAGGACGTCGAACTCAGCTGCTCGTACTTCGACCTCCCGGTGACCAAGTCCACGACCACGCACCACTTCCGGGTGCTCCGCGAGAGCGGCGTGATCCGGCAGGTGTACCGGGGCACGGCCAAGTACAACCTGCTGCGCAGGGACGACCTCGACGCCCTCTTCCCCGGCCTCCTCGACTCCGTCCTGTCCGCCGCCGGCGCCCAGGCGGGGCGCGCGGGGGAGGAGGGGGCGGCCTGACGGCCCGCCCCCTCCGCCGGCGCCTACAGCGAGCGCATCCGGTCGATCTCCGAGGTCTGCTGGGCGATCACGTCGTTCGCCATCTCCTCCACGAGGACGTTGTTCCCCTCGCTCAGCACCTCGGCGGCCATCGTCACGGCCCCTTCGTGGTGCCTGATCATCAGCTTCAGGAAGAGCTCGTCGAAGGCCCTGCCCTTCGCGCTCCTCAACTCCTTCAGTTGGGCCTCGGTCGCCATCCCCGGCATCGCGTGGTGGTCGTGCGCGCCCTGCTCGCGCGGACCGCCGTTGTTTTTCAGCCAACCTTCCATGGCGCCGATCTCCGGCCGCTGCGCCGCCGCGATCCGCGCGGCGACCTTCTTCACCTGCGGCGAGGACGCCCGCTGGGGGACCAGGTCCGTCATCGTCAGGGCCTGCCGGTGGTGCACCATCATCATCTGGACGTACCGGAAGTCCGCACCGTTCGGGCTCTCGTCGGGGAGCAGCCGGGCGGCCTCCTCGGGGGAGATCCGCCGGGCCGGTTCACCCGGCTTGCCCGGTGCCACCACCGACTGCCCGTTCGTGGCCTTGGCCTGCGGCGCGCTCTCGTCGGACCCCGACTCGCAGGCACCCAGGGCGAGTACGGCGACGGCGGACAGGGCCACGGCGACGACGGCACGCTGACGGCAGATCAACAACGCGACCTCCAGGGGTCCTTGCGGGGACAGTGACCGTTCCTAGCACTTTCTCTTCTTGACCGGTCGAAAACCTTCATGACGTCTCTGTTGCCATCTGTTGAGATGTGCACGGCAAGGAAGATACTGCCGGGGTCCAACACCCGTTCACAGCCGAACGGATACCAGGGAGGACGGAGTGAGTTCGTTGCGTACCCCGCGTTCCACGTCCGACACGTCCGACACGCGCGACCCGCGTGCCCGCATCAGACGCCTGGGTGCGGCATCCGCCGCCGCCGGGCTCCTGGCCGCCATGCTCGTGGCAGGACCCGCGGCCGCCAGCCCCGACCCCGGAGACACCGGCCCCGCACCCGGCGCGGTCTCCTCGCAGCAGGCCGCAGAGGCGCGCTCCGCCATCCAGAGCGGCGAGATACCCGGCGTGGACGAGATCGTCCACAGCCAGAACATCGAGCACCTGGCCAACATCCCCAAGGACGCCCTCAAGGGCCTCAACTCGGACCTCGCCTTCCAGGGCAGGTACGCCTTCGCCGGCAACTACGACGGCTTCCGGATCTTCGACATCAGTGACCCGAAGGCCCCGAGGACCGTCACCCAGGTCCTCTGCCCGGGCTCCCAGAACGACGTCTCCGTCTCCGGGAACCTCCTCTTCCTCTCCACCGACTCCTCCCGCAGCGACAACTCGTGCGCCAGCACGACGCAGCCCGCCTCGGTGAAGGAATCCTGGGAGGGCATGAAGATCTTCGACATCAGCGACATCGCCAACCCGAAGTACGTCGCCTCCGTCGAGACCAACTGCGGTTCGCACACCCACACGATCCTGCCCAAGGGCAAGAACGTGTACATCTACGTCTCCTCCTACTCGCCCAACGTGGCCTTCCCGGACTGCCAGCCCCCGCACGACGGCATCTCCGTCATCAAGGTGCCCCGCAAGGCGCCCGAGCAGGCCGCGGTCGTCAACTTCCCCGTCCTCTTCCCGGGTGACGGCCCGGACGGCGGCGGCAACCCGGGCGCGCCCACCAACCCGGGCGTCTCCAAGACCACCGGCTGCCACGACATCACCGTGCTTCCGTCGGAGAACCTCGCGGCCGGCGCCTGCATGGGTGACGGCATCCTCTTCGACATCAAGGACCCCGAGCACCCGCGGGTCATCGACCAGGTCGAGGACAACGTCAACTTCTCGTTCTGGCACTCCGCGACCTTCAACCAGAAGGCGAACAAGGTCGTCTTCACCGACGAGCTCGGCGGCGGCGGCGCCGCCACCTGCAACGCCCAGGTCGGCCCCGACCGGGGCGCCGACGGCATCTACGACATCGTCGGCAAGGGCGACCAGCGCAAGCTCGTCTTCCGCAGCTACTTCAAGATCCCGCGCCACCAGGCCGACACCGAGAACTGCGTCGCGCACAACGGCTCGCTGATCCCGGTCAAGGGCAAGGACCTCATGGTCCAGGCCTGGTACCAGGGCGGCGTCTCCGTCTGGGACTTCACCGACTCCTCCGCCCCGAAGGAGATCGGCTACTTCGAGCGCGGCCCGCTGTCCGCCACCACGATGGCGACGGGCGGTTCCTGGTCCGCGTACTACTACAACGGCCACATCTACTCGAACGACATCGCGAAGGGCTTCGACGTCCTGCAGCTCTCCGACCGCCGTACGGACCCGGCGAAGCGGATCCGGATGGACCGGCTCAACGTCCAGACCCAGCCGGACTACTTCGACCTCGACGGCTGACCGCGGTCATGACGGCCGGCTGACGGCCCGAGCACCCGCATGCCGCCGGGCGGACCCCCGCCCGGCGGCATGCCCGCCGCCCAGTCGAGCCCGTACCGCTGGAACAGCTCCCACCGCAGCCGGGCCAGCGGCATCGGAGCCCCCGGCAGCAGCAGCGCCACCACCGTGCCCATCAGCAGGGCGCGCAGCAGCGGGTAGTCCGTGTCCACGTCCGTGGAGCCGTACCGCGTGACCGTGTCCCGCAGCAGGAAGGCCAGGCGCTGCTGCTCCTCGCACTGCACGAACCCCTCGGCCTGCAGGATGCCCGCCATGTGGGTCCGCATCAGGGTGGGCCGCGTCACCGCGAGCCCCAGGATCGCGTCGATCGCGCGGGCCAGCCGCTCGCGGCCGTCCTCCGTGCGCGGCTCCCGCTCCAGCGCCTCCTCCAGGGTGAGGTGCATCAGCCGGTGCACCGCCGCCTGGAGCAGCTGGCGCTTGCCGGGGAAGTAGTACGAGATCAGTCCCCGCGCCGTACCGGCCCGCTCCGCGATGTCGCCGAGCGTGGTCGCCTCGTAGCCGTGAGCGTCGATCAGGTCCACCGTCGCCTGGAGAATCCGCTCCCGCGACCGGCGCCGAAGCTCTTCATTGACCGATGGGCTACGCGGGGACATGCTGGACTCCTGCGTTGACTGGCTGCCGGCCAATATACTCGGCGCATGCCGTCGGCATGCCCCTGTGGCATACCGCCGGGGATGCCGTCTGTTCTGGGCGACACGGGGGATCGTCCAGAACAGACGGCTTCATCGCCTTTCTCCCATTCTGCTCCCGCTGTCGCTTGCGCCTCCGGGGGCTTCGCGCCGCTCACTCCACCGGTACGTGAGGACCGCCACGGCCACGCAGAACCAGCCGAGCAGCCAGCCCCCGACGACGTCCGAAGGCCAGTGGACGCCCAGGTAGACCCGTGTCCAGCCCACTCCGAGCACCGTGACGGCGGCGGCGCCCGCCAGGGCGCCCCAGCCGCGCCACTCGTCGCGCCAGCGCAGGGCGAGGACCCAGAGCAGCAGGCCGCAGGTGACCGTCGCCGTCATGGCGTGGCCCGAGGGGAACGCGGCGTACCGCGCCGAGTCGACCGGATCGGTCCACTGCGGGCGCTCCCGGCCCACCAGCGACTTGAGGGCCTGCTGGAGCCCGACGGCCAGCAGGCTCGTCCCGGCCACCCACAGAGCCAGGCGCCGCTCCCTCCGCCACCACAGCAGCACCGTGGCGACGGCGGCCAGGGCGCGCATCGTCCACGGGTCCCACACCCAGTCGGTCAGCACACGGTTGACCTGGGTGAACCCGGGGTGGGCGAGGGCGCTGCGGTGGAGCGCCTCGGCGACCGACCGGTCGAAGGAGAGCAGCGGCGACCACCCCACCGCGACGAGCACGAGCAGAGTCAGGGCCAGGACCCCGGAGATCACGGCGGAGGTGCGCATGCGCCGATCCTGCCCGACGATCCGCCCTGCGCCGTCGTCCCCGCCAGGGGGTGTCGCCGTCCGGGCCCGGTCCTCCGCCCCGGCGCGCGTCGCCGTCCCCGCCCGGTCCGTCGCGCCCGCTGTCACCTGCCGCTATCCCAACGCCCTGAGCGCCGGCACGAAGGCCACGAGCACGGGGATCACGGGGACGAGGGAAGCGGCCGCCGTGAGCCGGAGCCGGTGGCCTGCGGTCAGGCGGGGGGTCGCGGTGAGCAGCCGGTTCACCCGCTGCGGCAGACCGGCGTCGGGCGCGGGCCCCGGGCCGAACACCCCCCGGTCCTCGTTCAGTTCGACCAGCGCGAGCGCGATCGTCAGCCGTCCGAAGCGACGCGAGGCGACGTCGTCGGCGGCCAGCTCCACCAGGCGGTGCATCTCCTCCCGGAAGGCGGCGAAGACCGGGATCCCCGGGAATCCGGCGGCCAGCGCCGCCGAGGAGTGCAGCAGCCAGTCGTGCCGGGCCCGGGCATGGCCCTGCTCGTGCGCCAGGACCGCGTCCAGCCGGCGCCCCTTCAAGCGGCGCAGCGCCGCCGTCGTGATGACCAGCTGGGGCGTGGAGCCCGCCACCCACCAGGCGTTCGCCCGCTCACCCTCCAGGACGACGAGCCGCTCGCCGTCCGGCCGCTCCCCGGGCAGCAGGGGCGCGCGGACGAGCAGTTCGCAGCGGTGCTGTCTGCGCCGGGCGCGGGCCTGGCCGATCTCGCGGCCCAGCATCGCCCCGGACCAGAGCCCGCCGGCCGCCAGGGCCACCGCGAGCACCGCCGACCAGGGCCCGGACGTGCCGAGTTCGTACGCGTCCACCACCGCGCGCGGCGCGCCCGCGAAGACCTGCCCCCGTACGGCCTGCCAGGCCACGGACGCGCTGAACGTCATGGAGAGCGCGAAGCTGACCAGTACCGCGGCCACCACGCACTGCCACACCCACAGGGCCACCACGGGTTCTCGCTCCACCCAGTCGGCGCGTGACAGCAGCTTGGGGGCCGCGACGGCGGTCAGGAGGCCGAGCAGGAACAGCGCGAGGGAGACCCACATGGCGTCAGCCTATGAGCGCGGTACGCGCCGGGGTATGGGAGCGGACGGCAAGTGACGTACGCCACGGTTTCGTTGGCCGGAAGACGAGGGCGCGGGGCCGGATCCCACGACACCGCCCCGGGCCCGGCGCGCCCCGGCCTCACATGGTCACCAGCATGGCCAGCATCGCGAGCGCCATCGACAGCCGGCAGGCGTGGGTCAGCTCCGGCCGCCCCGCCCAGGCGGCGCCCGCGCCGCCCCCGGCGCTCGCCCACGCCCGGCCCGCGCCGCCCCCCGAGGTCGCCGTCACCGGGACGAGTCGCGCACCCGAGCGGAGCACGTACGCCGTGTAATAGAGGAGAAGCCCGCCCGTGAGCACGGGTATGCCGCCCGTCGCCCCCGCCGTGTGCCCCGCGTGCGCCCCCGGCGCGCCGGGGGCCGCCATCGCGACCGCCATGTAGACCATGGCGAGCGTGCCCACCAGGTGGTGCAGATGGTGACCGCCGTGCCGGACCGCCAGGAGGCCGTGCAGCGCCGCCGCGCCGAACACCGCCGCGTACACCGCCCACACCCACTCCGGCGGCGCCAGGACAGCCGCGGGCAGCGCCATCGCCGCCATCCCGAAGCCCATCACCGCCTCGCCGGCGGCGGCCCGCCGCTCCTCGCCCACACCGGCGCGCGTCCGCAGCAGGCAGTACCCGCCCGTCGCCGCGCACACCGCGACCAGCAACCACCCGGACAGAACCGGTCCGTGCACGGCACACCTCCCCCTAGCCGCCGTCCCCTCCAGGGCCGCCGTCCCCTCCAGGGAGGAATGCCCGCCTCCCGGGGGCCGCACGCGGGCGCACGGGCGCGCACAGGCGTACGAAGGGAGCGAAAGGCGCGCGCGTTAGGCTCGGGCCGATCGCGCACGCCGATCGTCAGCGCCCGAGGGGAGCCCCGAACCATGGACACCGCCGCATCGCAGGAGACCGACCGCATGAGCTACCGCGACGCGGTACTCGACGACGTCCCGGCGCTCGTCCCGCTCGTCGAGTCGGCCTACCGGGGCGATGCCAGCCGGGGCGGCTGGACGACGGAGGCGGACATCCTCCAGGGGCAGCGCACCAACCCCGAGGACATGACCGAGGTGATCACCACCCCTGGTAGCCGGCTCCTGGTCGTCGAGCGCGACGGCGAGCTCGTGGCCTGCTGCCAGCTGGCACACCGGGGGGAGGTCGCCTACTTCGGCATGTTCGCGGTCCGCCCCGAACTGCAGGGCGCGGGTCTGGGCAAGCGGATCATCGCGGAGGCCGAGCGCCGGGCGCGCGAGCTGTGGGAGGTGCGCGAGATGCACATGACGGTGATCACCGCGCGCGAGGAGCTGATCGCCTGGTACGAGCGGCGCGGCTACCGCCGTACGGGCCGCACGACCCCGTACGGCGCCGACGAACTCGGCCTGCCTCTGCGCGACGGCCTGGAGTTCGAGCTCCTGATCAAGCCGCTGAACTGATCCGTCCGGCGGAAAGGTGGCTTCCCCCCTGACGGACAGGAAAAACTTCTGCCGTCCGGGGGGTCGCACAGGATAATTTCTCTTGGCTCCTCTTGTGGGAACGAAGCGTCAATGGTTACGTTGTATTGACGCAAGGTTCTCCTGTGGAGGAAGAGGCATGACGGAAATTCTTGTGCAGGACGTGACCGGTGGGGCGATATCCACCGACGCCCGCGTGATCGACCACCCGGCCTGGGCCGAGCTCAAGAATGCCGTGGAGGAGATCCGCCCCTGGCAGTCCAAGGACGGCTCGATCGACTTCGAGGCCGAGGGCGCCCCGGCCCGCGCGCTCGCCGAGCAGACCGTGGACCGCCTCGTCGCGGCCGTCGAGCAGCTCTCCCCGCTCGTCCCGCACGACGGCGCCTACCACCGCGCCCTCGTCAAGGACCTGCGCAAGTGGGTCGAGAGCGGCTTCACCGTGCCGGACTTCCTGGACTCCCTCATGGAGTTCCACCCGGCCGCCGGCCGTGCCGACGGGCTCCAGCACCTCGTGCTCTTCCCGATGTACACGCAGAACGGCAACCTGGACCGCAACTTCGAGGCCGTCGTGCTCCGCATGGTCTGGCCCGAGTGGCTCTCCGAGCTGGAGCGCACCCGCTACGACAACCCGGGCTTCTGCGGCATCACCTTCGAGGACTTCACCGCCGGGTACGACACCAACTCGGCCGTCCTCTTCCCGGAGACCGTCGCCGTCCGCGAGGTCCCCGAGCGCTTCACCTGGGGCGGCATCTTCTGCGACCGCGAGGCCGCGCGCTTCCGCAAGGTCACCGAGGCCGCCGTCGACACCCTCGGCGTGAAGCTCCCCGAGGACATCGCCGTCATGCTCGGCGACCAGGAGCGCTGCCAGCAGGCCTTCGCGCTCTGGGACCTGGTCCACGACCGCGCCCACAGCCGCGGCGACCTGCCCTTCGACCCCTTCATGATCAAGCAGCGCCAGCCCTTCTGGATGTACGGCCTCGAGGAGCTCCGCTGCGACCTCACCGCCTTCAAGGAGGCCGTGAAGCTGGAGTCCGAGGGCAACGGGCACGGCCGTGACGTGCAGTACGCCGTCCTCTTCGACCGGATGTTCCGCTTCCCGCTCACCGGCGACCGCACCCGCAACTACGACGGTCTGGGCGGCCAGCTCCTCTTCGCGTACCTCCACAAGAACGACGTGGTGCGCTGGACGGACAACGTCCTCACGATCGACTGGGACCGCGCCCCCGAGGTCACCAACCGCCTCTGCTCGGAGATCGAGACCCTCTACCGCGAGGGCATCGACCGCCCGAAGCTGGTCCATTGGTTCAAGGCGTACGAGTTCGTCTCCACCTACCTCGCCCCGCACCCGGGATCGAAGTGGGCCAAGGGCCCCGACGCCCTCGACCTCTCCCTGCCGCCCCGCAAGCTGGTCGACGACGTGCTTCCGGACGAGTTTCCGCTCAGCATGTTCTTTGAGGCCCTCGCCAAGAAGCTGAAGGGCGTGATCGCCGACACCAAGGGGATCACCGCCGCCGACGTCCCGAGCACCGAGCGGGCCGCCGCGTGAGCGACCTCACCGAGAACACCGAGGAGGCGTCGCCCATGAACTCCAACGGAAACGGCGGACCGCTCGACGGCGCCGTCATCGCGGTCGCCGGCGCGGCCGGCCCGGCGGGCCGCGCGACGCTGCTGCGTCTCGCCGAGGCGGGCGCGACGGTCGTCGCCTCCGACGCCGACCCGGCGCGCCTCGCGGAGGCCGTCGACGCCGCCCGCTACGCCCACGGCGGAGCCAAGGTCATCGGCGACACGGTCGACCTCCTCGACCTGGACGCCACCCGTGACTGGGCCGCGAAGACCGAGAAGGAGTTCGGACGGATCGACGGCCTGGTCCACCTGGTCGGCGGCTGGCGCGGCAGCGCCTCCTTCACGGAGACCGACCTCAAGGACTGGGACTTCCTGGAGAAGCTCCTGATCCGTACCGTCCAGCACACCTCGCTCGCCTTCCACGACGGGCTGCTGCGCGCCGGCGGGCGCGGCCGGTACGCCCTGGTCAGCCAGTCCGGTGCGCACAAGCCGGTCGCCAACAACGCCGCGTACAACGCGGGCAAGGCGGCCGCCGAGGCCTGGACCCTCGCCATGGCGGACTCGTTCCGCAAGCTGGGGGGCGACGAAGGCCCGCAGGCGGCGGCTGCCATCCTGGTGATCAAGGCACTGGTGCACGACGCCATGCGCGCCGAACGCCCCAACGCGAAGTTCGCGGGCTTCACCGACGTCAAGGACCTGGCGAACGAGATCGCGGGTCTCTGGGACAAGCCCGCCCAGGAAGTGAATGGACAGCGTCTGTGGCTGACCCCCAAGCCGTGACCGCGGCACTCGGCCCCAGGACCGACGCACGTCGTCACCACGACCCGTCGGTCCGGGGCTTCGCCAGCGACAACTACGCCGGCGCCCACCCCGAGGTCCTCGCGGCCCTCGCCCTCGCCAACGAAGGCCACCAGGTGGCCTACGGCGAGGACCAGTACACCGAGCACCTCCAGCGGATCATGCACAGCCACTTCGGCCCCACCGCCGAAGCCTTCCCGGTCTTCAACGGGACCGGGGCGAACGTGACCGCCCTCCAGGCGCTCACCGACCGCTGGGGCGCCGTCATCTGCGCCGAGAGCGCCCACATCAACGTGGACGAGGGCGGCGCGCCGGAGCGGATGGGCGGCCTCAAGCTGCTCACCGTCCCGACCCCGGACGGCAAGCTCACCCCCGAGCTGATCGACCGGCAGGCCTGGGGCTGGGAGGACGAGCACCGGGCCATGCCCCAGGTCGTCTCGATCACCCAGAACACGGAGCTCGGCACCGTCTACACGGTGGACGAGATCCGCGCCATCGTGGAGCACGCCCACGCCAAGGGCATGAAGGTGCACCTCGACGGGGCCCGGATAGCCAACGCGGCCGCCTCGCTGAACGTGCCGATGCGCGCGTTCACCAACGCGGTCGGCGTCGACGTGATCTCGTACGGCGGCACGAAGAACGGCATGCTCTTCGGCGAGGCCGTCGTGGTCCTCAACCCCGACGCGGTCAGCCACATGAAGCACCTGCGCAAGCTGTCCATGCAGCTCGCCTCGAAGATGCGCTTCGTGTCGGTGCAGCTGGAGGCCCTCCTCGCGAAGGACCTGTGGCTGCGCAACGCCCGCCACGCCAACGCGATGGCCCAGCGCCTCGCGACCGGCGTGCGCGAGCTGGACGGGGTGGAGATCCTCTACCCGGTGCAGGCCAACGCGGTCTTCGCCCGCCTCCCGCACGAGGTGAGCCGACGCCTGCAGGAACGGTTCCGCTTCTACTTCTGGGACGAGGTCGCCGGCGATGTCCGCTGGATGTGCGCCTTCGACACCACGGAGGACGACGTGGACGCCTTCCTCCAGGCGCTGAAGGAAGAGCTGGCCCGCTAGCACTGTGTGAATGAATATACGGCCGGACGGAAAGTCATTGACTCCGTCCGGCCGTCCTCATAGGGTCATCCCGCATGGAGCTGATCCAGCAGAACCCCGATATACAGGCATACCTCGCGGCGAGTGAGACCGTCGACCATGAGCATCCGCGCGTCAGGGAGATCTCCGACCGCCTCGCCGACGACCACCCCGACGCATACTCATACGCCGAAGCGGCCTACCACTTCGTCCGCGACGCCATCCCGCACTCCATGGACTCCGGCGATCTCCGCGTCACCTGCCGGGCCTCCGACGTCCTGGAGGCGCGCACCGGCATCTGCTACGCCAAGTCCCTCGCGTACGCCGCGCTCCTGCGCGCCCGGGGCATCCCCGCCGCCCTCTGCTACCAGCGGCTCACCGAGGACGACGGCACGGACCCGGTGATCCACGGCCTCGTCGCCGTCCTGCTGCCCGGCGAGCGCGCCTGGGCACGCCAGGACGTGCGGGGGAACAAGCCGGGCGTCGACGCCCGGTTCTCACTGACGCAGGAGCGGCTCGCCTACCCCGTACGGCCGGAGCTCGGCGAGGTGGACTACCCGGAGCTGCACGCCGAGCCGCACCCCGTCGTCCTGGGAGTCCTGAAGGCCGCCCAGGACCGCCCGCACCTCGACCGGACGCTGCCGGCGGAGCTCTGAGCCCCAGGGGCGGCCTTCGAAGGGCGGGGAAGGGGTTCCGTCAGCCGGCGTCCTTGACCTGGGCCGGCGTCGGAGCCGTACCGCCGAGGTGCGCCGGCACCCACCAGGTGTCGCTCGCGTCCTTCGGGCGGACCGGGTAGGCGCGCTGCGCGGCCTCCAGGAGCTCCTGGACGCGCTCGCGCAGCCGCCGGGTGATCGCGCCCGCGTACTGGTCGGAGGGGGCCTCCAAGGGCTCGCCGACGCGGATCGTCACCGGGATGTGGCTCCGCTTGAAGTTCCGCGGCCGGCCCTTCGTCCACACCCGCTGGGTGCCCCACAGCGCCATCGGGATCAGCGGGACGCCCGCCTCCTGCGCCAGGCGCGCCGCACCCGTCTTGAAGCTCTTCAGGGTGAAGGACTGGGAGATGGTCGCCTCGGGGAAGACGCCGATGATCTCGCCGGCCCGCAGCGACTCCAGGGCGTGCTTGTACGCGTGCTCGCCCTGGGTGCGGTCCACCGGGATGTGCTTCATGCCGCGCATCAGCGGCCCCGAGATCTTGTGCTTGAAGACCGAGTCCTTCGCCATGAAGCGCACCAGACGCTTCTGGGGCAGGGCGGCCAGGCCGGTGAAGATGAAGTCCAGATAGCTGATGTGGTTGCTCACGAGCACCGCGCCGCCGGTCTTCGGGATGTGCTCCGAACCCTGGGTGTCGATCTTCAGGTCGAGCGCCTTGAACATGGTCAGGGCGGCGCCGATGACCGGCCGATAGACGAGTTCTGCCATCGGAGAGGAACCTCTTCTTCATGTGCCCGGAGCGGTTTCTCCCGGCGAAGTTACGCGGCCGTAGGTTTTCGGCTTTGGGCAGATCGTGCCCCATGTGGGGCCCCGTGACCAGTCCAGACGGCTTCGTAGGGGGAGATTCTCGTCACTCGCGGTGGTCGTGGCGGGAATCGATCGGCGTCGTGCGACGCTGCACCGGGGGAACGGCTGAATGAAGGGGAGTGGGATGACCGAGGTCCTGGGGCCGGAGGCGCTCGGCACCGAGCTGGGGGAGCGGGCGACCCTCGTCCAGTTCTCGACGGCCTTCTGCCAGCCCTGCCGGGCCACCCGCCGGACCCTCGCCGAGGTCGCCGCGATGGTGCCCGGCGTGGGGCACGTGGAGATCGACGCCGAGGAGCGGCTCGACCTGGTCCGCGAGCTCGGCATCGCCCGTACCCCCACCGTCCTCGTCCTCGACGCCGCCGGGCGCGTCGTCCGCAGGGCCGCAGGACAGCCCCGTAAGGCGGACGTCATCGCGGCCCTGGGCCGGGCCGTCTGACCGGCCGTCTGACGACCGGCCGTCTGACCGCAGGGGCCCCCGCCGGGCCCGGGCCGTCTGACGGCGTGACACTTCTCCCACATCCCGGTACGCACTTGACTGCACCGGTCACCGATCGTCACCCTGACGGAGTGCCCATAGAACTCCTTCTCTACGGCCGGGCCCACGTGGATCTGGCCCGCAACGCGAGCGCGCGCTGTCCGGGTGTCTGACCACCCCAGGACCCCTCTCATGACGCCCTCGCAGAAGGACAACTCCATGACGGTTTCGCCCGAAGTCCGTACCGTTCCCACGATCGGCGCACCCCGGCAGGCCTCTCCCGATCTGCTCCGCTCCGTCTTCCGCCGGCACGCCGCCGGCGTCGCGGTCGTCACCGCGCACGGTGAGCGCCCGGTCGGCTTCACCGCCACCTCGCTCAACTCCGTCGCCGCCGAACCCCCGCTGATCTCCTTCGGGGTGGGTACGGGTTCCTCCAGCTGGCCCGTGATCTCCGAGGCCGAGCACATCGGCGTGCACATACTCGGCGAGCACCAGCAGGAGCTCGCGGCCACGTTCGCGCGCAGCGGCGCCGACCGCTTCGGCGAGGGGACCCGCTGGAGCCTCGGCCCCGAGGGCGTGCCCGTGCTCGACGGTGTCCTCGCCTGGCTGGTCTGCCGCGTGGTGGCCCGGGTGCCCGCCGGTGACCACCGGATCGTCATCGCGCAGGCGGTCGCCGGGGACCCGGACGGGGCGGGCCGTCCGCTCCTCTATCACCACGGCCGCTTCAACGCGCTGCGCGACTGAGAGTTCCCCCGCGCGCCGCTCTCCGCGCGTTGGCAAGGTCACATGCCTGAGCGCTTGCTCATGGGTAACGGACTGGGTGTACTGGCGAGTAATATTTCGGTCGGGGCGTCCGGCGCCCCGACCGGAAACCCGCCCTTCAGGCGCCTATGCTGCGAGCAACAAGGCAGCCCAGTTATGACGATGCAGTAGGAGAGCCGGCGTGAGCTTGAGGATCGTTGTCTGTGTGAAGTACGTGCCCGACGCCACCGGCGACCGGCACTTCGCCGATGACCTGACCGTCGACCGCGACGACGTCGACGGCCTGCTGTCGGAGCTCGACGAGTACGCGGTCGAGCAGGCCCTGCAGATCGCCGAAGAGGCCGACGACGCCGAGGTCACCGTGCTCACGGTCGGCCCCGAGGACGCCAAGGACGCGCTGCGCAAGGCGCTCTCCATGGGCGCCGACAAGGCGGTCCACGTCGAGGACGACGACCTGCACGGCACCGACGTCATGGGCACCTCGCTGGTGCTCGCCAAGGCGATCGAGAAGGTCGGCTACGACGTCGTCATCGCCGGTATGGCCTCCACCGACGGCACCATGGGCGTGCTCCCGGCGATCCTCGCCGAGCGCCTGGGCGTCCCGCAGGTCACGCTGCTCTCCGAGGTCAAGATCGAGGACGGCGTCGTCACCGGCCGCCGTGACGGCGACACCGCCTCCGAGCAGCTTCAGGCCTCGCTTCCGGCCGTCGTCTCCGTGACGGACCAGTCGGGCGAGGCCCGCTACCCGTCCTTCAAGGGCATCATGGCCGCCAAGAAGAAGCCGGTGGAGTCCCTGGACCTGGACGACCTGGAGATCGACGCCGACGAGGTCGGTCTCGAGGGTGCCTGGACCGCGGTCGACTCCGCCGCCGAGCGTCCGGCCCGCACCGCCGGCACGATCGTCAAGGACGAGGGCGAGGGCGGCAAGCAGCTCGCCGAGTACCTCGCGAGCCAGAAGTTCATCTAGCCGCTGGGCTCGCGTGAGCCGCTGAAGTCCGCCCCCGTTTCTTCCGCAGGAGATTGAAGTCCCATGGCTGAGATTCTCGTCTACGTCGACCACGTCGACGGAGCCGTCCGCAAGCCCACCCTGGAGCTGCTGACGCTCGCCCGCCGCCTCGGCGACCCGGTCGCCGTCGCCCTCGGCAACGGCGCCGCCGACACCGCCGCCGCGCTCGCCGAGCACGGCGCCGTGAAGGTCCTCACCGCCGACGCCCCCGAGTTCGCCGAGTACCTCGTCGTCCCGAAGGTCGAGGCCCTCCAGGCCGCGTACGAGTCTGTGTCCGCCGCAGGCTCCCTGGCCGCCGTGCTCGTCCCGTCCTCCGCCGAGGGCAAGGAGATCGCCGCCCGCCTCGCGGTGCGCATCGGCTCCGGCATCATCACCGACGCCGTGGACCTGGAGGCCGGTGACGAGGGCCCGGTCGCGACGCAGTCCGCGTTCGCCGCCTCCTTCACCACCAAGTCCCGTGTCTCCAAGGGCACCCCGGTCATCACGGTCAAGCCGAACTCGGCCCCCGTCGAGGCCGCCCCGGCCGCCGGCGCCGTCGAGGCGCTCGCCGTCTCCTTCTCGGAGAAGGCCCACGGCACCAAGGTCACCTCCCGCACCCCGCGCGAGTCGACGGGCCGCCCGGAGCTGACCGAGGCCGCGATCGTGGTCTCCGGCGGCCGTGGCGTCAACGGTGCCGAGAACTTCGCGATCATCGAGGCGCTCGCCGACTCGCTCGGTGCCGCCGTCGGCGCCTCCCGCGCCGCCGTCGACGCCGGCTGGTACCCGCACTCCAACCAGGTCGGCCAGACCGGCAAGTCGGTCTCGCCGCAGCTGTACATCGCCTCCGGCATCTCCGGCGCGATCCAGCACCGCGCGGGCATGCAGACCTCGAAGACCATCGTCGCCATCAACAAGGACGCCGAGGCTCCGATCTTCGACCTCGTCGACTACGGCGTCGTGGGCGACCTCTTCGACGTCGTCCCGCAGCTCACCGAAGAGGTGAAGTCCCGCAAGGGCTGATGACCTGCGGTTCTGTCGGTCCCGGGGGGGGGGGGGGGGGGGGGGGGGGGGGGGGGGGGGAGGTGGGGGGGGGGGGGGGGGGGGGAGAGAGACAGCAAGGCATCCCCCCCCCCCCCCCCCCCCCCCCCCCCCCCCCCCCCCCCCCCCCCCCCCCCCCCCCCCCCCCCCCCCCCCCCCCCCCCCGGTGGTTTCGGACAACCATTGACGCAGGTCCCGACGCCTACTAACTTCGCTATACGGATTGTTGATTCCGTGCAGCGGAAAACAGGAGGATGCAGGATGGGTCAGCAGGAGAAGGTGTCGACGAGCCTCGCCGGCGCGGTCAGCGAGGGCATCAGCGCCTCCCTCGCAGCGGTGGACGCCGAGCTCGACCGGCGCTACCCGGGAGACCCCGGCACCCGCCAGCCCGTCCACACCGTCTACGTCCCCGGCAACGCCTTCGACGCCGGAACCATCCGCTCCTGGGGCGACCAGGCCCTCGCCGCCCTCGACGAGCACGCCCCCGACGCCGCCTCCTTCGCCGCCGTCCTCGGCCTCTCCGACGACCTCGCCGAGGACGTCTACGGCCGCGTACGCGCCAAGCTGGAGCGCGAGCCCATCGAGGACCTCCGCGTCGACTTCGAGGACGGCTACGCCGGTACGGACGAGGACCAGGACGCGGCCCGCGCCGCCCGCCTGATCTCCGCGGCGTACGAGAACGGCACCGCCGCCCCGTACATGGGCATCCGGATGAAGTGCATGGAGTCCGCCGTACGCGACCGCGGCATCCGCACCACCGACGTCTTCCTCACCGGCCTCCTGGAGAACGGCGGCCTCCCCGACGGCCTCGTCCTCACCCTCCCGAAGGTCACCTACCCCGAGCAGGTCTCCGCCTTCGTCCGCCTCCTGGAGGCCTTCGAGAAGGCCCACGGCCTCGACGCCGGCCGCCTCGGCTTCGAGATCCAGATCGAGACCAGCCAGTCCATCCTCGCCAGCGACGGCACCGCCGCCGTCGCCCGCATGATCGGCGCCGCCGAGGGCCGCGCCACCGGACTGCACTACGGCACCTTCGACTACAGCGCCTGCCTCGGCGTCTCCGCCGCCTACCAGGCCAGCGACCACCCGGCCGCCGACCACGCCAAGGCGATCATGCAGGTCGCCGCCGCCGGCACCGGCGTCCGCGTCTCCGACGGCTCCACCAACGTCCTCCCGGTCGGCACCACCGAGCACGTCCACGAGGCCTGGCGCCTGCACTACGGCCTCACCCGCCGCGCCCTCTCCCGCGCCTACTACCAGGGCTGGGACATGCACCCCGGCCACATCCCCACCCGCTACGCCGCCGTCTTCGCCTTCTACCGCGAGGGCTTCGAGACCGCCGCCAAGCGCCTCTCCGCCTACGCCAACCACGCCGGCGGCGACGTCATGGACGAGCCCGCCACCGCCAAGGCCCTCAGCTCCTACCTGCTGCGCGGCCTCCAGTGCGGCGCCCTCGACACCGCCGAGGTCGACGCCCTCACCGGCATGACCCGCGCCGACCTCGACCGCTTCGCCGCCCCGCGCCGAGGCGACCTCACCGCCACCACCGATCGCTAAACGGTCACTTTCCCGCCAACTGCCCCGTACCCTTGTCGAGTTCACATGATCGACAGGGGGACGGGGCAGCGTGTCATCGGGGGAGAACGGGCGGCTCGCGGGCCGCTACAGAATCGTGCGTCAGCTCGGACGCGGAGGCATGGGCGTCGTCTGGCGGGCCGTCGACGAGGTGCTCGGCCGTGAGGTGGCCGTCAAGGAACTCCGCACGTACTCGGACGCGGCCGCGCCCGAACTGGCCGACCTGCGCCTGCGGATGACCCGCGAGGCCCGCGCCGCCGCCCGGGTCCGCCACCCCGGAGTCGTCGCCGTCCACGACGTCACCGAACACGAGGGTCGGCCCGTCATCGTCATGGAGCTCGTCGAAGGGCCCTCCCTCGACGACGTCCTCGCCGAGCGCGGCACCGTCGACCCCGCCGAGGCCGCCCGCATCGGCGCCCAGGTCCTGGAGGCACTGGCCGCCGCACACGACGTGGGCGTCCTCCACCGGGACGTGAAGCCCGGCAACATCCTGCTCGACCTTCCCCAAGCTCTCGACTCCGCTCGAGCAGGGGAGACCCCAATGGGCCGGATCGTCCTCACCGACTTCGGCATCGCCACGATGGAGGACCCCGGCGACGGCTCCGCGACCCACCTCACGCGCAGCGGCGAGATCGTCGGATCCCTCGACTTCCTCGCCCCCGAGCGCGCCCAGGGACAGGACCCGGGCCCGGCCTCGGACGTGTGGGCGGTGGGCGCGACCCTGTACGCGGCGGTCGAGGGCTCCTCGCCCTTCCGCCGCACGTCCACCTGGTCGACCCTCGCCGCCATCGTCACCGAACCCCTCCCGGAGCCCCGGCGCTCGGGCCCCCTCACCCCGGTCCTGCGCCGCCTCCTGGACAAGGACCCCGCCTCCCGCCCGACCGCACGGGAGGCGGCGCGGCTCCTGGGCGCGGTGGGGGGTGCGGCGCCGGAAGCGCTGCCGGAGCCGGAAGTGGCGCCGGAGGCGGAAGTGGCCCCGGAGACGCCGGCGGCTGCCGTGCCCGCTCCGACGGCTGCCGCGCCCGCGCCTGAGGTCTCCGTGGCGAACCCGTACGCCGGTTCCGTGGAGCCGAATCCGTACGCAGTCGCCGTCGAGCCCCACCCGTACGCCTCGGCCGCCACGCCGCCCGCCGGATCCTTCGGCCCGGCCGTGCCCGGGCCACCCGTGCCGTCCGTGCGGCTCGACGCCGCCGCCGGCGGCTCCGGCGGACGGGCCGCGCGCCGTGCGGAGGCGAAGCCGCGCCGGGGGAGCGTGCTGATCGCCGCCGCCGTGGCCGCCGTCCTCCTGGCCGGCGGGGGCGTCACGTACGCCCTCATGGACCACGACGGCAGCGCGCGGGCCGCCGGGGAGAACCCGCAGGACGGGGGCGGTGGCGCCGCCGCCGGGGGTGACTCCGGCCGTGTCCTCGACCCCGGGAGCAGCACCGCGCCCTCGGGGCGGCCGAGGGGCAGCGCCACCCCGTCCGCCGGCTCGACGCCCTCCGGCCGGGAGTCCGGCGCCGCGGCCGGGGGTGCACCGGCGACCGACGGACCGGGCTCCGACGGCTCGGACCCGGGCGCGGCCGCGGGCGGCGCCGGTTCGGACCCGGCGTCCGGAGCGGGCGGCGGCGGAGGCGGTACGAAGGTCCCGGCCACGGCCGGTGGGAGCAGCACCGCGGGCGGCGGTACGAGCACGACCCGCGCGCCCTCCGGGGGCGGCGCCACGACCGCGCCCACCACCCAGGCCCCGCCGCCCGCCTCCGGCTGCACCGCCTCGGGTTCGTCCGCGACCTGCCAGGTCGTCCGGAGCGCCACCACCACCCGGTACGACGGCGGCGAGATGGGCACGGTCGGCGCCGGTCCGCGCTCCTTCTCCTGCCAGGTCGACCTGGACCGGACCGAGACGTACGGCGGAACCACCAGCCGCTGGTTCGCCCGCACCGACGACGACAGCGGCAACACCAACGTCTACCTCAGCGTGCTCCACCTCTCGGGCGGTGGCGGCGGCGGTCCGGTGGCGGGCCTGCGGATCTGCTGAACGACCGGGAACCGTCCGGCGGATCAGGGCCGGACGGGCCCTGGGCCTCAGACGGCCGGTGGCGCGATCTCGCCCGATCCGCGGGCGAGCAGCGTCGTGCCGAGGACCAGCCGTTCCGGTGCCTCGTCGGCCCCGTCGAGGCGCCGGAAGAGGCGCCGCGCCGCCGTCCGGCCGAGGGTGGCGGCGTCCTGGGCGACGACCGTGACGCCGAGCAGGTCGGCCAGTTCGATGTCGTCGAAGCCGACCAGGGCGACCGGCCGCCCGTGCCGGGCGAGGGCCCGGACCACGGTCACGGTGACCCGGTTGTTCCCCGAGAACAGGGCCGTCACGGGCTCGGGCGCCGCCAGCATCTCCCGTACCGCCGTGCTCACGCGCTCCGGGTCCGTGGAGCCCAGGGAGACCCAGGCGTCCCGGACCGGGAGGCCCGCGTCGTCCATCGCCGCCCGGTAGCCGCGCAGCCGCTCGGCCGCGGTGTGGATGCGGGGACGGTCGCCGATGAAACCGATCCGGCGGTGGCCGTGCGCGATCAGATGGGCCACGCCTCCGCGCGCCCCGCCGAAGCTGTCGGAGAGGACGGCGTCGGCGTCGATGCGCCCGGCGGGCCGGTCGACGAAGACCGTGGCGACACCCGCCCTCATCTCCGGCTCCAGGTACCGGTGGTCGTCACCGGCGGGGATGACGATGAGGCCGTCGACCCGGCGCGCGCAGAGCGCGAGCGCCAACTCCTGTTCCCGGTCCGGGTCCTCGGCGCTCGAACCGTTGAACAGCAGGGCCCCGTGCGCCCGCGCCACCTCCTCGACCGCCCGGCTGAGCGGCCCGTAGAAGGGGTCGGCGAGATCCTCCAGGACGAGGCCGACGGTCGCCGTGCGGCCCTTGCGCAGGACGCGCGCGCTGTCGTTGCGGCGGAATCCCAGGGCCTCGATCGCCTCCCGTACGCGGCGCTCGGTGTCCGGGGTGACGCCCGGTTCGCCGTTGACGACCCGGGACACCGTCTTGAGGCCGACGCCCGCCCGGGCGGCGACGTCCTTCATCGTGGGCCGGGTGCCGTAGCGGGACTCGGGGCGGCGGGCTATGTCTGCCACGGTGCGGGGTTCCTCCGGAGCGGGTCACTCGGTGTGGGGTAGTCGAGTCGATCTCGATTCGAGCATAGAGCTTGGACAACGTTGTCATCACTGGGAGACTGTACGGAACGACTTTCCGTTCCCGCCGCAGACTGGAGACTCCGCGCCCATGGACACCGACCCCGCCACGGGCCTCGTCGCCGCCCTCGACATCGGGGGCACCAAGATCGCGGGCGCGCTGGTCGACGGCGAGGGCCGCATCCACGTCCGCTCCCAGCGGCCCACGCCCGCGCGTGAGGACGGCGAGACGGTGATGGCGGCGGTCGAGGCGGTGCTCGCCGACCTCGCGGCCTCCCCGCTGTGGGAGTCCGCCGGGGCCGTCGGCATCGGCAGCGCCGGTCCGGTCGACGCCTCCCGGGGAACCGTCAGCCCGGTGAACGTACCCGGCTGGCGGGACTATCCGCTCGTCGAGCGGGTCCGCCGGGCCGCCGCCGGCCGGCCGGTCACCCTCGTCGGCGACGGTGTCGCCATGACGGCCGCCGAGCACTGGCTCGGGGCCGCCCGGGGCCACGCCAACGCCCTGTGCCTCGTGGTCTCCACGGGTGTCGGAGGCGGCCTCGTCCTGAACGGCCGGGTCCACCCGGGCCCCACCGGCAACGCCGGTCACATCGGCCACGTCCCGGTGGACCTCGACGGCGAACCCTGCGCGTGCGGCGGGCGCGGCTGCGTCGAGCGGCTGGCCAGCGGACCGCACCTGGCCCGCCGCGCCCTGGAGAACGGCTGGCGGCCGGGACCCGACGGCGACGTCTCCGCCGCCGCGGTGGCCGCCGCCGCCCAGGCCGGGGACCCGGTCGCCATCGCCGCGTTCGAGCGCGCGGCCCAGGCCCTCGCCGCCGGCATCGCCGCCACCGCCGCTCTCGTCGAGATCGACATCGCGGTCGTCGGCGGCGGGGTGGCGGGCGCCGGCGAGGTCCTCTTCGCCCCGCTCCGCCGCAGCCTCGGCGGCTACGCCGCGCTCTCCTTCACCCGGAACCTGACGGTCGTCCCCGCGGCCACGGGCACCGACGCGGGCCTCCTCGGCGCCGCGGCGGCGGCCACCCGCCGAGGATCCGGCGGATGACCGCACCGCCCCGGTCCTAGCCTCCTGCCGGTGCCTGCGGCCCGGTCCCGCTGTTCGTGGTTTCCGTGGCAGGGTGTTGCGGGCAAGCCACTGGGGGCTATCGATGAGGGGGAAACGTGATCGTCTGGATCAACGGTACGTTCGGTGCGGGAAAGTCCAGCACCGCGCGCGAGCTGGTCGATCTGATCCCGAACAGCACCCTGTACGACCCCGAGGTCACCGGCGGGGGACTGCGCCGGCTGCTCCCGGCCAAGCGGCTCGCCGAGGTCGAGGACTACCAGGACCTGCCGATCTGGCGCCGCCTGGTCGTCGACACCGCCGCCGCCCTGCTCGCCGAGGTCGGCGGCGTCCTCGTCGTCCCGATGACCCTGCTGCGGCAGGAGTACCGGGACGAGATCTTCGGCGGGCTCGCCGCCCGCCGCATCGACGTGCGCCATGTGCTGCTCGCCCCGGAGGAAACGATCCTGCGGCAGCGGATCGACGACCGGTCGGAGTACGGCGACCCCGAGGCCGACGCCCGTGTACGCGCGTGGTGTCACCAGCACCTGCCCCCGTACCGCGCCGCCCTCGACTGGCTCGCCGCCGACGCCTACACCGTCGACACCTCGGGACTCACCGCGGCCGGGGCCGCCCGGGCCGTCGCCGACGCGGTCCTGGCCGGCCGGGCCGCTCCCTGCGGGATCGTCCAGACGCCCGAGCCGACCGGCGAGACCCTCGCCGCGGGCGTCCTGCTCTTCGACGAGCAGGACCGCTTCCTGCTCGTCGACCCCACCTACAAGCCCGGCTGGGAGTTCCCCGGCGGCGTCGTCGAGCCGGGAGAACCGCCGGCCCGGGCCGGCATGCGCGAGGTGGCCGAGGAGGTCGGCCTCGAACTCGGCTCCGTACCCCGGCTGCTGCTCGTCGACTGGGAACGCCCCAAGCCCCCCGGCTACGGGGGGCTGCGTCTCCTCTTCGACGGCGGAACGCTCCGTACCGCCGACGTCGAGCGGCTCCACCTCCCCGGCGCCGAGTTGCGCGGCTGGCGGTTCGTCACCGAGGAGGAGGCCGCCGAGCTGCTGCCGCCCGTCCGCTACAGGCGCCTCCACTGGGCCCTGCGCGCCCGCGAACGCGGCACAGTCCTCAACCTGGAGGCGGGCGACCCGGTGGGCTGAGGCCCAAGGGCCCCGGAAGGCTGAGTCCCAAGGGCCCCGGTGGGCTGAGCCCCAAGGGCCCCGGTGGGCTGAGCCCCAGGGCGGCCCTGGTGGGCTGAGCCCCAGGGCGACCCCGGCGGGCTGAGCCCCAGGCGACCCGGTCGGCTGAGGGACCGATTCCGTCAGGCCTGGGCCGCCGCCGCTGCCGCCGTCAGGCGGTCCGCCGTGTCCGTCGTCACCGGTGCCCCGTGCCCGCAGCACAGCACCGACGGCGCCAGCTTCGCGAGCGTCCGCATCGAGTCCAGGGCGAGCGCGCGGTCGACGTGCAGGACGCCGAACATGACGTCCGGCACCGAGGCCACCGTGTCCCCCGTGAACAGCACGCCGTGGCGCGGGAGATGGACGGCGATCGAGCCGGGGGTGTGGCCCGGGGCGTGGACCACCACGGCCCCGTCGCCGAAGCCGAGCTCCTCGCCGTCCTCGACCTCCCGGTCGACCCGCGTCGGCGGTGCCTCCGGCGAGGTCAGGCCGTGCTCGAAGATCGGGACCTCCCAGTCCAGGAGGTCCGGCTCCGGGACCGGGGCCTCGCCCCGGATCACCGGCGCGTCGAGCCGGTGCGCGAGGATCTCGGCACCGTGCCGGTCCGCGAGTTCCTGGGCCGCGCCCACGTGGTCCCGGTGGCAGTGGGTCAGCACGATCCGGCGCAGCCGGTCCGGGTCCAGGCCGACCGACCGTATCGCCGCGCCGATGGCGTCCGCCGTGCCGGCCCAGCCGGCGTCGATCAGGGTCAGCTCCTCCTCGTCCTGCCACAGGTAGGCCTGGCCGATGGAGAAGTCGAGGAGGTGCAGTCGAGGGGTGATCCGGGTCGGTTCGATGGATGCCATACGGCGAACCTACGCATCCGCGCAGGTCCGCCGTATGCTTCTACGCTCTCGGCGAGCTTCGCCGAGCGCTGAACCGACGGGCCGTCAGGCCTGCTTCGACCGGGCGTAGTTGACGAGGAAGTGCGCCTCGGCCACCGACAGGCGCTCCAGCTCCTCGGGCGAGACGGACTCGTTCGGCGCGTGGATCTGCGCCTCCGGCTCGCTCAGACCGATGAGGAGGATCTCCGACTCCGGGTAGAGCGAGGCCAGCGTGTTGCACAGCGGGATGGAGCCGCCCTGGCCCGCCGTCTGCATCTCCTCGCCGGGGTACGCGATCCGCATCGCCTCGGCCATCGACGCGTACGCCGGGCTCGAGGTGTCCGCCTGGAACGGCTGGCCCTGGCCGACCTGCTCGAACGACACCCGGGCGTCCCACGGCGTGTGCTTCTCGATGTGCGCGTACAGGAGCTTCGTCACCTCGGCCGCGTCCTCGCCCGGCGGCACCCGCAGGCTGATCTGCGCGCGCGCCGACTTCGGGACCGACGGGGTCGCGCCGGCCACCGGGTGGGCGTCGATGCCGATGACCGTGACCGCCGGGCGCGCCCAGATCCGGTCGGCGACCGTGCCGGCACCCGGCAGGGACACGCCGGACAGCACCTTGGCGTCCTGGCGGAAGTCCTCCTCCGGGTACTGGAGGCCCTCCCACACCTGGTCGCTCGCGAGGCCGTCGATGACGGTGGAGCCGTCCGGGCCGCGCAGCGAGTCCAGGACGCGGATCAGCGCGGCCAGCGCGTCGGGCGCGGCACCACCGAACTGACCGGAGTGCAGATTGCCCTCCAGGGTGTCGATCGTGACCCGGATCATCGTCATGCCGCGCAGCGTCGCGGTCACGGTCGGCATGCCCACGCGGAAGTTGCCCGCGTCGCCGATCACGATGGCGTCGGCCGTGAGCAGTTCGGGGTGCTGCTCCGCGTACCGCTCGAGACCGCCGGTGCCCTGCTCCTCCGAGCCCTCGACGATGACCTTGACCGTCACCGGCACGCCGCCGTTCGCCTTGAGGGCGCGCAGCGCGAGCAGGTGCATGATGACGCCGCCCTTGCAGTCGGCGGTGCCGCGCCCGTACCAGCGGCCGTCCCGCTCGGTCAGCTCGAACGGCGGGGAGAGCCAGATGGACTCGTCCAGCTTCGGCTGCACGTCGTAGTGGGCGTACAGGAGGACGGTCGGCGCGCCGACCGGGCCGGGCAGGACGCCGTACACGGCCTGCGAGCCGTCCGGGGTGTCGAGCAGCGCCACGTCCTGGAAGTCCTCGGTGCGCAGGGCGTCCGCGACCCAGTTCGCCGCGGCCTCGCACTCGCTTCGCGGGGCCACGGCCTCGTCCGCCACCGACTCGAAGGCCACGAGCTCCGTGAGCTCGGCCTTGGCCCGGGGCATCAGTGACCGGACGGTCTCGGCGATCGGATTCGAAGTCATGGGCACGCTCCTGATGGGTGCGACGTTACGACGTGAGGACGGCGTCCGTCGTATGTCGTGGTACGGCGAACGCACCGCCGATCCTACGGGCGGGGCCCTGGCTACCGCGCCGTAGGATGCGTCAGGCAGACCACCGGTCGGATCAGGAGCAGAAGCACACGTGAGCAGCGAGCACGCAGAGAACGCCGGTCCGGAGCACACCGAGCCCGAGAACGCGGCTGCCGCGGCCGCCGGGAGCGCCGAGGCGGAGCCGGCACGGCTCCCGGACGACGCGGCGCCCGACGGGGAACCGGCCGGCTCGTCGGAGGGGTCGTCAGCCGGGGAGCCGGCGGAGGTCTGGGACGTCGTGGTCGTCGGCGCCGGCCCGGCCGGTGCGTCCGCGGCCTACGCGGCGGCGGTCGCCGGCCGCCGGGTGCTGCTCCTGGAGAAGTCGGAGCTGCCCCGGTACAAGACCTGCGGCGGCGGCATCATCGGCCCCTCCCGCGACTCGCTCCCGCCGGGCTTCGAACTGCCCCTCCAGGACCGGGTCCACGCCGTCACCTTCTCCCTGGAGGGACGCTTCGCCCGCACCCGCCGCTCGCGCCGGATGCTCTTCGGGCTCATCAACCGTCCGGAGTTCGACGCGCAGCTCGTCGAGCACGCGCAGAAGGCCGGAGCCGAACTGCGGACCGGGGCCACGGTGTCCCGCGTCGAGCAGCACGGCCCGGCGGTGCCGGACCGGCGGACCGTCGCCGTCGTCCTCGCCGACGGCGAGACCGTCCTCGCGCGCGCGGTCGTCGGTGCCGACGGCAGTGCCAGCCGGATAGGCGCCCATGTGGGGGTGAGGCTCGGTCAGGTCGACCTGGGTCTGGAGGCGGAGATTCCCGTGCCGCCGTCCGTGGCGGAGGACTGGAAGGGGCGGGTCCTCATCGACTGGGGGCCGATGCCCGGCAGTTACGGCTGGGTGTTCCCCAAGGGGGACACGCTGACCGTCGGCGTCATCTCGGCGCGCGGCGAAGGCGCCGCCACCAAGCGGTACATGGAGGACTTCGTGGCCCGGCTCGGCCTCGCCGGCTTCGAGCCCTCGATCTCCTCCGGTCATCTGACGCGCTGCCGCACCGACGACTCGCCGCTCTCCCGCGGCCGGGTCCTGGTCTGCGGTGACGCGGCGGGCCTCCTGGAGCCGTGGACCCGCGAGGGCATCTCGTACGCGCTGCGCTCGGGTCGTCTCGCGGGCGAGTGGGCGGTGCGGGTCGCCGAGTCGAACGACGCGGTCGACGCGCGGCGCCAGGCCCTGAACTACGCCTTCGCCATCAAGGCGGGCCTCGGGGTCGAGATGGCGGTCGGGCGCCGGATGCTCGCCGTCTTCGAGCGGCGGCCCGGGCTGCTGCACGCGGTGATCACGGGACTGCGCCCGGCCTGGAACGCCTTCGCCGACATCACCCGCGGTTCCGCCACGCTCGGTGGCATGGTCCGCTCGAACGGCATGGCCCGGCGGGCCCTTGAGCTCCTCGACAAGCGCATGGACACCTCGGCGGGAGTCGGCCCGGCCGGGCGGGGCGTCAGCCCGCGCGAGCGCGCGGCGTCCGAGCCGGAGAGCGCCCCGGAAGACGTCTGACCGTTCGTCACGGGCCCCGTCGTCCCGGCCGGCATCACGCCGCCGGGGTGGCGGGGCCCGTCGTCGTGATGCGGAAGACGGGGTGCTTCGGGGCGATGGCCCGCAGCTCCTCCGGGGAGGAGTCGGGGCCGACGCCGTCGAAGAAGACGCCGACCTCGGCCTTCCAGCGCTTGAGGTAGGCGCGGAGCAGGACGGGCTTGTCGTCGTCGCCGACCTCGACGGCGGTGAACTCCTGCACGTGCTTGCCCAGGTGCAGCTGGCCGCCGCCGGCCGCCCGCATGTTGTGGGTCCACTGGACGTGGCCGCGGGGGGCGACGAGGTACTGGGAGCCGTCCACCGTCAGGAGGTTGACGGGGGTGCGGCGCCATTCGCCGCTCTTGCGGCCGCGGACGGCCAGGACACGGGAGCCCCAGACGCTGATGCCGCGGCGGGTCATCCAGGCGACGGCGCGGTTGAAGACGTTCACGGTGAACCAGCCGGGCTTCATGACGTGGGCGGCGGGCTGAGCGGACATGTGGGCCTCCTGCGGAAGTCTCGCGGAATCCTGCGGAATCATGCTGCGATCGAAACTGTGAGCACTGCTCTCGCTTGAGATCAGTGTGCACGGTTCTGCGTCGGCACGCAAGAGCGGTGCTCTCGTTTCGTTCCAGTGCTCTGAAAGTGGCACACTGCTCTCCATGACGACCGTTCGAGGAGCCCGCGCCCGCGCCCGCATCGAGATCACCGCCGCCATCAAGGACGAGGCCCGCACCCAGCTCGCCGCCGAAGGCGCCGCCAAGCTGTCCCTGCGCGCCGTCGCCCGCGAACTGGGCATGGTGTCCTCCGCCCTCTACCGCTACTTCCCCAGCCGCGACGACCTGCTCACCGCCCTCATCGTCGACGCCTACGACGCCGTCGGCGCCGCCGCCGAACAGGCGGCCGCCGGGGCCGGGGCCGAGCGCCCCCTCGACCGCTGGACCGCCACCTGCAGGGCGGTCCGCGCCTGGGCCGTCGCCCACCCCCACGAGTACGCCCTCATCTACGGCTCTCCGGTCCCCGGCTACACCGCCCCCCAGGACACGATCGCCCCCGCCTCCCGCGTCGGTCTCGTCTTCATCGACATCGCCCGCAGCGCCCACACCGGCGAGGGAGTCGCCCTCAGGCCCCTGCCGGACACCCTGGCGCCCGAAGCCGCGCGCATCAGCGCCGACATCGCCGCGGACCTGCCGCCGGCACTCATCGTCGCGCTCGTCGCCGCCTGGTCGCAGCTCTTCGGCCTCGTTTCCTTCGAGGTCTTCGGCCAGTTCGACAACGTCGTCGAGGACCGCGACACCTTCTTCGCGGCGGCGGCCCGCCGCCTGGGCCAGGACGTGGGCCTCCTCCCGCGCGGCTGACCCGCCGCCCGGGCCGTGTTCCTACTCCGGCGGGAGTACGCGCGACCACCCCGCCGGGCTGACGTGCGCGCGGGGCGGTCGCGGCTAGCGTGACCGGTATGGAAGCGGGCATGGACGAGGAGCGACCGGGCGGGCCCTGGCACGGGCCCCGACGGGGGCCCCGACGGGGACACGGCGGCCGCGAGCCCGGGCGTGAGCCGGGCCGCACGCCACGGCGCGACCCCGGCCGCAGGTTCCGGGAGCCGAGGTGGCGGGACGGTGGGGGTCTGGCCTGGCGGTCGACCGTGCTGATCGCCGTCCTCGTCATGGTGGGCACCGGTTTCTCCGCGCGCAACCAGCCGGACCGGGAGGCGCTCGACGCCCTCGGGCGGGCCCTGCTCCTGCTCGGGGCGGTCCCGCTGCTGTTCCGTCATCGCCGGCCCGTGCCGGTGGTGTTCGCCGTCGCGGCCGTGACCCTCGGCTACCTCGCGGCCGGCTACCCGTACGGCCCGGTCTTCGTCATGGTGGCCGTCGCCTGCTTCGCGGCCGTCGTCCACGGCCACCGGACCGCCGCCTGGTGGGCCATCGGCCTGCTCTGGGCGGGCCATCTGCTGCTCGCCCACTGGCTCTACCGCTATCTGCCCCCGGCCGGTGACGGGCCCGCGCCCTGGGGGCAGGAGCTGCCCGCCGCCGCGTTCGCCGTGGCCGTGCTCGCCGCGTCCGAGGTCGTACGGGTACGGCGCGAGCAGCACGCCCAGCTGCGGGCCGAACGGGCCGCCGCCGAGCGGCGCCGCGCCGACGAGGAACGGCTCCGCATCGCCCGCGAACTCCACGACGTGCTGGCCCACTCGATCTCCGTGATCAACGTGCAGGCCGGCGTCGGACTCGCCCTCCTGGACTCCGACCCCGAACAGGCCAGGACCGCGCTGACCACCATCAAGGCGGCCAGCAAGGAGGCGCTCGGCGAGGTCCGGCAGGTCCTCGACACCCTCCGTACCCCCGGTGACGTCCCCCGCGCCCCGGCCCCCGGCCTCGACCGGCTGCCCGAACTCGTCGAGCAGGCCGCCGCCGCGGGCCTCACGGTCACCGTCTCGACCAGCGGCGCCCCGGCGGCCCTGCCGCCCGGCGCCGACCTCGCCGCCTTCCGGATCGTGCAGGAGGCGCTCACCAACGTGGTGCGCCACTCCGGTTCGCGTGCCGCACGGGTCCGGATCGCGCACGGCTCCGGGAGCCTGGAGCTGACCGTCGACGACGACGGCCCCGCCACCGGCACGGAGGCCGGCGGCAGCGGGAACGGACTCGCCGGAATGCGGGAGCGGGCCGCTGCCCTCGGTGGCACCATCGAGGCGGGTATCCGCCCGGACGGCGGCTTCCGCGTCCACGCCGTCCTGCCGCTCCGTACGAAGGAGACCCCGTGATCCGTGTCCTGCTCGCCGACGACCAGTCGCTGGTGCGGGCGGGATTCCGCGCGCTGCTCGACGCCCAGCCCGACATCGAGGTGACCGGCGAGGCCGCCGACGGCGACGAGGCGGTGGACCGGGTCCGGGCGCTGCGCCCCGACGTCGTGCTCATGGACATCCGGATGCCCCGGCTCGACGGCCTGGAGGCGACCCGGCGCATCACCGAGGACCCGGACCTCGGCGGGGTCCGGGTCGTCATGCTGACCACCTTCGAGCTCGACGAGTACGTCTTCGAGGCGATCCGCGCGGGCGCCTCCGGCTTCCTCGTCAAGGACACGGAACCGGAGGAGCTGCTGCGGGCCGTGCGGGCCGTCGTCCACGGGGACGCGCTGCTCTCCCCGGGCGTCACCCGCCGGCTCATCGAGGAATTCGCGGCCCGCTCCAAGGCCCCGGCGGCGACGGCCGCGCTCGGCGCCCTGACCGAGCGGGAGCGGGAGGTGATGGCCCTGGTGGGGATCGGCCTGTCGAACGAGGAGATCGCCCGGCGCCTGGTCGTGAGCCCCCTCACCGCCAAGACCCATGTGAGCCGCGCGATGGTGAAGCTGGGCGCCCGGGACCGCGCCCAACTCGTCGTCCTTGCCTACGAGTCGGGCCTGGTCAGGCCGGGCTGGCTGGGCTGAGGGGGCGGGCGCCGCCGTCCGGGCGGTGTTTGCGGGCCATCGCTGCGAAATCGTATATTCCGATCTCGTGACTTCCCCTTCGCATGAGATCGTCTTCCGGGAGCTGATGGCCGAGGCCATGGCGGCCACCGGCGGCTTCGGGCACCGCGAGCACGTCCATCTGACCTGGCTGGCGGTACGGCGGGTGGGGATGCCCGACGCCGTCGCCTTCGTCAGCGAGGGCATCGAGCGCACCGCCCGCGCCGCGGGGGCACCAGGGAAGTTCCACGTCACGATGACCAGGGCGTGGGTCGAGCTGGTGGCCGGGTGCGCGGCGGAGGACCGGCTGCCGGACTTCGCGGCCTTCGCGGCGCGCCACGCCGACCTGCTCGACAAGGATCTGCTCGGCCGGTTCTACCGTCCCGCCACGCTGGCGTCCGCCGAGGCCCGCGCCCGGTGGGTCGAGCCGGACCTCGCCCCGCTCGGCCTCCCGTCGGCTCACTGATCCTCGCGCTCAGCCCCAGGTGATCGCCGAGGTCTCCCGCCACACCCGGAGGAGCTCCTCGTCGCCGGTCAGGGTGACGGCCCCGGCCGGGAGCCGGTTCCACAGGGTCAGGTACAACCGGTCGGCGGGGCCGCTCAGTTCGGTGTCGGCCGGGCCGCCCGTGACGTGGAAGGCCCGTTCCGTCCGGGGCGGGTCCGTCGGCGAGAGACGAACGGTCCAGACGTCGTCGGTGTCCGTCGTCCGCACCCGCAGGGTCCGGGGTCCGGCCGTCCGCACCCGGCTGCGGTCGCGGGCGTGGAAGGCGCGGAACAGTTCGTCGATGCCGTCGGCGGCGACCGCCGGATCCACCGGTCCCGGACCGTTCGCGAGCGCGGACTCGGCGTCCGCGCGGTGGACGGTCGTCTCGTGCGCCTGGCGGCGGGCCCAGAAGGCGAGCGGTGAGGGTGCCGGGAGGAAGGTCCAGCACTCCAGGTCCTCCGGCGCCGCGCGCAGGGCGGCGACCAGTCGCGCGTGCCCCTCTCGGAAGTACGCGAGCAGCTCCTCGCCGTCGAGCGCCGTCTCTCCCTCGCCGGGGTGGAACGCGGTGCGCCCCTCGGCCACGAAGGTCGTGGCCCAGCGGTGCACCATGGCCGTGTGGCGGAGGAGGTCCCGGACCCGCCATCCGGGGCAGGTCGGCACCTCCGCGTCGGGTCCTGCCGCGGCGGCGGCGTCCGCGAGGCCGAGACCAGCCGTCTCAAGGGCCAGGATGTGCTCGGGGATCTTCAGCGTGTCCATGACGCGGATTCTGGCAGCCTCCGACGGCCCCGGACCGCCTCAACCGTCCCGGGAGGTTCCCGCGTTGCGCGCCGCGTAGCCCATGGCCGCCGCGCCGGCCGCGAGGACCGCGACCGTCGTCAGTGCCACCGGCAACGAGAACCAGTCGGCGAGGAAGCCGATGGAGGGCGGGCCGAGCAGCATGCCGCCGTAGCCGAGGGTGGACGCCGTCGCCACCCCGCCGGGGCCGGCGACCGCGCCCGCGCGGGCCACCGCGACGGGGAAGATGTTGGCGAGGCCGAGGCCGGTGATCGCGAAGCCGAGGAGCGTGGCCCAGACGCTCGGCGCGAGCGCGCCGAGCAGCATGCCGGCGGCGGCGGTCGCGCCGCCCGCGACGAGGGTGCGGGTCTGGCCGAGGCGTTCGAGCAGGGCGGTGCCGGAGAGCCGGCCGGCGGTCATGGTCAGCGCGAAGACGGAGTACCCGGCGGCCGCGACCCCCGGGTGCGCGTGCAGGTCCTGCGCGAGGTGGAGGGCGCCCCAGTCGGCCAGCACCCCCTCGCCGTACGCGGTGCAGAGCGCGATCACCCCGAAGACGAGGACCGTACGGCGCGACCCGGCGGCCCGCGCGCCGGAGCCTTCGGGGGTGGACGGCGTCGGGAGGGACTCGGGGTACACGGGGGAGGGGTGACGCAGCAGTACGGGACCGGCGACGGCCGTCAGGGCCAGGCCGACGACCGTGAGGCCGAGGAGATGGGCGGTGGGGGACAGGCTCCCGGCGAGCAGCCCGCCGAGACCCGCGCCGAGCATGCCGCCGAGGCTGAACGCGGCGTGGAAGCTCGGCATCACGGGCCGCCGGAGCGCGGCCACGAGGTCCACGGCGGCGCTGTTCATGGCCACGTTGATCCCGCCGTACGCGGCGCCGAAGACGAGCAGCACGAGGCCGAGCGCGAGCGGGGAACGGGTGAGCGCGGGGAGGGCGACCGAGAGGGAGAGCAGGACGGCGGTGGCGACGGTGACACCGTGGGAGCCGTACCGCCGGCAGAGCCGGCCGGTCAGCGTCATCGTGATCACGGCGCCCGCCGAGACGCCCAGGAGGGCGAGGCCGAGGTCGCCGGCCGAGGCGCCGGTCTGCTGCTTGACGGCGGGGATCCGGACCACCCAGCCGGCGAACAGGAAGCCGTCGAGGGCGAAGAAGAGGGTCAGGGCGGAGCGGAGGCGGGGCAGGGAGCGGGTGGCGGTGTCTCCGCCGGGGCCCCCCGATACGGCCGTCCGTACTTTGTTTAGTAGCGGCACAAACTCAGGATAGGGGCGGAGGGGCGACGGAATCAACCGGGCGGGGACGGCGTCGCGGTCCGATCATGGGAGACTCACCCCCATGAACGGCAAGGCGACGACGACCCGGACACGGCTGGACAGGGGGCGTAACGCGCTCGGCCCCGCGCTGGAACTGGTGCACACCGGCAGGGCGCCGACCCGGGCCGTCCTGACCGCCGAGCTCGGCGTCACCCGCGCCACCGCCGGCGCCGTCGCCGCCGAGCTGGAGGCCCTCGGCCTCATCCGCGTCGACTCCAACCCCGGTGCCGCCGCCGGCTCCCAGGGGCGGCCCTCGCACCGCCTCGCCGTCGACGAGAAGGGCCCCGTCGCCCTCGCCGCCCAGGTCCACGCCGACGGCTTCCGCGCCGCCCTCGTCGGCCTCGGCGGCACCATCGTGGCCACCGCCCCCGGCTGCGTCACCGTCTCCGCCGACCCCGCGCAGGTCCTCGGCGCCGTCGTCGACGCGGGCGCCGCGCTGCTCCGGGAGAGCGGCCGCCGGTGCGTCGGCGCCGGACTCGCCGCCCCCTCCGCCGTCGCCGAACCCGAGGGCACGGCGCTCAACCCGCTCCACCTCGCCTGGCCCGCCGGGGCGCCCGTCCGGGAGATCTTCGCCGAGCGGGTGCGGGCCGCCGGCATCGAAGGCCCCGCCTTCACCGGCAACGACGTCAACCTCGCCGCGCTCGCCGAGCACCGCCACGGCGCGGGCCGCGGCGCCCGGGACCTGCTCTGCGTGGCCACCGGCCACCGGGGCGTCGGCGGCGCGCTCGTCCTCGACGGCCGCCTCCACACCGGCAGTTCCGGCCTGGCCCTGGAGGTGGGCCACCTCACGGTCAACCCCGAGGGCCGTCCCTGCCACTGCGGCAGCCGCGGCTGCCTCGACGTCGAGACCGACCCGCTCGCCTTCCTCACTGCCGCCGGCCGGGTGCCGGGACCCGAGGTCTCCCTGCTCCAGCAGTCCCGCGACCTGCTGCGCACGAGCCCCGACGACCCGGGCGTCCGGGTCGCGGTGGGGGAGCTGATCGACCGGCTCGGCCTGGGCCTCGCCGGTCTGGTGAACATCCTCAACCCCGACCGGATCATCCTCGGCGGGCTGCACCGCGAGCTGCTCGACGCCGACCCCGAGCGGCTCCGGGCGGTCGTCGCCGACCGCAGCCTCTGGGGCCGCAGCGGCGGTGTGCCGATCCTCCCCTGCACCCTGGACCACAACAGCCTCGTCGGCGCGGCCGAGCTCGCCTGGCAGCCGGTCCTCGACGACCCGCTCGCGGCCCTGGGGCGCGAACCGGCCTGACGGGGGCGGGCTCGGGGGCCGGGGAGCCCCTCCGCCAGGGCGGCCGGCCGGCCGGGAGCGGATCGGTGCCGGTCGCCGCCACGCGCTACCGGGACCCGGCCCGAGAAACCGGTGGGCGGGGGAGCGGGGACGCCGTACTGTTCCCCCTCATGATCACTTCGGGCTCAGACGCCTCTTCCGCAGCCGACCTTCCCCCGCGCCTCGGCAGTCTCACCTTCCACGGCCCTCTCTCCGAGGCCCGCGCCACCCGCATGATCGAGCGGCTCGCCGCCTCCGCACCCGCCGACGTCCTCGACATCGGCTGCGGCTGGGGCGAGTTGCTCCTGCGCGTCCTCGAGGCGGCCCCCGCCGCGAAGGGCATCGGCATCGACATCAACGCCGAGGACCTGGTCCGCGGCCGGGCCCTCGCCGAGGCGCGCGGGCTAGCCGACCGCGTGACCTTCGTCGAGGAGTCGGCGCTCGGCACCGACCGGGGCCCCGTCGACGCGATCCTCTGCCTCGGGTCCAGCCAGGCCCTCTGCGACCCCGAGTTGCCGTACGACCCCGCCGCCGTCCTGCGCGAGCTGCGGCGGCTCGTCCGGCCCGGCGGGCGGGTCGTGCTCGGCGAGGGCTTCTGGGAGCGCACGCCCACCGAGACGGAGCTCGCCGGGATGTGGCCCGGCGCGAGCACCGGCGACCACTTCTCCCTCGGCGCCCTCGTCGACCTCGCGATCGAGGCGGGTTTCCGGCCCGCGTGGATCGAGACGGCGAGCGCGGAGGAGTGGGAGGAGTTCGAGTCGGGCTACCGGTACGACACCGAGGTCTGGCTCGCCGCCCACCCCGGCCACCCGCTCGCCGCCGAGACGCGCGAGCGCGTCGACCGGCAGCGTTCCAGCTGGCTGAACGGCTACCGGGGCGTCCTCGGCATCGCCTACCTCACCCTCGTCGCCGTGGCCTGAGGCCGGCCGGGCCCCGTCTCACCACTGCCGTCCCGCGCCGAGCGCCGCGCGGCCCGGCGCCGACAGACGCAGCACCCGGAAGCGCTCGCCCTCGTCGGCGGGCGATTCCGGGCTCGCCCACAGGGTGAAGCGCAGCAGCTCCCAGTGACGCGGGTCCACCGCGAGGGCGGAGGCCACCACCCCGTCCCGCCGCGCCTCGCGCGCATGCCGGGCCACCGCCGCCGCCACGGCCTCGCCCGGCGGGACGCCCTCCCCGAGCGGGATCCTCCGGCGCGTCGCGGCGCCCGGAGCCGACGCGGCCGCCGGCCCCTCCTCGTACGCCAGGCCCGTCCAGTGCTGCACCACCGGCCGGCCGAAGTCGTTCACGATGCCCTGGAAACCGGGGCCCCAGAGGAAGGAGTTCATGCCCTCGGGGGTGGCCCAGAGATAGAACGGCGCGTACTGGTTCACGGGCGAACCGTCCTCCCGCTCCCGGACCAGGTACGCCTTGAGGCCGAGCCCGGGGAAGTCGTCGAGAAGGTGGCCCCTGCTCGCCACCCGCTCGCGGATGATCTCCATGTCGTAGTCGGCGGGCAGGGTGATCTCGTACTGCGTCGCGTGCACGGGAAGGCTCCGTCTCTTCAGTGCGGGAGGGGGGCGAACAGCGCGAGCAGTCCGCGTACGGCCGTGTCGAAGGGCGCGCGGGAACCCGTCGCGCGGGCCAGCACGTACCCGCCCTGCACGGTCGCCAGGACCGTCGCCGCGATCTGCTCCGGATCGAGGCCGCCGCTCAGCTCGCCGCTCTCCACGCCCTCCCGGACGACCTCGGCGAGCCGGCCGCGCACCCGGCCGAGCACCTCCTCGACCGGTGCGCGCAGCTCCGGGTCCGCGATGACCTCCGGGTCCATGGTCAGCCGGCCCACCGGGCAGCCGCGCAGGACGTCGCGCTCGCGCAGCAGGTACGCCTCGATGCGGGCGTACGCCGAACCCCCGCCGCCGAGGACCGCCTCGGCCGCCGCACCCAGCTCCTGGGCCGAGCGCCGGATGGCGGCGAGCGCCAGGTCCTGCTTGCCGGCGAAGTGGTGGTACATGCTGCCCTGGCCCGCGCCCGCCGCCTGCTGGACGGCCTTGGGGCTCGTGCCGACGTAGCCGCGCTCCCACAGCAGTTCGCGGGTCGCCTCGATCAGCCGCTCCTGGGTGCTCATGCTCATGACGGCACTGTACATACCAGTAGGTACAGAGCGGAAGGAGCGCCGACCGGGGCGACGTACTCCCGGTGGCGTACGTCAGGAGCCGCTGCCCGTACGACGACCCGGACCCCCCTCCGGAGGGAACCTCGAACCACGGAGAAACACACCGAGGAGCTGAACCCTCATGAACACACTCGCCTACGCGGGCCCCGGCCCGTGGGTCCTCTTCTTCCCCCTCGTCTGGGCCGCCGTCGTCATCGGGATCGTCACCGTCGCCCGCCGCGTCGGATGGCGCCGGGGCAGGCCGTGGCGCGACGCCGGGCCCGACGAGCGCTCGCCCATCGCCCTGCTCGGCCACCGGTTCGCGGCCGGGGAGATCGACGAGGACGAGTACTGGCGGCGCCTGAGCGTCCTGGAGGAGCAGTTCGGCCGCCACGCCGTGGACCCGAAGGGGCGCCGGACATGACCACCCCCGCCGCACGCGTCGTCGACGCCGTCAAGGTGTACGGCCGCGGCGACACCGAGGTCAGGGCCCTCGACGGGGTGAGCGTCGACTTCCCCGCCGGCCGCTTCACCGCCGTCATGGGCCCCTCCGGCTCCGGCAAGTCCACGCTCATGCACTGTGCCGCCGGACTCGACACGCTCACCTCCGGCGCCGCGCTCGTCGGCGACACCGACCTGTCCACCCTCGACGACCGGCGTCTGACCCTGCTGCGCCGCGACCGGATCGGCTTCGTCTTCCAGGCCTTCAACCTGCTCCCGACCCTCACCGTCGCCGAGAACATCACCCTCCCGCTCGACCTCGCCGGACACGCCGTCGACCGGCGGCGGTTCGACCGGCTCGTCGACACCGTCGGCCTGCGCGACCGCCTCCACCACCGGCCGGGCGAACTCTCCGGCGGACAGCAGCAACGCGTCGCCGTCGCCCGCGCTTTCGCCGGCGACCCCGACGTAGTCTTCGCCGACGAACCCACCGGCAACCTCGACTCCCGGTCCGGGGAGGAGGTGCTCCGCCTCCTCGGCCGTACGGTCCGCGACACCGGCCGTACGGTCGTCATGGTCACCCACGACCCGGTCGCCGCCGCCCACGCCGACGAGGTGATCTTCCTCGCGGACGGGCGGCTCGTCGACCGCATGACCGGCCCCACGGCCGACCTCGTCCTCGACCGCATGAAGGCCTTCGACACGGGCACCGCGACGCTCCCCGGAGGTGCGGCATGAACACCCCCGCCACCCTCCGGCTCGCCCGGTCCTCGCTCCGCGCCCACCGGCGCCGCTTCCTCGGCACCTTCGCCGCCGTCCTCCTCGGCGTCGCCTTCCTCACGGGCACCCTCGTCATGGGCGACACCCTCCGCGCGAGCTTCGACTCGATGTTCACCAGCGCCACCCGCGGCACCGACGCCATCGTCCGCAGCGCCACCACCGTGACCGCCGCCGGCGAGGCCCAGGGCACCCGCGGCCCCGTCGAAGCCTCCCTCGCCGAGCGTCTCGCCCGGGTCCCCGGCGTCGCCGCCGCCGCTCCCCGGATCGAGGGCGCGGGCCAGCTCCTCGCCGCCGACGGCAGCCCCGTCGGCGGCAAGGGCCCGCCCACCCTCGCGGGCAACTGGATCGAGGACGCCGCCCTCAACCCGTACCGCCTGGCGGAGGGCCGCGCGCCGACCGCCCCCGGTGAGGCCGTCGTCAACCGCGGAGCCGCGAAGACGGCCGGTCTCGGCCTCGGCGACACGACCGTCCTGCGCACCCCCGACCCGGTGAAGGTCACCGTCGTCGGCCTGGCCACCTTCGGCGGCGCGGACGGCATGGGGCAGGTCACCTGGACCGGCCTCACCCGCGCCGACGCCGAGAAGTACCTGACGGCGCGCCCCGGAGAGGCGACGAGCATCGCCGTACGCGCCGGGCCCGGCGTCTCCCAGGACGAGCTGGTCGCCGCGCTGAGGCCCGCGCTGCCCGACGGCGTCGAGGCGATCACCGGACAGCGGGCCGCCGAGGAGAACACCGAGATGATCTCCGGCCGCTTCCTCGACCTCTTCACCACCTTCCTGCTCGTGTTCAGCGGGGTCGCGGTCCTCGTCTCCGTCTTCACCATCCACAACACCTTCGCGGTCCTCGTCGCCCAGCGGACCCGCGAGAACGCCCTCCTGCGCGCGATCGGCGCCGCCCGCCGCCAGATCGTCACCGGCACCCTCGCCGAGGCGCTCACCGTCGGACTGCTCGCCTCGCTCGCCGGGCTCCTCGCCGGGATCGGCGTGGCCGCCGGACTCCAGGCGCTGTTCCCCGCGATCGGCTTCCCGTTCCCCGAGGGCGCCCTCGTCGTGACCGGCACCTCCCTCGCGCTGCCGCTCGCCGTCGGACTCGCGGTCTGCGCCGGTTCGGCCCTCCTGCCGGCCGTACGGGCCGGGCGGACGGCCCCGCTCGCCGCGCTCCGCGAGACGGACGTGGACGACTCGGGCACCTCACGCCGCCGCGCGCTGACCGGCGGCGCCCTCCTCGCCGCCGCCGTCGGCACGGTCCTCGCCGGCGTCCTCGGCAGCAGCCCGTCGCTGTGGCTCGCCGCCACCGGGGCCGTGCTCGCCGTCGCCGCGTTCGTGGTCCTCGGACCCGTCGCCGCGTCCCTCGCCGTACGGGTGCTCGGCCGCCCGCTGCGCGGGGTCAACCGCGGCCTCGCCCGCCGCAACGCCCTGCGCAGCCCGGGCCGTACGGCCGCGACGGCCACCGCCCTGATGATCGGCGTCGCCGTCGTCACCCTCTTCACGGTCTTCGGCGCCTCCCTCAAGGCGACCATGGACCGGACCGTCGACCGTTCCTTCGCCGGGGACGTGGCCGTCGGCGCGCCCTCGTTCGGCGCGGGCGGCAGCGGGCTCAGCCCCCGCCTCGCCCCGGCCGTCGCCGCGCTGCCCGAGGTCGACACCGCCGTGGGCCTGGGGCGCGGCGTCGCCGAGGTGGACGGCCGGGGCCGCGCGCTCACGGTCACCGACCCGGCCGCGCTCGCCCGCGTCCTGGACCTGGGAGAGGTACGGGGTTCCCTCGGCGGACTCGGTACGGACGGGCTCGCCGTCGCCGCCGACGAGGCCGCCGCCTCCGGTCTGGCACCCGGCCGGACCGCCGAGCTGACGTTCACCGACGGCAGCCGGCACACCTTCACGGTCCGCGCGGTGTACGAACGCTCCGACCTCGCCGGCGACTACCTCGTCACCCGCGCGGCCTGGGCCCCGCACCGCACCCAGGACGCCGACCGGCTCGTCGCCGTCTCCTTCGCGGACGGCGTCCGCGCCGAGGACGGCAAGGCCGCCGTGACCGCGGTCGCCGACCGGTACGGCCATCCGGAGGTGCAGACCCGCGCCGAGTACGCGGAGGCCTCGGCGGGCGGCATCGACATGATGCTCACCCTCGTCTACGCGCTGCTCGCGCTCGCGGTCCTGATCGCGCTGCTCGGCATCGCGAACACGCTGACCCTCGCCGTCCACGAACGGACCCGGGAACTGGGCCTGTTGAGGGCCGTCGGGCAGACCCGGGCCCAGCTGCGGGCCATGGTCCGCTGGGAGTCCGTCCTGGTCGCCGCCTTCGGGACGGTCGGCGGGCTCGTCCTCGGCGGCTTCCTCGGCTGGGTCCTCGTCCGCGCCTCGGGCGACTCGGGCGACAGCGCCTTCGTGTTCGCCCTGCCCGCGGCGCGGCTCGCGGCCGTGGCCCTGGTCGGGCTCGTGGCGGGTGCCCTGGCGGCCTGGCGCCCGGCCCGCCGGGCGGCGCGGCTGGAGGTCCTCCGGGCGATCGCCACGGAGTGACGGGCACCCCGGAAGGCCGGCCCGTCCGGCCGCGCACCCCGAAGGGCTTCGTCAGCCCGCCCGGCCCGCCAGGACCGGGCGGGCCACCGACGGTGCCGGCAGCGGCTCGGCCGGCGAGCTGAGCGGCACGCCGGGGAACCGGCTGTAGCCGACGCCCGCGAACGGGCCCTCCGGCGTGGCACCGAAGCCCGCGCGTGCGCACTCCTCGACGGGGTCGCCGACGGGCGGCGCCGTGAGGGTGAACCACACGACCTTGCCGGCGGCGCCGCACGGCCGGATGCCCCAGCTCTCGCTGACCGCCCCGACGATGCCGAGTCCCCGGCCGCAGGTGGCGAGCGCGTCGAGGTCGTCCACGGGGCCGAAGACATCGGCGGGGCAGACCTCGGGGATACGGGGATCGTGGTCCCGGACGGAGACGGTGAGACGGTCGAGCAGCAGCTCGATCTCCACCGTGCAGCCCTTGTCCGGCTGGGCGTGGCGGTGCACGTTCGTCAGAAGCTCGGTCACGCCGAGGACGGCCTGGTCGATCAAGGCGTCCAGCTGCCAATGTCGGAGATGGGCGGAGATGATGCGGCGGACCTGTCCGATCCGCGACGGCAGGGCCTGAAGCTCCACCGCGTAGTACCTGCTCGGCTCGCTGATCACGGCTGCGACTCCCCGAAGTGGTCCGGAAGAAGACGAAGATACGGATCTGTCTCTGCGGTACAGAAGGGGGCGGTGACCTGATCGCAGCGTCACCACCGCTGAACCCTCAGTGAGGTGGGTTCCAGCCTGGACCAGCCGTGACCGCCCCGCAACTCGCCGCGAGCCGCCGCAGCTCAGGGCACCGTCAGGGGTCTCAGGGCCGTCCTGACGCCTTCTTCAGCGCCGCGAGGAAACGCCCCGACGCCCGGGACCCGCTGTCACGGCCGTGATCTTTGTCCTGGAGTGTCAGCCGGTACCGCGTGCCGTTCACGGTCGCCACCGTCTCGTCCGCCTTCGCGAACCACGGCCGCCCCGCCCGTACCGCCGAGACCGGTGCGCTGTCGATCTCGCTGCCGTAACTCGTCAGGAGCGCGAGGCGGCCGTCCTCGATCCGCACCTCTCCCGCGCGCGTCAGCGAGCGCGGCCAGCGCGCGATCCGTACGCCCCTGGCGCTGAACTCGGGCTCCGTCATGCCGATCCGCCCCTTTCACCCGGTTGTCGTCCCCAGTGTGCCGGGCCGTCGCCACCCGCACCAGTGGCCCTCCGCAGACCCGTCCACAAGGCAGGCCTATGGAACGTCAAAGGGAACGTTTGCCCAGGTGGGAGCGGTATTGTCGGCAGTGGGAGACCCCCGAGGCGACACATGAGAAGAGGGACGGATGAGCACCACCCACGAGAGTGCGGCCCTGGCCACGGTCGACGTCGACCGGAGCGACCCGGCGTACCGCTCCTGGCTCAAGGAGGCCGTGCGCAAGGTCCAGGCCGACGCCAACCGCTCCGCCGACACCCACCTCCTGCGCTTCCCCCTCCCGGAGAAGTGGGGCATCGACCTCTACCTCAAGGACGAGTCGACCCACCCCACCGGCAGCCTCAAGCACCGCCTCGCCCGCTCCCTGTTCCTCTACGGCCTCTGCAACGGCTGGGTCCGTCCCGGAAAGCCCGTCATCGAGGCGTCCAGCGGCTCGACCGCGGTCTCCGAGGCGTACTTCGCGAAGCTGATCGGCGTCCCCTTCATCGCCGTCATGCCCCGCACGACCAGCCCCGAGAAGTGCCGGCTCATCGAGTTCCACGGCGGGCAGTGCCACTTCGTCGACGACTCGCGCAAGATGTACGAGGAGGCCGCCGCCCTCGCCGAGCGCACCGGCGGCCACTACATGGACCAGTTCACCTACGCCGAGCGGGCCACCGACTGGCGGGGCAACAACAACATCGCCGAGTCGATGTACCAGCAGCTGAAGTCGGAGCGGTACCCGGAGCCCGCCTGGATCGTCGCCACCGCCGGCACCGGCGGCACCTCGGCGACCATCGCCCGCTACGTGCACTACATGCAGCACGACACCCGGATCTGTGTCGCCGACCCCGAGAACTCCTGCTTCTTCGACGGCTGGACGCACCACGACCCGAACGCCACCGCCGACTGCGGCTCGCGCATCGAGGGCATCGGCCGCCCCCGCATGGAGCCCAGCTTCGTGCCCGGGGCCGTCGACCGCATGATGAAGGTCCCCGACGCGGCGAGCGTCGCCGCCGTCCGCGCCCTGGAGACCGCGATCGGCCGCAAGGCGGGCGGCTCCACCGGCACCGGCCTGTGGAGCGCCTTCAAGATCATCGCCGAGATGGTCGCCCACGAGCGCACCGGCAGCGTCGTCACCCTCATCTGCGACCCGGGCGAGCGGTACCTCGACAAGTACTACTCCGACGACTGGCTGGCCGCCCAGGGCCTCGACATCGCCCCGTACTCCGCCGCTATCGAGCGGTTCCTGGCGACGGGGGTCTGGCCGGCGTGAGCCGGCGGTCGAGGCGCCGCGCCGCGTCCCGGAAGGAGAGCCCCACGCCCGGCGCGGCGAGCCGCAGCGCGAGCCGGAAGGGGGCGGCGCCGTCGGCGGCCATCGTCCAGCGCAGGCTGGTGCCCGTCCCGGCGGGGGAGAGGGTCCACTCCTCCGCCAACGCCGTCACCCCGGGGGCGTTCGTCGCGTCCACCCGGTAGGCGTAGCGGAGGTCGGGCTCGGAGGCCAGGATCGTCTCGTCGAAGGCGATCCCGCCGCGCAGCCGGACGGTCCGGCCCGAGCCGTCCGCCGTCGGCACGGCGGAGGTGACGGCCGTGAACCACGACGGCAGGCTCCCCACCTCCACGGCCACCGACCGGTAGACGACCGGGGGCGGGGCGGCGAGGGTCGCGGCGAAGACCAGCCGGACGGGGGCGGAGCGGGTGAAGTCGAGCTCCACGGGCCTGAGTCGGCGGGCCATGGATCCTCCCGGGGGACGCGACGGAGAAAGCACCTTATCTGACACGCTGTCAACTGCCCAGGGCCCCGACGCCACGGTCCCACCACGCCGTTGTGGGCGGCGCCCCGCCCTGGCCCGCAACGGCGGGGCTCAGGTCTGCTCGTTGGCCACCAGGAGGCCCGGGACGTGTTCCGTCACCTCCGGCCGGACGCCGTCCGGAAGGCCGCGGTCCGTCACCCACGTGTCGATCTCGTCGAGCGTCGCGAAGGAACTCAGCCCCACCGTCCCCCACTTGGTGTGGTCCGCGACCAGGACCACCCGCCGCGCCGAGCGCATCAGGCACGTGTTGGTCTCGGCCTCCGCCAGGTTCGGAGTGGAGAGTCCGGCCTCCACCGACACCCCGTGCACGCCGAGGAAGAGCAGGTCGAAGTGGAGCGAGCGGATCGCCCGGTCCGCCACCGGCCCCACCAGCGCGTCGGACGGCGTGCGCACCCCGCCGGTCAGGACGACCGTCGCCGCGCCGCGCCGCGCCTCGCCCCCGCCGCCCGTCTGCTGCGCCTCGTGGAACACGTCGGCGACCCGCACCGAGTTGGTGACCACCGTCAGGTCCGGGACGTCGAGCAGGTGCCGGGCGAGCGCGTAGGTGGTCGTCCCGCCGGACAGGGCGATGGCCGTGCCCGGCGCGACCAGGGCCGCCGCCGTGCGCGCGATCTCGTCCTTGGCGCTCGGTTCGAGCACCGACTTGGCCTCGAAGCCCGGCTCGTGGGTGCTGGCCTCCGCCACCGGAACGGCCCCGCCGTGCACCTTGGCGACCATGCCCTGCCGGGCCAGCGCGTCCAGGTCGCGGCGGATCGTCATGTCCGAGACGTTCAGCCGGCGGGTGAGTTCGTTGACCCGTACACCGCCCCGCCGCCGTACCTCGTCGAGGATCAGGGCACGCCGCTGCTCGGCGAGGAGGTTCTGGTTGTCAGTCACCGCCGGGGCCGGTCCTTCCGCAGGAGACAAGGGGATGAGTGTCGGATTCGGTGAGAGACCGTGCGCGGTCGCACGGCCGTCCGCGATCCTGTTGCCGACGTCGCATCTTCCCACTCTGAGAGGAAGTCCCCTCAGTGTCCCCTGCCACACCTGCCCCGCAGAGCGGGGGCGCGGCGCTCGAACTCCTCGTCCACGGAGTCGGCGGAGCCACCCCCGAGTCGATGCTCGACGACCCCAGGACCGTGCGGGTCACCGGCGACCGGACCGCCGCCGTGTACCGGCGCGGCGAGGACCTCGACGCCGAGGAGCACCCCGAGCGGTACGCGGCGCGCCCCGTCCCGGAGGCGTACTGCTGGTCCAATCTGACCTCGGGCGACGGCGCCCGTGCCCTGTGGCTGCTGCTCCTGCCCTTCATGGTGGCCAACCTGGCGCACTGGATGCGGCCGCCCGCCCAGGGCAGGCCCGGCCTCGTCCGGCTGTACGGGGTCCTCGTCCGGCTCGTCGCCCTCACCCTCACCGTCCTCCTCACCGCCGCCGCCTGCGAGGTGGCGCTCGACCTGACGGCCTGGCAGTGCGCCGCCACCACCGCCTGCACCGACGCGTACTCCTGGCTCGGCTTCCTCTCCGAGGGGCGCGGCGGCTGGTGGTCCGTGCCGGGCCGCCGTCTCGCCCTCGCCGCCCTCGTGCCGACCGCGCTCGTCGGACTGCTCTGGTACCTCTCGAACCGGACGTGGAGCGCGTACGAGGCGCAGCGCCCGCCCACCGGGTACGACGCCCCCGTCCCCGAGACCCTCGCCGACACGGAGGCGGCCGACGCCGCCGAGCCCGACGGCCCCGTCGAGCTCCGCCCGGCGCTCGGCCGCCCCGGCTTCTGGTACGGCCGCCGGCTCGTCGCCCGCCTCAGGGCCGCCCACACCGCCGCCGGGTTCCTCACCGTCGCCGCCGCCCTCGTCACCGCCACCGCCCGCCACGACGCCGGCGCCCACGGCCTCCGTACCGTCCTCGGCTGGGCGCTCCAGGCGGCCGTCGCCGTCCTCGCGGTCGTCGTGCTCTGGGTCGTCTGCCGGCGCGGCCGCAGCGAACGCCGGCTCGACCTGCGCGTCGAGCGGGCCCTGGTGTCCTGGCTGCCCGCCGCCTCCCTCGCCCTGCTCGTGCTGACCGCTGTGCACGCCGGCTGGTCCCGGCCCGGCTGGACCTCCTCCGGAACCCTGCCCGGTGACGCCGTGTTCGGCGCCCTCACCCTCGCCCAAGGCGGTCTCGTCGTCGCCCTCGGAGTCGTCGCCCTGCTCCTCCAGCGGCCCCGCAGGGACCCCCGTACCGCGCTGCGCGGACTCGGCGGGCCAGCGGTCGCCATGCTCGCCTGCGCGCTCGGCGGCGTCATGTCCGGGGGAGTGGCGCAGCGCGTCGCCGACTGGCTCGACGGGCCGGCCGGCCGGGGTGCCGTCCGGATCGGCCCGCCCGTCCTGCTCAGCTGGCAGGCCTCGGTCATCCCCGTCCTGCTCCTGCTGCTCCTCGTGCCCGCCGCCCTCCTCGGCGCCCGGACCGTTCTCGACGCCCGGCGCCTGCGCTCCGCCGTCGAGGCCGACTACGACGCCGCCGACGAACCCGACCCGGTCCGTACGGGGCAGATCGCGGCCGGCCGGGCCCGCGCCTCGCTCACCGACTCCGCGCCCGTCCTCGTCGGCGTCGTCTCCGGCGCGACGCTGCTCCTCGGGGCCGCGTCCGTCGCGGGCGCCTGGGCCAGCGGCAACGTGCCGGGGCGGGCCTTCGACGGGGCCCGTCCCGCGATCGCCTCCCTCGCCTCCGTCACCCAGGCGCTCGGCTCGTGGATGATCGGCTTCGGGTTCCTGCTCTTCGTCACCTGGGGCCGTCGCGCCTACCGGGACGCCTCCGCCCGCCGCACCATCGGCATCCTCTGGGACGTCGGCACCTTCTGGCCCCGCGCCGCCCACCCCTTCGCGCCGCCCTGCTACGCCGAGCGCGCGGTCCCGGACCTCACGTGGCGGATGAGCTCCTGGACCCGCAGCACCGGCGGCCGGCTCGTCATCTCCGGGCACTCCCAGGGCAGCGTCCTCGCCGCGGCGGCCGTCTGGCAGCTGCAGCCCGCCACCCGCAGCCGGGTCGCCCTGCTCACCTACGGCTCACCGCTGGAGCGGCTGTACGGCCGCTGGTTCCCCGCGTACTTCGGGCCCGAGGCGCTGCGCGCCCTGAACCGCACGATGCACTGCTGGAGCAATCTGTACCGCGCCACCGACCCCATCGGCGGCCCCGTCCGGGTCCCCGCCGAGGACGGCCGTCCGGCCGTCGACGCGGCGGTGCTGCTCGACCCCGTCGCGTACGGCCGCACCCGCGCGCACCCGCTGCCCGAACCGATCCTGGCCCACTCCGACTACCAGGCCGATCCGGCGTTCGCCCGCTGCCGCTCCGCGCTCCTCGACCGGCTCCCGCCCGCCCTGCCCCACCAGCGCACCGACACCACTGCCGGTCAGGGGAGTTCGGGCAGGTCCTCCGGGTAGAGCAGGGTCAGGTCGTCCGTGCTCGCCTCGGCGAGCGCGGCGACCCGGCCGGCGTGCTGCTCCACCATCGACTCGAAGGTCCCCCGCGCCGTCCGGCCGTTGCCGAAGGCCGGGCCCTTCGGCAGCTTCTCGAAGTACGTGAGGAGTGCCTCGTCCGTGCCCGGGGCGAGCCGGTACTCGTGCTCGTCCGCCTGCTGGCCGACGATCCGGAGCAGCTCCTCCGGCTCGTAGTCGCCGAAGGTGATGGTCCGCGAGAAACGCGAGGCCACACCCGGGTTGACGGTGAGGAAGCGCTCCATCTCCGCCGTGTACCCGGCGACGATGACGACCACCGCGTCCCGGTGGTCCTCCATCAGCTTCACCAGCGTGTCGATGGCCTCGCGGCCGAAGTCCCGTCCCGAGTCCTCCGGCGACAGCGCGTACGCCTCGTCGACGAAGAGGACGCCGCCGCGCGCCCGGTCGAAGGCCTCCTGCGTGCGGATCGCCGTCGAGCCGATGTGCTCGCCGACCAGGTCCACCCGGGAGACCTCCACCAGGTGCCCGCGCTCCAGGACCCCGAGCGAGGCGAGGATCTCGCCGTACAGCCGGGCGACCGTCGTCTTGCCCGTGCCCGGGTTGCCCGTGAAGACCAGATGGCGGCGGACCGAGGCCGCCTTGAGGCCCGCCTCCTGGCGCCGGCGCCCCACCTCGATCATGTTGGTGAGGGTCCGCACCTCCAGCTTGACGCTCTCCAGACCCACCAGGGCGTCCAGTTCGCCGAGCACGTCCTGCGAGGAGCGGGCCCCCGGGGCGGGCTCCGGCGCGGCCGGCACGGTCACCGGGGGGCGCGGCGGGGGCACCGTGCCGAGCAGCCCCGCCGACTGGGTGGCCGTCAGGACCGTACCGCCGTCGGGCACGGAGGAGCGGACGGCGCTCTCGTCGCTGGTGCAGTCCTCCGCGCTCGCCCCCTCCTCGGGGAACTCGTAACCACCGCGCGCGCACCGCTCCGTACGGCACTTGCGCAGGGTCGTCCGGCAGCCGTCCGTGACGTGGAAGCCGTACCCTTCGCTGCCCGTCACCCGGCAGCCGTGGAAGGAGCCGCGGCCCTCCGCCGACACGTAGAAACCGGCCTCGGCGGGCGAGGTGACCACGCACCGGTCGATCGTGGGGTCGGCGCCCTTGGTGACGATGACCCCGGTCTGCACCGAGTCGATCGTGCAGCCGCCGAGGGTGCCGCCGCTGCCGTGGTCCCGGAACCAGGCGCCCGTGGAGGCCTCCCGGATCCGGCAGTCGTCGAGCTGGGCCGTGGCGCCGTCGCTCACCGACACCGCCGTGTTCCGCACCTGCGTCAGATCGCTGTCGACGACGTCGACGCGCGAGCCGCGGTCCAGGACGAACAGCGCGTCCGGGACGTCGTGGACCCGGCAGGCGTCCAGGACGGCGGTCGCCCCGTCGCTCACCCACACCGCCGGGTAGTCGCCCGTACTGTCGTGGATCTCGCACTGGTTGGCGTCCACCCGCGTCCCCGGGTCCCACACCGACAGGCCGTTGCGCCCGAAGCGGCGGACGGTCGACCGGGTCAGCGTCAGGACCGAGCGCGAGCGCAGGTCGACCGCGTTCTCCGGGACGTCGTGGATGTCGCAGTCGGAGAGCGTGAGCACCGCGTCCGTGTCGAGCGTGATGCCGTCCGCCGAGGTGCGGTGCACCGAGGAGTCGGTGAGGTGGGCGCTCGCGCGGGCCGCGATCTGCACCCCGGCGCCCTTGATCTCGTACACCTCGCAGCCGACGCCCTCCAGGCCGCTGCCCTCGCCGGACACGGCGATCCCCGCACCGGAGGCGTGGTGCACCCGGCAGCGCTCCAGGCGCGGATGCGCCCCGCCGCGCACCGACACGCCCGCCTGCCCGGCGGAGACCACCTCGCACTCCTCGAACACCCCGCCCGCGCCGTCGAGCACGGCGATGCCGACCCCGGCCGGATTGTCGACCGTGCAGCGGCGGACCGTCGGCCGGGCGGCGCCCCGCACCTCGATCCCGGCGGCCGAGCGGGTCATGATCCGCAGGTCGAGCAGCTCGGGCGTGCCGTCCTCGACGAGCAGCGCGGGCGCGGCCACGTCCTGCCCCTCGATGTGCAGGTCCTGCACGGTGACGGAGGCGCGCAGGGTCAGCGGCACCCCGTCCGGGGGCGCGATGCGCACCGAACCGACCCCGCCCTCGGGGCCGCGCAGGGTGACGGCCCGTCGGATGACGAGGTTCTCCCGGTAGGTACCGGGCGCGACGGTGAGGACGTCCCCGTCGCCCGCGGCCTCCAGGGCGGCGGCGAGGGAGGGGTACTCACCCGTGCGGCGCCGCCACCGCGATGTGCCGGTGTGCGTCACCTGGACCGTGCCCTGTGCCATGGGTGTGTCCTGCCCCCGCCTCATGCCTCGCCGCTGATCCGATGCCCCACCGTAGCGCGCGCGGCGCCGCCGGGTTGACGGGTCGCCGACCCCCGGGCGCATGGCCGGCTGACCGCCGCCCGCCGGGCGTCACCGCCGGTCCGGGGCGGTCCGGACCGGTCGGACCCGGTCGTGGACCGGTCGAACTCGGACGCGGCGCGGGCGGGTCAGCTTCCCGTCCCCGTGCGGCCCCAGTCGGGACCCGCAGCCGCCCAGGCGCGGTCCAGGCGCGCGTACCGCCGCAGCACCAGTCTTCGGACGGCGAGGCGGCGGACGAGCTCCACCAGGAGACCGGCGAGGAGCGCGGCCGTCAGACCGGCGATGAACGCGTGCGCGCGCGCCGTCCCCGCCTGCATCGGAGGGGACACCGGGTGCCCCTCGCGGTCCGTCCACAGCCGGAAGGCGGCGCCGGGCGCGGAATGCTGCCGGGCCGTCGCCACCGTGCCCGTGCGGGCCGAGCCGTCCGGTGCGGTCCAGCGGGCCACCACCGAGCGCCGCAGCCGCTCCTCCCCGGCGGTCTCGACGGACTTGGGGCCGCTCACGGGCCCGTCCGCGAGCCGCACCACCCGGGCGGTCGTCGGCAGCCGCTGCGCCTGCTGCGCACGGACCGCGCGCGACAGCGAGCCGTACGCCGAGGTGCCGGCCGCCCAGCCGGTCAGCGGCACCAGGAGGCAGAGCAGGACGATCGCCGCGAAGGCGACCCACGCCTCGGCGAGATCAGTGGTCCGGCGCAGGGGATTGTGCCGCCAGCGCCAGAGTCCGGTGGCTGCGCGCACGTCTGGACCCCCTAGTTGTACACCGCCTCGATGTTCACCATGCCTCCAACGAGTGTGCCCCGGGGCCGGGTTCCCCGCCTGTCGTGCCGGAGAAAGGTGATACGAGTCGGGCGGCGGTCAGTCCAGGATCTTCACCGCGTCGCCGACCCGGACCGTGCCGGTGTGCTCGGGGACCAGGTTCTGGCCGAAGATGATCCGGTTGCCGGTCGTGCGGTGCCGGGCGAGGGTCCGCAGCGGCTCCTTGCCCCGCTCGGCGGTGAGCTGGTTCGTCGTGGTGAGGACGCAGCGCCCGCAGGGCCGGGCGACCCGGAAGGTGACCTCTCCGACGACGAGCCGCTTCCAGTCGTCCTCCGCCCAGGGGGCGGTGCCCTCGATCACCAGGTTCGGCCGGAACCGGTTCATCGGCAGCGGGCCCTCGTCGGGGTGGTCGCCCTGGGCTATCAGCGAGTTGAGGGCGTCGAGCGAGGCGGTGGTGGTGACGAGCAGCGGATAGCCGTCCGCGAAGCTCACGGTCTCGCCGGGCAGCGCGTAGTCGGGGTCGACCGGCCGCCGGTGCTCGGGCGCGTCCATGTGCACGAGCCGTACGTCGCTCTCCAGGTACGCCGAGAGCCAGGCGGCCGCGGCGGGGTCGGCCGGGACCGCCTCCACGGAGTCGCCGAAGATCTCCACCGTGACGGTGGCCGAGGAGCGCGGTACCGCGACCTCCAGCGTCGGACGGCCCGGAGCGGACAGGGAGACCCCGCCGCCCGGCAGCGGCTCCGCGGTGGCCAGCGCCATCCGCGGGTGACGGCGCTGGGTCACCACCTCGTTCGCGGCGTCGACGACGGTCCAGCGGCGGTCCTCGGCCAGCCCCCAGGGCAGGACCTCGGCCTCCGTGCGGGCCAGCGCGCGCATGGACTTCACCGGGTGGATGTGGACAGAGCGGAGCAGAGGAGTCGGCATGCCCTCATCCTGCCAGCCGCCCCGGCCCTCCCGTCGGCCGGGGCGCGGAGCCCGTCAGTAACCGCCGCCCTGGTAAGGACGGTTGTACGGGTCGTCGTACGGCGCGGGGGTCGGCACCGGCGCGGGCCGGGGGGCCACCGGGCGCATCGCCTCGTATCCGGCGGCGGCCGGGCGGGGCTGCTGCGGGTACCCGCCGCCCGGGTAGCCGCGCGGGGCCACCGGCTGCTGCGGGATGTACGGCGTGGGGGCGTGCTGCAGCGGGACGGGCGCCATCTGCGCCGCCGGCTGCGGGTAGCCGTAACCGCCGCCGTACGCGGGGGAGGGCTGCGGGCTGGGCGCCGCCGGCAGGGCGGGCAGTGCCGAGGGGAGCGCCGGCAGGTAGGAACCGCTGCCGGCGCCGGGGTAACCGCTGCCGGCTCCGGCGTAACTGCTGCCGGTGTCGTAGGCGGCGGGCACTCGGATCGGGGCGATCTGAGGCGTGCCCCGCTCCGCGACCAGGGAGTCGTAGATGGGGGTGTCCGGGAAGGACGGCGCGGTGTGGTAACCGCCTCCATAGGTGGAGCGGGGGGAGGTCATGGCACATAAGTTAAGCCCACGATGTGCTGGTTGGGGAGTCCCCATCTTCGGGTCATCCGTTTTACGCTGTTTTTCACGGCCTGACCTGCCAAAACATCGTTAAATTCTGTGTTAACGGCAGGGGATTTCCCACTCGGACGGGGCATGATCTTGACCGCTCCGAAACTCAGGATTGCCGACCTATTACCTAAAGTAATCGGGCGTGTGATTCAGGGGGCGGGCGTCGCCCCGCCGACCCGGCGCGTCAGTTCCCGTGCCGTCTGCGCCACATGCCCCGCGATCCGCTGCCGCTCCGCCTCGTCGACGGCCTCGTCGGGGAAGGTGACCGCGACCCCCGCGATCGGATGCGCGTGATGGTCGAGGACGGGCGCGGCGATCGAGGAGAGCCCCGGCGTCACCTCGCCCTCCTCCGTCGCGAACCCGCGGCGTCGCGCCTGGGTGAGCAGCGCGCGCAGCGCCGTCAGCGTCGCCGGACCGGCCCCGTGCCGCTGCACGAACGCCGACCGGTCCGGGAAGATCGCCCGCACCTGCGCGGGCGGCAGCAGCGCGAGCACCGCCCGGCCGCTCGCCGTCAGATGGGCGGGCAGCCGGACGCCGACCTCGCTGACCAGGGGCGGGCGGCCCGGGGCGCGTTCCTCGATGACGTAGATGACCTCACGGCCGTGCAGGACGGCGAGGTTCGCGTTGTGCCCGGTGCGGTCCACGAGCGAGGCGAGCGGGGCCCGCGCGAGCCGCTGGAACGGTGCCTGGCGCTCGTACCCGGAGGCCAGCTCGAAGGCGCTGAGCCCCAGACCGTAGCGCCGCTCCTCCGGCAGATGCACCACGAAGCCGTCCGCGGCCAGGGTGTCGAGCAGGTGATAGGTCGTCGACCGCGGCAGCCCCACGTCACGGCTGATGGCGGCCGCGGGGACGGGCGAGGCCTGACGGGACAGATAGCGCAGGACGGCCAGCACCTGCGCGGCGGCAGGGACGATGCTCATGGGGCGAGCGTAGACCAGGGAAGCCGTGGACCCGGTGTCTGGGATCCCAGATCAGATGTCTTGGATCCCAGACACGAGCTGCCTCACAAGCCTCGCGCACCCCTTCCCGCCTGCGGCTTCATAGGGACATGAACGTTGTTGTTGGTGTCGGTGCCCTCTCCGCCGACGAAGTCGTGTCCGTTGCCCGTCTCGGGGCCCAGGTCGCCCTCGCCCCTGAGGCGCTCCAGGAGATCGCCCGCAGTCGCGAGGTCGTCAAGGCCCTCGCCGACGACGCCAAGCCCCACTACGGCGTCTCCACCGGCTTCGGCGCCCTGGCCACCCGCCACATCCCCACCGAACTGCGCACCCAGCTCCAGCGCAGCCTCGTCCGCTCGCACGCCGCCGGCTCCGGCCCCGAGGTCGAGCGCGAGGTCGTCCGCGCCCTGATGCTGCTGCGCCTGTCCACCCTCGCCACCGGGCGCACCGGCGTCCGCACCGAGACCGCCGAGGCCTACGCCGCGCTCCTGAACGCCGGCATCACCCCGGTCGTCCACGAGTACGGCTCGCTCGGCTGCTCCGGCGACCTGGCCCCCCTCGCGCACTGCGCGCTCGCCGTCATGGGCGAGGGCGTCGTCCGCACCGCCGACGGCGAGCGCAAGCCCGCCGCCGAGGCCCTCGCCGAGGCCGGCATCACCCCGGTCGTCCTGGAGGAGAAGGAGGGCCTCGCCCTCATCAACGGCACCGACGGCATGCTCGGCATGCTCGTCCTCGCCATCCACGACCTGCGCCGCCTGCTGCGCACCGCCGACATCGCCGCCGCCATGAGCGTCGAGGGCCAGCTCGGCACCGACGCCGTGTTCGCCGCCGACCTCCAGGCCATGCGTCCGCACCCCGGCCAGGGCGACAGCGCGGGCAACCTGCGCTCCCTGCTCGCCGACTCGGCGATCATCGCCAGCCACGCGGGCCCGGACTGCACCTACGTCCAGGACGCCTACTCGCTGCGCTGCACCCCGCAGGTCCACGGCACCGCCCGCGACACCCTCGGCCACGCCATGCTCGTCGCCTCCCGCGAGCTCGCCAGCGCCGTCGACAACCCGGTCGTCACCCTCGACGGCCGCGTCGAGAGCAACGGCAACTTCCACGGCGCCCCCGTCGCCGCCGTGCTCGACTTCCTCGCCATCACCGTCGCCGACGTCGCCTCGATCTCCGAGCGCCGCACCGACCGGTTCCTCGACCCGGCCCGCAACCGCGGTCTGAACGCCTTCCTCGCCGACGACCCCGGCGTCGACTCCGGCCACATGATCGCCCAGTACACGCAGGCCGCGATCGTCTCCGAGCTCAAGCGGCTCGCCACCCCGGCCTCCGTCGACTCGATCCCCTCCAGCGCCATGCAGGAGGACCACGTGTCCATGGGCTGGGCCGCCGCCCGCAAGCTGCGCCGCGCCATCGACGGCCTCGGCCGCGTCCTCGCCGTCGAGCTCTACACCGCCGCCCGCGCCCTCGACCTGCGCGCCCCGCTGACCCCCGCCCCGGCCACGGCCGCGGTACGCGACGGGCTGCGCGAGACCGTCGAGGGCCCCGGCACCGACCGCTGGCTCGCCCCCGAGATCGAGGAGGCCGTCCAGTACGTGGCCTCCGGCCGCGCCCTGGCCGCCGCCGAGTCCGTGACCGGCGCCCTGGTCTGACCGGGACGCGCTCCCTCACACCTTCCGGGTCCCGCGGGACCCGGAAGGTGCGGCAGGCCGCTGCCACCCCAGGCCCACGACACCTCGCCTTCCCCGTCCGCGGCCGGCCGGGCAGCCCTCAGAAGGAGCCGTTCCCCGGTGAATGACCTGCCGACCGCCACCGTGCACAACAGCGTCGGTCACCTGCGCGCCGACGCCTGGAGCTCACTGGCGGACCTCACCCACCGCCTCGCCGCCCAGGGTCCGGACGGCCGCCCGGACACCGCCGCGCGCATCCGGGAACTCATCCGCCTCCTGGCACCCGTCGAGCACTGCTGGGCCTTCCCCGGCACGGCCGCCCTGAAGGAGCTCCGCGGGCTTCACGACCAGCGCGAGTACCGGCAACTCGCCCAGCGCACCGACGAGCTGTACCGCGCCCTCGCCGGACACCGGCACCACGGCACCGCCCCGCACACCGCCGCCACCCCAGGCACGGCCCCCGAAGAGACGACGGACCCCGCGCACACCCCGCCCGCGCCCTCCGCCCCGTACTTCGAGGTCCTCGTCGTCGGCGACCTGGACGCCGCCGAGGAACAGGCGCTGCGCGCCGAACTGCGCCGACTGCGCCGCTCCGACGACGCGTTCGCCTACGAGATCGTCGTCGCCCCCAGCTTCGAGGACGCGGTCATCGCCTCCCTCGTCAACTCCAGCCTCCAGGCCGTCGTCATCCGCGACCGGTTCACCGACCGCTCCCGCCACGACCTCAGCGTCGTCCGCCGCTTCGTCGACGAGGCCGGCGACACCGCCGCCGCGCCCGGGGACAGCGGCGAACGGATCCGCGCCCTCGGCGACCGGCTCCTCGCCCTGCGCCCCGAACTCGACCTCTACCTCGTGTCCGAACGGGCCGTCGAGTCCACCGCGGGCCGCCTCGGCCGCCGCTTCCGCCGCGTCTTCCACGCCCGCGAAGGCCTCCTCGAACTGCACCTGTCGATCCTGCACGGCATCACCGAACGCCACCGCGCCCCGTTCTTCACCGCCCTGCGCGCCCACAGCCGCAAGCCCACCGGCGTCTTCCACGCCCTGCCCGTCTCCCGCGGCGCCTCGGTGCTCAACTCGCCCTGGATCCCGGAGATCGCCGACTTCTACGGCCTGAACATCTTCCTCGCCGAGACCTCCGCCACCTCCGGCGGCCTGGACTCCCTGCTCGCCCCCACCGGCCCGCTGCGCGAGGCCCAGGACCTGGCCGCCGAGGCCTTCGGCGCCCGCCAGACCTACTTCGTCACCAACGGCACCTCCACCGCCAACAAGATCGTCGTGCAGGCGCTCGTACGACCCGGCGACATCGTGCTCGTGGACCGCAACTGCCACAAGTCGCACCACTACGGGCTCGTCCTCGCCGGCGCCCACGTCGTCTACCTCGACGCCTATCCCCTCGACGAGTACGGCATGTACGGCGCCGTGCCGGTGGAGGAGATCAAGCGGAAGCTGCTGATGCTCAAGCACGAGGGCGTCCTGCACCGCGTCAAGCTCCTCATGCTCACCAACTGCACCTTCGACGGGATCGTCTACAACCCCTCGCGCGTGATGGAGGAGTGCCTGGCCCTCAAGCCGGACCTGGCGTTCCTGTGGGACGAGGCCTGGTTCGCCTTCGCCCGCTTCCACCCCGTCTACCGCCGGCGCACCGCCATGGCCGCGGCCCGCACCCTCATCGACCGCTACCGCGACCCCGCGTACGCCGACGCCTACGCGGCCCACCGCGCGAGCCTCGGCGACGACCCCGACGACGAGACCCTCGCCACCACCCGGCTGATGCCCGACCCGGAGAAGGTCCGCGTCCGCGTCTACGCCACGCAGTCCACGCACAAGACGCTCACCTCGATGCGCCAGGGCTCGATGGTCCACGTCTTCGACCAGGACTTCCGCCACAAGGTCGCCGAGGTGTTCCACGAGGCGTACATGACGCACACCTCGACGTCGCCCAACTACCAGATCCTCGCCTCCATGGACCTCGGCCGCCGGCAGGCCGTCTTCGAGGGCTTCGCCCTCGTGCAGAAGCAGCTCGAACAGGCCGGAGTGCTCCGCGACGCGGTCGCCCAGCACCCGCTGCTCAGCCGCTACCTGCGCATCCTCACCACGCCGGAACTCGTCCCGCCGCGCTTCCGCTCCTCCGGCATCGAGCAGCCCCTGCGCACCGGCCTCGCCCGGATGGAGCGGGCCTGGGAGGAGGACGAGTTCGTCCTCGACCCCACCCGCGCCACCCTGCACATCGGGCGCACCGGGATCGACGGAGACACCTTCAAGCACGACCTCCTGATGGACCGGCACGGCATCCAGGTCAACAAGACGACCCGCAACACGCTGCTGTTCATGACGAACATCGGCACCACCCGCAGCTCCGTCGCCTACCTGATCGAGGTCCTCGTCCGCATCGCCGAGGACCTGGAGGAACGCATCGGCGAGATGAGCCCGTACGACCGGGCCGCACACGACAGCGCCGCCACGGGACTCGACGCGGGTTCGGCGGCCCTGCCCGACTTCAGCGCGTTCCACCCGGCGTTCCGGCCGAGCCCGCGCACCCCCGAGGGCGACATGCGCTCCGCGTACTTCCTCGCCTACGACGACACCCAGTGCGAGCACCTGTCGGTGGACGCCCTCACCGACGCCATGGCGCGGGGCCGCACCGTCGTCTCGGCCACGTTCGTCACCCCCTACCCGCCCGGCTTCCCCGTGCTCGTCCCCGGACAGGTCGTCAGCAAGGACGTCCTGACCTACATGGCGGCCCTCGACACCCGCGAGATCCACGGATACGACCCGGCGACCGGATACCGCGTCTTCACCGAGAGCGCCCTCGACACACGCCACACCGCCGAGCGCTAGCCCGACCGACCCACGGCACCTCCTCTCCCGCGGCCTCAGGCGGCGGGGGAGGATGTCGTGTTTTCCCGACCGACCGGATTTGGAAAGAAGAACACCCTCATGGCACCTCAGATCCTGCGTGCGCACGACCGGACTCCCGCACCGTGGAAGAACGGCGGCGGCATCACCACCGAGGTCATCGCCCACCCCCAGGGCGCCGGCACCGACGACTTCGCGTGGCGGATCAGCGTCGCCGACGTCGCGAGCAGCGGCCCCTTCTCCGGCTTCGAGGGCGTCGACCGGATCATCACCGTCGTCGACGGGCCGGGCATGGCCCTCACCGTCGACGGCACGGAGCACGTCGTCGACACCCCCTGCGCGCCCTTCGCCTTCTCCGGCGACGCCGCCACCGACTGCCGACTGCTCGACGGCCCCATCGTCGACTTCAACGTCATGGTCCGGCGTACCGAGGTGAAGGCCGACGTGTCCGTCGAGCGCCGTGGTGCGGTACTGCGCCCCGCTCCCGGGACCCGCGTCCTCGCGATCGTCCTCGACGGCACCGCGACGCTCGACGGGGAGTCCGTTCGCCTCGCCCGGCTCGACGCGGTCCTGCTCCGGGACGACGAGGACCCCGTCGACGTCACCGTCGACGGGGTCCTCGTGATCGTCACCCTCACGGACGTCCGCTGAGCTGATCCGGGCGGGAGAAGTCGCGGCCGCCAGGCCGCGGCTCTCGTAGGCCGGGCGGCCTGGCGGCCTGTTCAGGGGGAGGGCGTCACACCCAGGTGGTGACCGTCCGGTGCACCAGACGCGCGGCGGCCCGCGCCGTGCGCTGGTCGACGTCGAACTCCGGGTTGAGCTCGGCGACGTCGACGACCACGAGCTTGCCGCTGCGCGCGACCCGTGCGCAGACCCGCTCGACGACCTCCATCGGCACGCCGTACGCGGCGGGCGCGCTGACCCCGGGGGCGACCGCCGCCAGCAGCACGTCCAGGTCGATCGTCAGGTGCACGAGGTCGCAGCTCGCGAGGAACTCGTCGACGAAGGACTCCACCCGCGCCAGGTCGAGCAGCCCGCACTCGCCGTCCTCCAGGTACCGCACCCCGAGCGACTCCGCGGTGCGGAACAGCGCCTCGGTGTTGGCGGCCTGACTGATGCCGAGCACCCGGTAGTCGAGGTCGCGGCCGTGCCGCCGCTCGCTCTGCGCCATCTGCAGGAACGGCGTGCCCGAGCTGGGCCGCGCGTCCTCGCGGAGGTCGAAGTGCGCGTCGAGGTTCAGCACCCCGAGCCGCCCGCCGGCCCTGAGGGCCCGGGTCCGCTCCAGACCGCTGTACGTGCCGAACGCGACCTCGTGGCCGCCGCCGAGGACCACCACCCGGTGGCCCGCGTCGACGAGGTGCGCGACCGCGCGGCCGAGCCGCCGCTGACCGGCCTCCAGGGCGTCGTCCGCGTCGCCGGTGACCTTCACGTCACCGGCGTCGAGGGCCCGCAGCGGCTTCGGCAGGGCCATCGAGGCGAGGGCCCGCCGCAGGGCGTCGGGGCCCTGCGCGGCGCCCTGCCGCCCCTTGTTGCGGCGCACGCCCTCGTCGCTGGCGAACCCGACGAACGCCACGTCGCCGGGGACCGTCAGCTCGGGATCGACCTCGACGGCCTTGTGCCATCGCAGGTGCTCGGCGCCGGGCCCGTCGTCCCGGCCCGACCAGGGGCGGGCCGGGACGTCCGTGACCGGGGGAGCGGTCTCCTGGAAGGTGCTCACGCCGCGCCGTCCCCGGCCTCCGTCATCGGGATGCGCACGCCGCGCTCCTCGGCGACCGAGGCGGCGTACTCGTATCCGGCGTCGACGTGCCGGATGACACCCATGCCAGGGTCGTTCGTCAGGACCCGCTCCAGCTTGCGGGCCGCGAGCTCGGTGCCGTCGGCGATGCAGACCTGACCGGCGTGGATGGAGCGGCCCATGCCGACGCCGCCGCCGTGGTGGATCGACACCCAGGAGGCGCCGGAGGAGGTGTTCACCAGGGCGTTGAGCAGCGGCCAGTCGGCGATGGCGTCGGAGCCGTCGAGCATCGACTCGGTCTCGCGGTACGGGGAGGCCACCGAACCGGAGTCCAGGTGGTCACGGCCGATCGCGACGGGGGCGGACAGCTCGCCGCTGGCGACCATCTCGTTGAACTTGAGGCCGGCGCGGTGGCGTTCGCCGTAGCCGAGCCAGCAGATGCGCGCGGGCAGGCCCTCGAACGAGACGCGCTCGCCGGCCATGTCCAGCCAGCGGTGCAGGTGCTCGTTCTCCGGGAACAGCTCCTTGATCGCCTTGTCGGTGGCCTCGATGTCCTTCGGGTCGCCGGACAGCGCGGCCCAGCGGAACGGGCCGAGGCCCTCCTCGAACAGCGGGCGGATGTGCGCCGGGACGAAGCCGGGGAAGTCGAAGGCCCGGTCGTAACCGGCCTTGCGGGCCTCGTCGCGGATCGAGTTGCCGTAGTCGAAGACCTCGGCGCCCTTGTCGAGGAAGCCGACCATGGCCTCGACGTGCAGGGCCATCGACTTCCGCGCGCGCTCGGTGAAGCCGGCCGGGTCGGCCTCGCGCTCCTTGTGCCAGTCCTCGACCGAGACGCCGACAGGCAGGTAGGCCAGCGGGTCGTGGGCGGAGGTCTGGTCGGTGACGATGTCGATCGGGGCGCCCCGCTCCAGGAGCTCGGGGAAGATCTCGGCGGCGTTGCCGACGACGCCGATGGACAGGCCGCGGCGCTCGTCGCGGGCCTGGACGGCGAGTTCGAGGGCGTGGTCGAGGCTGTCGGCCTTGACGTCGAGGTAGCGGGTGCCGATGCGGCGGTCGATGCGCGTCTCGTCGACGTCGACGCAGAGCGCGACACCGTCGTTCATCGTCACGGCCAGCGGCTGGGCGCCGCCCATGCCGCCCATGCCGGCGGTGAGGGTGATCGTGCCGGCCAGGGTGCCGCCGAACTTCTTGCGGGCGACGGCGCCGAAGGTCTCGTACGTGCCCTGCAGGATGCCCTGGCTGCCGATGTAGATCCACGAACCGGCCGTCATCTGGCCGTACATGGTCAGGCCCTCGGCCTCCAGCTTGCGGAACTCCTCCCAGTTGGCCCAGTCGCCCACCAGGTTGGAGTTGGCGAGCAGCACGCGCGGCGCCCACTCGTTCGTGCGCATCACGCCGACCGGCTTGCCGGACTGCACGAGGAGGGTCTCGTCGTCCTTGAGGGTCTTGAGGGTGCGGACGATCGCGTCGTACGCCTCGTGGTTGCGGGCGGCCTTCCCGGTGCCGCCGTAGACGACGAGGTCCTCGGGGTGCTCGGCGACCTCGGGGTCGAGGTTGTTCATGAGCATCCGCAGGGCGCCCTCCTGCTGCCATCCGAGGCAGTTCAGTTCGGTGCCGCGCGGGGCCCGGACGACGCCCGGCGCTTCGTGGGAAGGGCTGGTCATGGTTGCTCCTCAGGGGGATCGAGCCGTTGTGCACCGTCATGACACGCGAGTGGCGGAGCAGGGACCAGCGGCGGCGCCCGCATCTCTCGGATCCGAGACACTTCCCCGGGAGGGGGACCTTCGGCCCGTTCGCCGACGGCACCGCTCCCCTAGGATTCGTCCCAGGCAGGAGGCAGGGGGAGCGGATGGCGAGGACGGTGGGCGGCGTGGCCGTGGACCCGGCGGAGCTGGCCCGGTGGTACGCGCAGGGCGCGGGCGGTTCCGCCCCCGCGTACCAGCGCGTCAAGGAGCTCGTCCAGCGGCAGATCCGGAACGGGCACTGGCAGGAGGACGACGCCCTGCCCTCGGAGAGCCAGTTCGTCGACGCCCTGGGCCTGTCCCGCATGACCGTCAACCGCGCCCTGCGCGAGCTCGCCGCCGAGGGCGTCATCCGGCGCGTCATGGGCGTCGGCAGCTTCGTCGCCCAGCGCAAGGCCAGCTCCGCGCTCCTGGAGGTCCACAACATCGCCGACGAGGTGCATCACCGCGGCCACCGCTACGCCGCCCGTGTGCTGTCCCTGGGCGAGGAGCAGGCCGACGACAGGACCGGCGCGCACCTCGGTCTCGGCACCGGTCAGCGGGTGTTCCGCTCGCGCGTGGTGCACTACGAGGACGGGGTGCCGCTCCAGCTGGAGGACCGCTACGTCAACCCGGCCTTCGCCCCGGGCTATCTGGAGCAGGACTTCACGCTGCAGACGCCGTACACGTTCCTGTCGAAGGTCGCGCCGCTGGGCCGGGGCGAGCACATCGTGGAGGCGGTCCTGGCGAGTCCCGGGGAGTGCGAGATCCTCGGCATCGGGCCGTCCGAGCCGTGCCTGCTGATCGTGCGCCGCACCTGGTCCCGGGACGCGCTCGTGAGCATCGCGCGCCTGCTCCACCCGGGCTCCCGCTACCGCCTCGAAGGCGCGTTCGCCACGCACTGATCCGGCCGGTGCGTCCGGCCGGTCAGGCGGCGGTCTGCTCCCCCGTGCCCGTCGGCGCGTGTCCCGAGACGGCCGCGGTCAGCCGGGCCGCGCCCTGCGCAAGGGCCTGGCGCACCTCCTCGGTGTCGTGCCGGGCGTGGTGGCGGCGCCAGGTGGTGCTGATCGCGGCGACGGGCCGCTCGTTGTGGTCGAAGGCGGCCACCCCCATCGAGCAGAAGCCCTGGGACACCAGCTCCACCTCCTGCGACCAGCCGCGCTCCCGTTCCCGGACCAGTTCGACGGTCAGTTCCGGCAGGGAGCGCGGCCCGCGGCCGGTGCGGGTGGTCAGGTCGCCGGGCCGGGAGAACAGCGCCCGCAGCTGCGCCTCCGAGGTGTGGGCGAGGATGGCGCGGCCGTTGGCCGTCAGATGGGCCGGCAGGCGTACGCCGACGTCCGTCACGAGTGCGATGTCGATGTCCCCCGCGCGGGCCGGAGGGCGCTCCTTGAGCAGGTAGACGGTCTCCGCGCCGTGCAGGATGCCCAGGTGCACGGTCTGGCCGAGGCGGCTTGCCGTGGCGCGCAGGATCGGCCGGGCGAGCCGCTCAAGGGGTTCGTGGCGCAGATAGGCCGAGCCCACCTCGAAGGAGGAGACGCCGAGCCCGTACGCCTGTTCCGACGGGACGTACGTGACGAAGCCGCGGTCGGTCAGCACGGTGAGGATGTGGTACGCGGACGAGCGCGGAATGCCCAGGTCACGGGCGAGTGTGGCGGCCTGGACGAGACCGGGCCTGGCGGCCAGGTACATGAGCATGTCCAGGGCGCGCGCGACCGCGGGGGAGGCGCTCGACGCGGGACCGGGTGTCGGTTTGCGTTCAGTCATCGGGCCACCTCTTGACGCACCTGTATAGACAGGAATATACAGGCTGGCATTCGCCGTCGGCAGCTCGGACGACGGGCGTGCCGCGAGGCGCACCGCCCGGCCACGTCCTCCGACGCCCCGCCCCCCCCACGAGGGAGACACTCGTTTGCGTACCGAAAACGCCGGCCTGAGCCGCGGGCTCAACTCACGGCACATCCGCTTCATCGCCCTCGGCTCCGCGATCGGCACCGGGCTCTTCTACGGCTCGTCCGAATCCATCAAGGCGGGCGGCCCCGCGGTCCTCCTCGCCTACCTGATCGGCGGCGCCGCCGTCTTCCTCGTCCTGCGGTCCCTCGGCGAGATGGCCGTGGCCTCCCCCTGTGCCGGCTCCTTCGGCGAGTACGCGAACCGGCACCTCGGCCCGCTCGCCGGCTTCGTCACCGGCTGGACGTACGCCTTCGAGATGGTCATCGTGGCCGTCGCCGACGTCACCGCCATCGGCGTCTACATGGGCTTCTGGTTCCCCGGAGTCCCGCGCTGGATCTGGGTCCTGGCCGCCGTCCTCATCGTCGGCGCGCTCAACCTCGTCAGCGTCAAGGTCTTCGGCGAGCTGGAGTTCTGGCTGTCCCTCGTGAAGATCGTCGCCATCGTCGCGATGATCGTCGTCGGCATCGTGGTGATCGCCTTCGGCCTCGGCAGCGGCCACGCCCACATCGGCCTGTCCAACCTGTGGGACAACGGCGGCTTCTTCGCGGGCGGCGTCGACGGCTTCGTCATCTCCTTCGCCATCGTCATGTTCGCCTTCGGCGGCACCGAGATCATCGGCGTCACGGCCGGTGAGGCGCAGTCCCCGGAGAAGACCATCCCGGGCGCGGTGAACTCCATCCCGCTGCGCATCATCCTCTTCTACGTCCTGACCCTCGCCGTGATCATGTCGATCACCCCGTGGCACCAGATCAGCGACTCGGGCAGCCCCTTCGTCCAGATCTTCGCCGGAGTGGGCCTCAAGTCCGCGGCCGCCGTCCTCAACGTCGTCGTCCTCACCGCCGCGCTGTCCGCCATCAACAGCGACATCTTCGCCGCGGGCCGCACGATGTACGGCCTCGCCGAGCGCGGGCACGGCCCCTCCGCCATGCGTCGCCTCTCCCGCAACGGCGTGCCCTGGGTGACCACCCTCGTCATGATCGGCGCCCTTCTCCTCGCCGTCCTCATGAACGCCCTCATCCCCGGCAAGATCTTCCTGATCATCTCCTCCATCGCCACGTTCGCCACGGTCTTCGTCTGGATGATGATCCTGCTCACCCAGCTGAAGGCCCGCCGCTCGATGTCCGCCGGGGAGGCCGCGTCCCTGAAGTTCCCGGCCCCGTTCTGGCCCTACGGCCAGATCGTCACCCTCCTCTTCATGACCGCGGTGATGGTCCTGCTCGCCCTCCACGAGAGCACGCGCGTGGCGCTCGTCGTCGGCGTGGTCTGGCTCGCCCTCCTCACGGTCGTCTACCTCCTCACCGCCCGCCGACGGCAGCAGCGGCCCGCGACCGGTGCCGCCCCGGACGGCACCCCCGCGACCGCGACGACGGCCGCGGAGGAGCCCGCCGGGATGGCCGGCTGAGCCGACGGAGGGCCGGGGTGTTCAGCGGTCGGGTGCCGCCTCCGGGCGGGCGTACGTCCGGCCCTTCCACGCCGCACCCCGGCCCCGGTAGTGCCGCACCGCCGAGTCCACCGTCATCAGGAGGTAGAGGAACGCGGTGAACGGCAGCAGGGGAGCGAGCCACAGCGGCTGCCGGTAGTAGCGGAGCATCGGCACGTACGTCCCCGCCATCACCGCCCACGCGGCACCCCCGGCCCACGCCGCCGGCGCGTCCCCGCCCCACGCGCCGGCCACCAGGGCCACCGGCGGCACCAGATAGACGAGCGCGAGCCCCGCGACCGTCCCCACGAGCAGCAGCGGACTGTGCCGCAGCTGGGCGTACGCGCTCCGCGCCACCATCCGCCACAGCTCGCCGAGGCCCGGATACGGGCGGACGCTGTCGACCCGTTCGGCGAGCCCGAGCCAGATCCGGCCCCCGGCCCGGCGTACGGCCCGCGCGAGCGACACGTCGTCGATCACGGCCTGCCGGATCGCCTCCGGCACGTCCGCCGCCACCGCCGTCCGCGTCCGCAGCAGCACGCAGCCGCCCGCCGCCGCGGTCGCGAGCGGCCGCGCCCGGTTGATCCAGCGGAACGGATACAGCTGCGCGAAGAAGTAGACGAACGCCGGAACGACGAGGCGCTCCCAGAAGCTCGCCACCCGCAGCCGGGCCATCTGCGACACCAGGTCCAGATCGTTCCCGACGGCGGCCGCCACGAGCAGCCGCAGACTGTCCGGCTCGTGCGCGATGTCCGCGTCCGTGAGGAGCAGGAACTCAGGTCCCCGCGCGCGTGCCAGCGCCATCCCGTGCCGCAGCGCCCACAGCTTCCCCGTCCAGCCCGGCTCCGGCTCCCCCGGCGACACGACCGTCAGCGGCAGCCCGCCGTCCCGGGCGGCCAGCTCGGCGGCCAGCCTCCCCGTGCCGTCCGTACTGCCGTCGTCGACGAGGAAGACCTCCGCGACCCCCGGATAGTCCTGCGCGAGCAGCGAGGGCAGGCTCAGCGGCAGGACCTCCGCCTCGTCCCGCGCGGGCACCACCACGGCCACCCGAGGCCACCGCTCACCCACCGGCCGCTCCGGCGGCAGCCGCTGGTCCGTGCGCCAGAAGAAGCCCTGGCCGAGCAGCAGCCAGAGCCAGGCGGCCAGGGACGCGATCGAGAACCAGGCAAGGGTGCTCATTCGCGGCAGTCTGCCCCAGATCGCCGGGGAGGAACGGCTCATCGGCTAGGGTGACCGGGTGAAGATCGCGCTCATGGACTCCGGAATCGGCCTCCTCCCGGCGGCGGCCGCGGTGCGGCGGCTCCGGCCGGACGCGGATCTCCTGCTCTCCAACGACCCCGACGGCATGCCCTGGGGACCCCGTACCCCCGAGGACCTGACGGGGCGCGCCCTCGACGTCGCCCTCGCCGCCGCCGCGCACCGCCCCCAGGCGCTCATCGTGGCCTGCAACACCGCCACCGTGCACGCCCTGCCCGCCCTGCGCGCCGCCCTCGAACCGGGCATCCCCGTCATCGGCACCGTCCCCGCGATCAAGCCCGCCGCCGCGGCCGGCGGCAAGGTCGCCATCTGGGCCACCCCCGCCACCACCGGCAGCGCCTACCAGCGCGGACTCATCCGCGACTTCGCCGACGGCGCCGAGGTCACCGAGGTGCCCTGCCCGGGACTCGCCGACGCCGTCGAGCACGCCGACCGGGACGCCGTGGACGCCGCCGTCGCCGCTGCCGCCGCGCTCACCCCGACGGACGTCCGCGCCGTCGTCCTCGGCTGCACCCACTACGAACTCGTCGAGGACCGGATCCTCGCCGCCCTGGAGGCCCGCCGCCGGCCCGGGCTGCCGCCGATCGTCTTCCACGGCTCCGCCGACGCCGTCGCCGCCCAGGCCCTGCGCCGGATCGGCGCCGAGCCCGCGCCCGACGCGGACCCCACCGGCACCCTCTCCGTCCTCCTCAGCGGACGGCCGGGACAGCTCCCCGCTCCGGCCCTCGCCTACGCGGAGGGCCGCACCCTCGCGGCCACGGCCGCCGCGCACTGAGCGTCACCGGACCACCGCGCTCCGGCGCGCTGTCCGCGCCGATCCTGGGTACTCTCCCCTCATGAGGGAGCTTTCCCGGAACGAGCCGTCACCCGCCGTCTGGACCGGTCGCGCGACCAACCGCTTCCAGTGGGTCGCGGCCGCCGCCGGGGCGGCCTGCATGGCCCTGGGCATCACCCTCGCCGTCGAGTCCCCCTGGACCTCCGGCATCGCCGCCCTCCTCATGGCGGTGATCGGCTGCGTCGCCGCCGGACTGCTCGTCCTCTTCGGGACCCTCGCCTTCGTCCACGTCGCCGTGAAGGTCGACGACCGCGCCATGGAGGTCCGCTGCGGCCACATCGGCGTGCCGCGCCGCCGTATCCCGCTCGCCCAGGTCGTCGGCGCCGACTTCGCGCCGAGCGTCACCCCGCGCCAGTGGGGCGGCTGGGGCTACCGCTGGCGGCCCGAGAAGGGCACCGCCGTCATCGTCCGGCGGGGCGAGGCCCTGGTCCTGCGCCTCGGCGACGGCCTCACCTTCACGGTGACCGTCGACGACGCCGAGTCCGCGGTCCGCGCCATCCGCGCCCGCCTGCGCCACCCGGCCCCGCCGGCGCCGCCCGCCGCGACCGGGGTGTGAGCGGGCCCGGGACTGACCCGGACCGTCCTCCTGGCGGACAGGAACGCCCCGTAGACTCCACCAGGTGAGCGCCACCATCACCCCCGTCGACGCGCCCGGTCCCGACACCGCACCCACGCCGGGCTCCCGGCTGCGGCGGTTCGTGCGGCCCGGGGCGGCTCTGCTGTCCGGGTTCCTGCTCTTCCTGAGCTTCCCCCCGCGCCCCCTGTGGTGGCTCGCGCTGCCCGCCTTCGCGCTGCTCGGCTGGACCCTGCGGGGCCGCCGGCTCCGCGCCGGGTTCGGCCTCGGCTACCTCGCAGGGCTCGGCTTCCTGCTCCCGCTCCTGGTGTGGACCGGTGAGGAGGTCGGCGCCGGTCCGTGGCTCGCGCTCGCCGCCGTCGAGGCGCTCTTCGTCGCCGCCGCGGGCCTCGGCATCGCGGCCGTCTCCCGGCTCCCCTGGTGGCCGTTCTTCGCCGCCGGGGTGTGGATCCTCGCGGAGGGGGCACGCGCGCGCGTGCCCTTCGGCGGCTTCCCCTGGGGCAAGGTGGCCTTCGGGCAGGCGGACGGGCTCTTCCTGCCGCTCGCCGCCGTCGGCGGCACCCCGGTGCTCGGCTTCGCCGTCGCCCTGTGCGGCTTCGGCCTGTACGAGGCGTACCGGCGGTTCCGCGCGTACCGGGCCACCGGCACCGTCCCGCGCGGCCCGCTCGCCGCCGCCGCGCTCGCGGTCCTCGTCCCGGTCACCGGCGCCCTCGCCGCGCTGCCCCTCGTCGACGACTCCGCCGAGGACGGCACCGCCACCGTCGCGGCCGTGCAGGGCAACGTGCCCCGCATGGGCTTCGACTTCAACGCCCAGCGCCGGGCCGTCCTCGACAACCACGTGGCCCGCACCCGCGAGCTCGCCCAGGCCGTCAAGGAGGGCCGCGAGCCGCAGCCCGACTTCGTGCTCTGGCCGGAGAACTCCTCCGACATCGACCCGTACGCCAACCCCGACGCGGCCGACGTCATCGACGGCGCCGTCAAGGCGATCGGCGTGCCCACCGTGGTCGGCGCCGTCATCGCCCCCGAGACCGGCAAGCTCCGCAACACCCTCATCCAGTGGGACCCCGAGCGCGGCCCCGTCGCCACGTACGACAAGCGGCACGTCCAGCCCTTCGGCGAGTACATCCCGATGCGGTCCTTCGTACGGATCTTCAACAGCAACGTCGACCGCGTGAGCCGGGACTTCGGCCCCGGCACGAAGGTCGGCGTCTTCGACCTCGCCGGTACGAAGGTGGGCCTCGCGACCTGCTACGAGGCGGCCTTCGACTGGGCCGTGCGCGACACCGTCACCCACGGCGCCCAGCTGATCTCCGTCCCCAGCAACAACGCCACCTTCGGCCGCACCGAGATGACCTACCAGCAGCTGGCGATGAGCCGGGTGCGCGCGGTCGAGCACAGCCGCTCGGTCGTCGTGCCCGTCACCAGCGGCGTCAGCGCGATCATCCGCCCCGACGGCGAGATCGTCGCGCAGACGAAGATGTTCACCCCGGACGTCCTCGTCGAGAAGGTGCCGCTGCGGTCCTCGCAGACCCCCGCGACCCGCCTGGGCACCCTGCCCGAGGCCCTGCTCGCCGCCCTCGCCGTGGCGGGTCTCGGCTGGGCCGGTGCCCGCGCGGTGCGCGCCCGCCGGACCCCGGCGGCCTGACGCGCCGCCCGGCCCCGGCCCGTAGATGATCTAGGGTCGGGGCATGGGCACTCCTGACTTCATCCGTGAACTGCGCGAGACGGCCGGTCACCAGCTGCTGTTCCTGCCGGGCGTCAGCGCCGTCGTCTTCGACGACCGGGGCCGGGTCCTGCTCGGCAAGCGCGCCGACAACGGCCGCTGGGCGCTCGTGGGCGGCATCGTCGATCCGGGCGAGCAGCCCGCCGACGCCGTGGCCCGCGAGGTGTTCGAGGAGACCGCGGTGCACTGCGTGCCCGAGCGGATCATCCTCGTGGAGACACTCCGCAAGCCCGTCGTCTACGCCAACGGCGACATCTGCCAGTACATGGACGTCGCCTTCCGCTGCCGGGCGGTCGGCGGCGAGGCGCGGGTCAACGACGAGGAGTCGACCGAGGTCGGCTGGTTCGACGTGGACGCGCTCCCGGAGATGAAGCGCTTCTCCTACCTGCGGATCGAGAAGGCGCTCGCCGACGAACCCACATGGTTCCGCACCACAGCAACCAGCTGAACTATGGGCCCGGCGCACATCGGTGGGGGAGGGGCCCGTTCATAGGGTGCGGAACATGAGCGCCCCCATCACGGAACCAGGCACCGCCCACGGCACCGAGCCCGGTGCCGACCCCGCCTCGCCCCTGCCCCGCGCCGCGGGCCTCGCCCTCGACCTCACCGGCCGCACCGCGCTCGTCACCGGCGCGGCCGGCGGCATCGGGCGCGCCTGCGCGCTGCGGCTCGCCGCCGCCGGGGCCCGGGTCAGAGCCGTCGACCGGGCCGCCGAGGGCCTGGAGACCCTCGCGGAGGAGGCCCGCGGCCTGCCCGGCGGCCTCGACGCCCGGCTCCTCGACCTCACCGACCTGGACACCGCGGAGGCGGCCGCCGCCGGCACCGACATCCTCGTCAACAACGCCGGGATCCAGCTGGTCCGCCCCATCGAGGAGTTCCCGCCGGACGTCTTCCACACCGTCCTCACCGTGATGCTGGAGGCGCCCTTCCGGCTCATCCGCGGCGCCCTGCCCCACATGTACGGCCAGGGCTGGGGGCGGATCGTGAACCTGTCCTCCGTCCACGGGCTGCGCGCCTCCGCCTTCAAGTCCGCCTATGTGGCCGCCAAACACGGTCTGGAGGGCCTCTCCAAGACCGCCGCCCTCGAAGGCGCCCCGCACGGCGTCACCTCCAACTGCGTCAACCCCGGCTACGTGCGCACCCCGCTCGTCGAGAAGCAGATCGCCGACCAGGCCGCCGCCCACGGCATCCCCGAGGAGCGCGTCCTCGCCGAGATCCTCCTCAAGGACTCGGCGCTCAAGCGGCTCATCGAACCCGAGGAGGTCGCCGAGGCCGTCCTCTACCTCTGCAGCCCCCAGGCCTCGTTCATGACCGGCACCTCCCTCACCCTCGACGGCGGCTGGACCGCCCACTGAGACGGTCCCCTGTGAACCCCGTCCACAGGGGTGGTGCGACCACACGTCCGGCAGGTATCCCTGTGTCCATGTCCCACGAACACGTCTCCTACCTGGAACTCCTCGCCCGGGGGGCGGGGACGGAGGCCTACGACCGGCCCGTACTGCTCGCCCGGGCGAGCGGCGCGGGCCCCGAGGCGCTCGCGGAGCTCGAAGAGGCCAAGCAGCTCGCGCTGCGGGTCCGGGCCGAGCTGGAGGGGCGGCGGCGCCGCGAGGCGGAGCTCTCCGCGCTCTTCGCCACCGCCCACGACCTCGCGGGACTCCGCGACCTCGACGCGGTGCTGCGCGCCATCGTGCAGCGCGCCCGCTCGCTCCTCGGCACCGAGGTCGCCTACCTCAGCCTCAACGACCCGACCGCCGGCGACACCTACATGCGGGTCACCGAGGGCTCGGTCTCCGCCCGCTTCCAGCAGGTGCGCCTCGGCATGGGCGAGGGGCTCGGCGGCCTGGTCGCCCAGACCGCCCGCCCGTACGTCACCGACGACTACTTCGAGGACCCGCGCTTCCAGCACACGCGGACCATCGACGCGGCCGTACGGGACGAGGGCCTCGTCGCCATCCTGGGCGTGCCGCTCAGCCTCGGCAGCCAGGTCATCGGCGTGCTGTTCGCCGCCGACCGCAGGGCCAGGGTCTTCGAGCGGGAACAGGTGGCGCTGCTCGCCTCCTTCGCCGCGCACGCCGCCGTCGCCATCGACACCGCCAACCTGCTCGCCGAGACCCGCTCGGCCCTCGCCGAGCTGGAACGGGCCAACGACATCATCCGCGAGCACAGCGCGGTCATCGAGCGGGCCTCCGAGGTCCACGACCGGCTCTCCGAACTCGTCCTGCACGGCGGCGGCGTCCACGACGTCGCCGACGCCGTCTCCGAGGTCCTCGGCGGCACCGTCGAGTTCACCGAGACCGGCGCGGGCGCGGCCCGCCGCACCGGCGGCCACGCGGTCCGCGAGGGCGACGACTGGGTGGCCGCCGTGTCCGCCGGGGGCGAGACCCTGGGCGCGCTCGTGCTCCACGGCCAGCCCGACCTCGACCCCGTCGACCAGCGCACCCTGGAGCGCGCCGCCCTCGTCACCTCCCTGCTGCTGCTCGCCCGCCGCTCGGCCGGCGAGGCCGAACAGCGGGTGCGCGGCGAGCTCCTCGACGACCTCCTCGACGCCCCCGACCGGGACCGCCGGCTGCTGCGCGAGCGCGCCGCCCGCCTCCGCACCGACAGCGAGGCCCCGCACGTCGTGCTCGCCGCCCGCATCGACCGGGCCGCCGACGCAGCCGCCGACCCCGACGCCGGAGGCCGCGAGAGCGCCGACCGCCAGCGCCTGTGGTCGGCCGCCTCGCACCTGGCCGCCACCCGGCACGGGCTTGCCTCCGCCCGAGACGGCGGGACGGTCCTGCTGCTGCCGCTCGGTCCGGGGGAGAACGCCGCCGACCTCGCCCGCCAGACCGCCCGGAGCCTCGGCGGCACCCTGCGCGAGCCCGTCACCGTCGGCGCCTCCGCGCCCGTACGGACCCTCCTCGACCGCCCGGACCAGGTCGCCGTCGCGTACCAGGAGGCCCGCCGCTGCCTGGACGCGCTAGTCCTGCTGCACCGCTCGGGCCAGGGCGCGGCCGCCGAGGACCTCGGCTTCCTCGGCCTCCTCCTCGCCGACGGCCGGGACATCGACGGCTTCGTGGGCCGGACGATCGGGCAGGTCGTCGCGTACGACCGGCGGCGCGGCACCGAGCTGGTCCACACTCTGGACGCCTACTTCGCCAGCGGCATGAGCCCGGCCCGTACCAAGGACGAACTCCACGTCCACGTCAACACGGTGGCCCAGCGCCTGGAGCGTGTCGGCCGGCTCCTGGGCCCCGACTGGCAGTCCCCCGCCCGCGCACTGGAGATCCAGCTGGCCCTGCGCCTGCACGCCCTGTCGGAGGCGGTCACGGGGACATGACGAACCGGGCCCCGCCTGTGTGCGGGGCCCGGCTCGTCTCGCGGATCAGGCGTCGGCGCCGACCCTCGCGCTCTCGGCGCTCCGCTCCCGGATCTCGCCGAGGTCGCGGTCGCGGGTCTCGCGGGCGCAGGCGATCGCGACGACGGTGAGCAGCGCGGCGGCGATCACGTACAGGGCGATCGGCGTCGAGCTGTCGTAGTCGGCGAGGAGCGCGGTCGCGATGAGCGGCGCGGGGGCCCCGGCGGCGACGGAGGAGAACTGGGCGCCGATGGAGGCGCCGGAGTAGCGCATCCGGGTCGCGAACATCTCGGAGAAGAAGGCCGCCTGCGGTGCGTACATCGCTCCGTGCAGGACCAGACCGACCGTGACGGCGAGCAGCAGCGAGCCGAAGCCGCCGTGGTCGATCAGGAGGAAGAACGGGAACATCCAGGCGCCGACGCCGACCGCGCCGATCAGATAGACCGGGCGGCGGCCGATCCGGTCGGAGAGCGCGCCCCAGGCGGGGATGACGGCGAAGTGGACGGCGGAGCCGATGAGGACGGCGTTCAGGGCGGTCTGCTTGCTCAGGCCGACCTGGGTGGTCGCGTACACCAGGATGAACGCGGTGATGACGTAGTACGAGATGTTCTCCGCCATACGGGCGCCCATCGCGATGAGCACGTCACGCCAGTGGTGCCTGAGTACGGCGACCAGCGGCATCTTCTCGACCTGCCCCGCGGCCGCCTTGCGCTCCTCGGCGGCCGCGAGCGCCGCCTTGAAGACGGGCGACTCGTCGACCGAGAGCCGGATCCACAGGCCGACGGCCACCAGGACGCCGGAGAGCAGGAAGGGCACGCGCCAGCCCCAGGAGGCGAAGGCGGCGTCGGAGAGCAGCGCGGTCAGCGCGGACAGCACACCGGTCGCCAGGAGTTGTCCGGCCGGCGCCCCGGTCTGCGGCCACGAGGCCCAGAAGCCGCGCCGCTTCGCGTCGCCGTGCTCGGAGACGAGCAGGACGGCGCCGCCCCATTCGCCGCCGAGCGCGAAGCCCTGCACGAGCCGCAGCGTCGTAAGCAGCACCGGGGCGGCGGAGCCCACGGTCGCGTGCGTCGGGAGCAGCCCGATGGCGAAGGTCGCCCCACCCATCATGAGCAGGCTCAGGACCAGCAGCTTCTTCCGCCCGATCCGGTCCCCGTAGTGCCCGAAGACGAGCGCGCCGAGCGGCCGCGCGGCGAACCCGACCGCGTACGTCAGGAACGAGAGCAGCGTCCCGACCAGCGGATCGGAATCGGGGAAGAACAGCTTGTTGAACACGAGCGCGGCGGCCGACCCGTACAGGAAGAAGTCGTACCACTCGATCGTCGTGCCGATGAGGCTGGCGGCGACGATGCGCTTGAGGGAACCGGGGGGTGTGGGAGCGGTTGTTGCGGCGGCCATGTGCACCACTTCCAGGCATGTGCGGGGACGTTTCGGTGTCGCCACACCGTAGGAAGCGGCAGGTCAGGGGCGTATGTGGTGGGACACCATAGTTCGGCACGCCCGCATGCGCCCGGCCGCCATGGCACGCCCCTTACGGGAGGGCGCCGGCGGTGAAGACTGCACGAAGGGTGGCGCAGGCGTCCGTGACGGCTTCGGTGGTCTTGCCGAAGGCGCCGACCGCGGTGAAGAACCCGTGGAACACCCCTGAATAGCGGCGGTGCCGCACCGGGACGCCTTCTGCCTCCAGCCGTCGCGCGTACGCCTCCGCGTCGTCGCGCATGCAGTCCACTTCCGCGGTGATGACGTGGGCGGGGGCGAGACCGGCCAGGGTCGGAGCCTGGAGGGGGCTCAGGAGCGGGCTGGGCGCCACGCCGCCTTCGCCGAGGTACTGGCGCAGAAACCACTGCGCGTCGGCGGTCCCCAACATGGGGGCGTCTGCGAACTCGGTCCAGGACGGGTGCTCGAAGGAGTCGTCCACCGCCGGGTAGACGAGGACCTGGAGCGCCGGCTGAGGAAGTCCGCGGCTGAGCAGGTCCAGGCAGAGCGCTGCTGCCAGACCTCCGCCGGCCGAGTCGCCGCCGACCGCGATGCGGTGGCCGTCGATGCCGAGGGCCGCCGCGTTCTCGACGAGCCAGGCGTGGGCCGCCCTGGTGTCGTCGACGGCGGCGGGGAACGGGTGCTCGGGGGCCAGCCGGTAGTCGACCGAGACCACGACGCACTCCGCGTCGCGGCTGAAGAGACGGCACACTTCGTCGACGCCGTCCAGGCTGCCGACGGTGAAGCCCCCGCCGTGGAGATACAGCAGGCAGGGCAGTCCGGCGGACCCCGTGCCAGGCGCGTGCGGCCGGTAGACGCGAACCGGCACGGAGTGGAGCTCCCCGGCCGGCCCGGTCCAGGTCGCGTCCTCTTCCGTCACGGACGCGACCTGGGCGCGTCGGGGCGGAGGCAGCGGGGTCGTGAACTTCCGTACGCCCTCAAGCCCGAGGGTGTGCAGGGGCTGGGGGAGCAGCTCGGCCAGGAAGTCGGCCACCAGGAGCGAATCGGGATCGAGGAGCCCGCGCCACCCGGGCGAAGGTTCCGTCCCCGCGACCGCGGGTCCTGACCCTTCCGGTATGCGGTCCGGGCCAGGAGACGGTATCGATCGCTCGGCGGGGGGAGTGGAGGGAGTGGTCACGGGAGCGCTCCGCATGCAGGGACCTTGGCATGGTCTGGCCGACTAGAGATGATCAACAGACTAGAGGCGTCACCCCGCGCGGCCGCCATGGCCCCGTCGCGTCCCGTCAGCGCGTGCCGGTCTCCTTCCCCGCCGTCTTCCAGTGCACGCGGTGCTGCTTGGTGCCGGCCCGCGGGGACACCGGCTCCGGCTCCGACTCGACGGCCACGCTCATCGGTCCCGCGCCGACCGTCGTCGAGCCCATGACCCGGTCGGTCTCGGTGTCGACGTACACCGTGGACTGCGAGCCGAGACCCGTGGCGACGTACAGCTGCTGCCCCTCGTAGCCGAGGGCGAGGCCCTCCGAGCCGCCGGGAACGCGGAAGGTACGCGCCACCTCGCCGACCTCGGTGTCGATGACCGACACCCTGTCGTTGCCGAAGCCGGAGGTCACGTACACCGACGTGCCGTCGGGCGCCACGGCCAGCGACTCCGCGCCCTCCTCGATCGGCACGGCGTCGAGGACGGTGGCCGCGCGGGTGTCGAGGACGGACACGAAGTCGGTGCCGTTGCCCGTGCTCACGTACGCCAGGGTGCCGTCCGGACTGACGGCCACGTCATAGGCGGCGGTACGGGTGCCGTACGGGGCCGTGTTGCTGCCCAGCGGCACGGTCGCCGCGACCCGGCCGGGGAAGGCGTCGATCACCGACACGCTGCCCGACAGCAGGTTGGCGACGTAGACGCGGCGCCCGTCCGGGGAGACCGCCACGCCCTTCGGGAAGGTGCCGACCCGCAGCGTGCGCACGACCCGGTCGCGGTGCGTGTCGATGACCGAGACGGTGCCGGAGTCCGCGTTGGTGACGTAGGCGCGCCGGCCGTCGCGGCTGACCGCGACCCCCTCGGGCCGGTTGCCGACCTGGATCGTTCGGACCACCCTGGCCCGCACGGTGTCGATGACGCTGACGGTGTGCGAGCCGCTGCCGCCGGTCACATAGGCGCGGTGCCGCTGCCGGGAGACGGCCACGTCGGCCGCGCCGGACGGCACGCTCACCGTGTGGGTGACGGTCCGGTCGTCGGTGTCGAGGAACGACACCGTCCTTGCGGTCGTGTTGGCCACGTAGGCGCGGTCGGCCGCCGACCCGTCGTCATGCGGCGGCGTCGCCGCCGCGGGGGTCACGGGCGCGGCGGCCGTCGAAGCGGCGACGGCCGCGACGGCCAGCGCCGCGCGCAGCCATCCGGCGGACCGGCGTCGGGTGGCTGAGGAAGAGTCGCGTGCCGGCACGGGGGGCCTCCAAGGGAGCGGCGATCGGGCGACCCCCGGGACGGGTGCGGGAGCGCATGGGTCTGTCCCCTTCTTCCCGTACCGCGCGGGAGGCGAGACCGAAGGACACGCCGTGTCGCCCGGCCGGCCGACACCACCGGCCTCCGACCGGGTGAATGCGGCGGCCGGGAGGGCGCGGTCCGGCCGCGCCGGACCCTCCCGGCCCCCGGCCGCGCCTACGTTCCCGAGGGTGCCTCCGTCCACCCGTCTCCTGGCCGACGCACTCGACCGGCCGCAGCGGAGGCTGAAAGGACCCGTGCCATGCCTGTGCTCGCATCCGGCGGAAGACGCCGCGGCCTCCATCTCGCCGGCGCCGCCGTGGCGCTCGGCGCACTGTCGGCGGCCCTCGGCGTGCCCACAGCCGCCCATGCCGACCTGCCCGGCGCCTCGCCGGTCCTCACCCGGGCCCCCTACCTGACGGACCTGACGCCCACCTCCGTCCGCGTGACGTGGGCGACCACCACCCGCAGCCGGCAGACCGTGAAGTGGGGCCCGCTCGGCGACTGCACGGCGAACTCGGTCACGTCCGCCGTCCTCGGCACCACCATCACCGTCAACGGCCAGACCCGGTACACCAACTCGGTGACCGTGCCGAACCTCAGCCCCGACACCCCGTACTGCTACCGGGTCTACACCGGCGACGTCACGCCCATCGACCTGCTCGGCACCAACCCCTCGCCCGAGTTCAGCACGATGGTGCCGGACGGCTCGACCACGCCCTTCACGTTCGCCGTGCTCGGCGACTGGGGCGACACCACCAGCAACGGCGTCAACAGCGGCGCGGTCAACCAGGACCAGGCCAACGTGCTGGCGCGCCTCGCCGCCAGCGGCGCCCGCTTCACGCTCTCCACCGGCGACGTGGCGTACCCCAGCGGCAGCCAGACCAACTACGGCGACCTCCAGCAGTCCGGCGTCAACATCAGCGGGGTCTTCGCGCCCGAGTACTACGCCGCTCCCGGCCAGAAGATTCCGATGTTCGCCACCAACGGCAACCACGGCCGCAACACGACCCTCCTGCCGACCTGGCCGGAGAGCGCCGTCACCGCGGCCTCCAACGGCGTCTACTCCCAGGTCAGCTACCCGTCGTTCTTCGGCAGCACCCCGGCGAGCTACCCGACGACGTACTACGCCTTCACCAGCGGCGGGGTCCGGTTCTACGTGCTCGACGCGTCCTGGAGCGACAGCAACACCGGCACCGCCGACGGCAACAACTGCGAGGGCACCGACCACTGCGCCATCTACCAGGTGGACGCCGCCGCCCACTGGGCGACGACCGCGGCCGAGTACCAGTGGCTCCAGCAGGACCTGGCCGCGCACCCGGGCGGCGTCAAGGTGGCCGCGTTCCACTTCCCGCTGCGCTCCGACGACCCGACCGAGCCGGACGACGAGTACCTGAAGAACAACCCGGGCAGCACCGACACCCTGGAGCAGCTGCTCCACGACAACGGCGTGAACCTGGTCTTCAACGGCCACTCGCACATCTACCAGCGCAACGTCGCCCCGCCCGGCGGCGTGCCGAGCTACGTGACCGGTGGCGGCGGCGCCAAGCTCAGCTCGGTCGGCGGCCACGGCTGCGACCCGACGGACGCGTACGCCCGCGGCTGGTCGTACAGCTCCAACGTCGGCAAGCGCTGCCCCACCTCGATGCCGATCCCCGCGGCCGACGCCAATGTGCACCACTTCCTGCTGGTCTCGGTCAACGGCTCGACGCTGACGGTCACGCCGACGGACTCCCTCGGCAACCAGTTCGACGCGCAGACCTACGACTTCACCGCCGACGGCACCGCGCCGACGGCGCCGACCCCGCTGACGGTGACCCGCCCCGCCTCCACCACCATGAAGCTGACGTGGGGCGCGTCCACCGACGACCGCCAGCTCGCCACGTACGACGTCTACCGCGACGGGACGTACATGGCGACCGTCCCGCGCGAGGTGCGCACCTTCAGCGACAAGACGGCCGTGTGCCCGGCTTCGTACAGCTACGAGGTCAGGGCGCGCGACCTGGCCGGGAACACCGCCGGGACGACCACTCCGGTGACCTGCTGACCGCTCGTCAAGGGCCCGTCTCCCGCCCCTCGGCGGGGGCGGGCCCGCTTTTGCGCCCGGCGCGCAGGCGGCGCACCGCGAGCGGGGTGATCAGCAGCATGGGCGCGGCCAGGCCGGCGAACGCCCAGTAGGCGCGCGAGGGGTCGGCCCCGGCGGACCGGCGGGGGACGTCCCCGGACCCGGAGGGGTCGATCCGGGACGCGGCGGTCGTCGTCTGGACGCCCCGCAGGTCGCGCAGCACCCGGAGGTAGCGGTCCCCGTAGGCCCGGGACGGCTCGACATAGGTGTTCTCGGAGAACTCGTTCCAGCTGATCAGGCCGATCGCGTCCGGCGCGGAGCGGAGCGCGGCGGTGTACTCGGCGGTCAGGGTCGCACCGTCACGTCGCGGGACGGGCTTGGTGCCCCCGACGAGCCGGGCGTCGAAGCCGGGCGCGCAGGGAGCCAGCCAGATCTTGTGGTCGGCGTGCACGGCCCGGGCCATGTCCACGAGTTTGGCGGCGTAGCCGGGGGTGGCATGCGGGTCGGCGGAGGACCAGTAGTAGGCGTCTCCGTCGGTGACGTCGGCGATCCGGCGGTAGCCGTCGACGTTCTTCTCGCTGGCCAGGACCAGCAGGTCGCCGCGGACGGGGGAGGTGACGCGGGCGACGTCGTCGTGCGCGTACCGCCAGGTGCCGCTCCAGACGGTCAGCGGACGGCCGCCGACGCGCAGCATCGCCGGGCTGTCGGCGAAGTGGTCGCGGAAGTACCGGAAGTCGGCGGCGACCTGCGCGACGGACAGCGGGCGGCGGTGGAAGTCCAGGCTCTGGTAGATCATGGCGAGCTTGAAGTGCCTGGCCTCGGCGGCGTCGACGAGCTTGCGAAGCCGCCGGTCGTTCACGGTGCCCTGCTTCCACCCGACGACGAAGCCGTCGATCCCCGCGGACTGGGCCTCGGCGATCTGGCGGTCGATCACCTGCGTGTCGTCGCTGGAGTACGGGCCCGCGAGCGGAAGGTCGGTCTTGGCCCGCTGCCAGGAACCGGCGCTGAACCACTGGTAGTAGTACGCGAGGAGCGGCGGAGCGGACGGGTCGCCCGCGGGGGCGGCGGGCGGGGGGCCGGGGGCGGCGGCGCCCGGCAGGCAGAGCGCGAGCGCGGCGAGGAGCGCCCAGAACAGCCTCATCTGGCCGCCGCCCCGGGAGGGCTCCCGGAACTCCCCGACGGCTCCGGTCGCCGCGGTGCCACGCGCTCTTCCGTCGTCCCGGTGTCGGGCGCCGGGTCCGCGGCGGTGCGGCGGGCCCGGCGCCGGAGACCGAGCCGGATCGCGATCGGCAGCCCGACGAGCAGCACGGCGGCACCGCCGAGGACGAGCATGTCGGCCAGGCCGACCACGGTGACGTCGGCGGTGACGGCCTGGGACAGCTGGATCTCGCGCGGGCTCGTGGCCCCACCGGGGGCGTTGACGTCGACGGTGTAGCGGCCGCGCGGCAGGTGGGTCAGGACGGCGGTGTGGTCGGGCCCGAGCGGCACGGTGTACGTCTTGCCGCCGGGGCCGGTGACGGTGGCCTTCTGGCCCGTGCCGTAGCCGAACAGCGCGTCGTGGGCGGTGACCGTCAGGTCGTGGAAGTTGCCGGTGAGCGTCAGGTGCCGGTCGGGCCCCGGCCGGAAGCTCTGCCGCCCGGCGTCGGCGATCTCGGCGCCGTCGTAGACGAGGCTCCGCAGGGTGTAGTCGACCGGGACGGGCGTCAGGCGGCTGTCGCGGAAGACGGGCACGACGCCGGCCAGCCACGTCGTGCCGGTGACGGACAGGTCGGAGGTGCGGGCGTCGGAGCCCCTGACCTTCACCGAGGAGACCAGGGACGGGTCCAGGGCCGTGCCGTGCTGGTCGGCGAACGAGACCGTCACGGGGTACTGCGCGGTGAACCCGGCCGTGACGGTGTAGTCGGCGCGCAGCGGCAGCCCGTCGACCCGGGTGCGGAACGTCCCGTCGGGGTCGCGCTGCCCGGCCCAGCGGGTGAAGCGGTAGCGGGCGTCCGGGGTGTCGACGGAGGTGTCGAGCAGCCGCAGCGACTGGGGGGCCGCGCTGTGGGCGCCGGTGTACGTGGCGGTGCCGTCCGCGCCCGTGACGAGGGTGGCGCCGGCGAACACCAGACGGACCCCGGGCACGGCCGGGACGGTGCGGAAGGTGACCGTCACGGGCGGGGCGCCGGCGTGCGGGCGGGTGGTGCCGGCGGTGGCGTGGCCGTGCACGGCGGGCCCGGCGGCGGCGAGCAGCAGAGCGGCGAGCAGGGCGAGGAGGGAGACGAGGTGCCGGCGGGCGGTACGGCGGTTCACGGCGTGCTCCCTTCCGGCGTCCTGGACGGCTCCTCGGGCGTCTCGGTCGGCTCGGCGGGTCCCGTCTCGGCCGGCTCGGCGGGTCCCCTGGCGGCCGTCGTCGCGGCGGAGCGCCTGCGGGCGGCGAGCACGGTGCCGGCGACGATCAGCGCGGCCGCGCCCAGCGCCCCGCCGTAGATCCCGTACACGGGGGTCGCGTTCACCGGCCGCACGACCGGCCGCGCGGTGGGGACGGCGAGGACTTCGGGGGGCCGTGGAGCGGCGGAGAAGTCGAAGGCGGCGGCCAGGCCGGTGGCGGAGGCGTCCCGCCCGCCGAGCGGCCGCAGGTTCCAGTTGTCCTCGATGAACCGCAGCGCCGACGACGAGTCGAGCACCTGGTGGTCGACGCGCCCGGCCGGCGCGTACGGGCTGACCAGGACGGCCGGTACGCGCAGACCGCGCGGGCCGTCGGCGGCGGCCGGCGGGGCCACGTGGTCGTACCAGCCGCCGGAGCCGTCGTAGCTCCACAGCAGGGCCGAGCTGTCCCAATACCGGCTGAGGGCGAGCTGGGTGGCCAGCGAGCGGATGAGCTTCTGGCCGGGGGCGACGGACCGCGCGGAGGTCTCGGAGGAACCGGTGCCCGCGATGTACGCCACCGACGGCAGGGTGCCGTTGTCGAGGTCGCGGTAGTACTGGTCCAGGTCCACGATGTGCGAGGCGAGGGCGGGGTCGTCGACGAAGCGGGCGTGCCCGAGCAGCGGGACGCGCACCTGCTGGGTCGCGCCGGGGGACCGGAAGTTCTCGGTGGGCCGGTAGTCCTCGACGTAGAACTTCCAGCTGACGCCCGCCTGTTGGAGCCGGTCGAAGATGGTGGGGCCGTCGGCCGCGGCCGCGGGGGCGGACCCCGAGACCCAGTAGGAGCGTTCGGCGGCGGTGCCGTACGGGACAGACGAGAAGAACCGGTCGAAGAGCACGTAGCGCTGGGCGGCGGCCCAGGAGAACGGCAAGTCCCGGGCGTCGTAGTGGCCCATGGCGGGCGTGCCGTCCCGGCCCTGCGTGGTGTACGCGGAGACGAAGCCGTCCATGCGCCCGCCGTTGATCTGCGCGGCGATGATGCTCCGGCTCGGGGAGAGCGGCGCGGGCGCGCGGTCGTGCAGGGCGTACGGCTTCACGCAGTCGGCGGCGGGGCCGCCGACGACGCGCGGCTGGCAGGTGCCGGCGGGGATCCCGTCCGCCCCGGGATACGTGCCGAAGTAGTTGTCGAAGGTACGGGGGCCCTGCATCAGGTAGACGAAGTGCCGGATCGGGGTGGTCGCGCGGTGCTCGGCGGCGGTGCCGGTCCCGGCGGCCGGGTCGGGATCGGTGGCGGCCGCGGCCGTGGTGGGGCCGAGCAGCAGCGCCGCGCCGGCCAGCGCTGCCAGCAGACGGACGGTCGGCGACTTCATGGCACACGCACCTGGTAGATGACGAAGACCGGAGTGGGCGTCGGGTCGGCGGACGACGTGGGGATCTTGAGGGCGGAGGTGTAGACGGCCGTGCCGTGGTACTTCTCCACCAGTTGCCGGATCTTCTCGCCGTAGAAGGGGGCGCGGTGGGAGGTGTACGAGTCCCAGACGAGGTACTGGAACTCGCCGTCCCGCAGCGCGCGGTCGGGGTTGGGCACCGGCGTGTACGAGGGGTTGCGGTGGAGCCGGTTGACGCTCACCGAAAGCGCCGAGACGGGCTTGCCCCCGTAGAACTGGAGCACATTGGCGGTCGAGGGGCCGGCGGCGAGCAGCTGCGCCCCGGAGGGCACGTGCGCGCGCACCCACTGGCCGGCCTCGCGGCCGCCCGGCAGACCGCCGGAACCCGCGAGGAACTTTCCGTTCGGGGCGGCGGTGATGCGGTTCGCCGAGGAGACGGCGAGGGAGGCCGCGACGGCGAGCGCGACGAGGACGGCGCAGGCGGCGGCCAGGGGGCCGGGCCGCAGCCGCAGGCGGCCGCTCGGCAGCTTCCCGCCCGACCGCAGCCGGCCGGGCCGCGGCCGGAGTTCGGCGAGGGCGCTCAGCGCGCGGCCGGCGAGCACCGCGAGCGGCGGAGTGATCGCAAGGAGGTAGGGGAAGCCCTTCACGGGCCACAGGGTGAAGAACAGCACCGGAGCCGCGATCCAGCACAGCAGCAGACCCTCGCGCCAGCCGTTGCGGCGCCGCAGCAGGACCAGGCCGGCCAGGGCGGCCGCGAGCGTGACCCAGCCGACGGCCTGCGGCACGGTGACCGTGTAGAAGCCCATCGAGTGGTTGGCGCGTCGGAACAGCTGCCACTGCAGGTAGTTCTGTCCCGTGGTGCGGTGCCCGGCCAGCGACACCGCGAGCGGGAAGGCGGCGACGACGAGGGCGAGGACGCCCGTGGCGAGGAGCGCGTGCCGCAGCGGCATCCGCACCGAGCGGCACAGCACGAAGAAGACGTACAGGCCGCAGACCAGGACCAGCGCCGTCTCCTTGGAGAGCGTCGCGGCGCCCAGCGCCCCCGCGGCGCCGAGCAGCCAGGGCAGTCCTTCGAGGCCGCTCTGCACGTACCGCACGACGCAGTACAGCGCGACCGTGGCGCAGAGCGTCATCAGCCCGTCGAGCAGCACCTGGCGGGTCACCACCACGTGGTACGGCATGACGGCGAGCAGCAGCGCCGCCGCGAGGCCCGCCGTGCGGCCGTACAGCCTCCGGGCGAGGAGGTAGGTGACGGCGACGGTCACGACGCCGATCGCGGCGGCGACGGCGCGCGCGGTGAAGTCGTCGGTGCCGCCGCGCAGGAACAGCGACAGGAGGCCGGTGAACAGCACGGGGTGGGCACGGAAGACGGGGAACACGGCCTGCATGGCCGGGTCGCCGGCGAGGGAGGCGGCGGTGCCGGTGTAGACGGCCTCGTCGCTGTTGAAGCCGGTCTCGGTGAGCTGCCAGAACCGCAGGAACGTGGCCAGGGCGAGGATGGCGGTGAGCGGCAGGGCGCTGCGCACGGCCCAGTGGGCGGCGCGGCGCCCGCGGTCCTCGCGGGGGTCACGGCGGGCCGGGGTCGCGGCCGTCGTCGGCGGGCTGCCGCCGGTGAGCCGTGGGCCGGTGGCGGCGTCCGTGGTGTCCGAGGGGGAGAACGCGGGGCGGATCATGGCGTCCTCCCGCCGGCGTCGTTCTCGCGGGACGCGCCGGAGTCGGACCGGAGGGCGGTGTACGGGGGCAGGACGCCGGAGCGTATCGGCAGGGGCGGTGTGCTCTGGGGTGCCTCCGGCTCCCAGTGCGGCCACGCGTGCCCGTCGGCCGCGGGGACCGGGCGGCCGTTGGTCGCCGGCCGGTCCGCGGCGAGCAGCCGGGGTATCTCGTCGGCCCAGCCGAAGTGGTCGGAGGCCAGCACACGGGACCGCACGCCGGAGAGGAAGCCGGTCAGGACCTCGCGCTCACGGCTGCGCAGCTGGGCGTGGTCGAGCCCGGCGACCGTGATGGCGGGGGCGAAGTACCGGAACGGCGGGAAGCCGTACGCGTCCTCGGTGTTGACGAGCAGCCGGCTGACGGTGTCCTCGTGGCCGAGGTCGCTCAGCCGGGGCGCGCCGCGCTCGATGACGAACAGCTCGGTCACCTTGACGGCGCTGGTCAGCCGGCAGGACACGAGCCGGTCGACGGCGTACTTCGGCGGAGGCACGAGGATCTGCGTGACCGCGTTGATGCCCATGATGGGCAGGTTGTGGCGGGCGAGGGTGAAGGCGAAGGAACGGCCTTCCTTGGAGTGCAGGCGGCTCTGCCGCTGCAGCCGGTGCCATTCGTGCGGGGTCAGGTCGTCGGAGCGCACGGCGTGCAGGGTGTGCGCGCTGATGGTGAGCGGCTTGGGGAAGCACAGGGCGTTGCCGTGGGCGTCGACGACGGTCATGTCGTCCGACAGGAACCGTCCGTCGTGCTCGCTGAGCAGCCGCAGGACGGTGGACGTCTTCCCGGTGTCGGTCAGCGCGGAGAGCATCACGCCCGTGCCGCCCAGCTCGACGCAGGCGGAGTGCAGGAGCATCCGGCCGCGGGCGACGAGCACGAAGCGGAGCAGCGCCTCCAGGACGTTGGTGTAGACGACGTGCGGGGAGCGGGCCAGGAGGGGGCTGACGAGGACGGCGATGGGGTCGCCGATGTCGACGCGGAAGTTGGCGCCGAGGCGGCCGAGCTGCTCCTCGTACTGCACGGTGGTGGGCTGTGGTGCGCCGCGGCCGGGGATCTCGGTCATGACCGCGCGGTGGCGGGGGAACCGGCGGCCGACGTCGCCGACGCGGACCGTGATGTCGCAGGAGTCGGGCGGCACCCACTGGGCGCGGAAGAACTCCAGCTCGGGCAGGCGGATCTGGGAGCCGATGGTGACGGTGCCGGCGATGTCGTACCGGTAGGTGAGGTACCGGGGGCGCTTGGGGTGGCCGGCGGGGGGCTTGGGCTCCGGGGAGGCGACGGCGGGGGCGGCGGCCGTCGCGGCGGCCTGCCCGGTGGCGGTGGGCTTCGGGGCTCCGGGAGGGACGGAGCCGGGGGCGACGAGCACGCGGACGGGGTCGCGGCGGGCTCCGTGGTCACGGGGACCCCGGTAGATGATCAGGTCGCTGAAGAGGAACCGGGCCACGAACAGCGCCACGAGGCTGAGGACGTTCGCCGTGAGCAGGCCCATGCCGGTGTGGAGCAGCCACTCCAGGAAGGGCAGCCGGCCGAGCAGCAGCAGGTTGTTCAGGGCGAGGAAGGCGATGCCGCGCATGAGGACCGCGCGCCGGCCGCCGCCCCGGCCGCCGCGGTAGACGAGCGTCTCCAGGAGGGCGAAGTTCCACAGGGACGACACCTGGGTGGCGAGCGTGGCGCTGACGAGGTGCTGGATCCCGGCGACGGTGTGGAAGAACCACAGCGCGGCGGTGTTGACGGCGATGCCGCTGAGGCCGACGAGCCCGAAGGCCAGGAACCGGGCGGTGGCGCCCATGCCGGGGCTGCCCGGTACCGCGTGGCGGCCTGACGCGGCGCGGCCCGCGGCCCCGGGCCTGCGCAGCCGGGCCAGGTGCCGCAGGAACCGCAGCCCTTCGCGCAGCGAGGCCTTGGAGGTGCCGGCCGCGCGGGGCGCGAAGCGGTAGGAGACCTCGGCCACGCGGGCGCCGGGGTGCCTCACGAGCAGTTCGAGGAGGACCTTGAAGCCGAGGGGGCTGAGCCGGTCCAGGTCGATCGCGGCGGTGCGGAAGGCGAAGAGCCCGCTCATGGGGTCGCTGACGCCGGCGAGACGGTGCGGGAAGACCGCCTTGGTGACGAGCGTGCTGCCCTTGGAGACGAGCCGGCGGACCGGCCCGTCGAGGCCGTCACCGGTCGAACCGGATCCCGCGTAGCGCGTGCCGACGACGATGTCGACGCCGTGGCCCAGGGCGGTGCGGGCGAGCGCGGCGGCCGCCTCCGGCGGGTGCTGGAGGTCGGCGTCCATGACCAGGACCCACGCGCCCCGGGCGTGGCGCGCGCCCGCGAGGACGGCTCCCGCGAGGCCGCCCTCCCGGGCGCCCTTCTCCCGGTGGAGCATGCGGACCGGCATCCGGCAGTCCCGCGCGTGCCGAGCGGCCGTCTCCGGCGTGTCGTCGTCGCTGTCGTCGACGAACAGGATCTCGACGGGCAGACCGTCGAAGGCCGGTTCCAGGGCGCGCAGCAGCAGCGGTACGGATTCACGCTCGTTGCGCGTCGGGACGACGAGGGTGAGACGGGGCCGGACGAGCGTGTGCGGGCCGTTGAGCTCGGAGCACTCGGTGCGGGAGATGCGGTTGCCGTCCATGTCAGCGGCCTCCAGCGGGGTCCGGGCAGCTGTGCTGTCGCCGTACGTCTACGTTTTAAACATACATATTGCGCCGAAGTGTCCTACCTGTCAATGAATGTCCACTTACGGGGTAAACGTATGGATTAGGGATCATTCGGATATAGTCGGGAGCAGTCGCAGCGCGACAATGAGCCCGGAGGCGTGCCATGGCCAGCAGCACCCAGCCCGACCGCAGGAAGGTGGACGTCGGCCACGCCACGGAGCGCCGCCGCGGCCGGCGCCGGCTGAGCCGCGAACGGGTGCTCGCCGCCGCCCTCGACCTGGTGGACCACGAGGGCCTGTCCGCCCTGAGCATGCGGCGGGTCGCCGCCGAGCTCGACGTCGAGGCCATGGCGCTGTACCGCTACGCCCCCAGCAAGGACGCGCTCCTGGACGGTCTCGTCGAGCAGCTCTACACCGAGCTGTACGAGGACCTCGCCCACGAGGAGCCCGCCCCCCTCGGCCAGGCGGCCGACCTGCCCGCATGGCGTGCCGAGCTCCTCCGCGGCGCCTGCGCCCTGTACCGGATCGCCCTCGCCCACCCGCACGTCGTGCCCCTGCTCGCCACCCGGCTGCTCGCCGTCCCGCTGGCCCGCCGCCCCCTCGCCGTCCTCCAGGCCCACGAGCGCGTCCTGACCCTCCTCGACCGCGCCGGGCTCGACGAACAGGGCGTCGTCACCGCCTACCGGGCGGTCACCGGATGGGTGCTCGGCTACATCTTCAGCGACCTCCGGGCCATGGTCGAGAACCCCGACGAGCCCGACCCCGCGTTCCGCCTGGGCCTGCACCTGATGCCGGCCCGCGAGCTTCCCCGGCTGCGCGAGACCGCGCCCGCCATGGCGGAGAAGGGCGGCTACCAGGAGCTCACCGACGGCCTCGACGCGCTGCTCGACGGCATCCTGGCGGCGTACGCGGCGCGCGCGGAGAAGCCGGCGCACGAGGCGCGCGCGGAGAAGGAGGGCCCCGTACAGGACGGCGACGACGACAAGGCCTGACACCGACACCGTGTAGGAACCCCCCACGCCCACCTATCGCTTTGTGTGGTGTGACCACATGCCCCACTGACCTCCCGCCCGCCTAACCTGTGCAGCTCCCGGTACCAGGACGGGCACCGGGAGGACGCGCCGAGGGCGCACGAGTGGGGGAGGCCGGAGCATGGCCGACGACAGACGGAGCCCTGGACCGCGCCCGTGGCGACGGCGCGCAGCCCGGGTCCTCGCGGTGGCGGGGGTCCTCGCGGCCGCCCTGACGGCCCCGCCCGCGACCGCCGCCACGCCGCCCCCGTACCTCACCCTGGAGGCGGCCTACGGAGCCGGGACCGTCACCAACGGCTGGGAGAAGGTCGAGCGCTACCTCGACACGACCAGCGGATTCCGCACCGAGGGCTACCCGGCGGACGGCCGCGGCGACCAGGACGGCAAGCGCGTCACGTACTTCGGCGGCGTCTCCCGGCCCTCCTCCGCCCGGTTCCTGCTGTACTCGGCCCCCGGCTGGAACACCGGCAGCCGCACCACCCCCGTCCTCCTCGTGCACGGGGCGAACGACACCGCGGACCGCGCCTGGGCCAACCCCGGCGAATCGGGCGGCTACGGCTGCGGCACCGCCTCCTGCCCGTCCACCGGACTCATGCAGTACCTCGCCGGACGCGGCCACCGCGTCTTCGCCGTCGGCTTCGCGCACAAGCAGGGCGACAACCTCATGCAGGCGCAGACCGTCGGCGACGCGATCGCCGTCGTCAAGGCGAAGCTCGGCGTCGACAAGGTCGACCTCGTCGGCTGGAGCAAGGGCCAGATGTCGACCCGCGCGTACGTCTCCTCCCTGAAGCCCGCCTGGGGGCGCCCGTACGCCGGCGACGTCCGCCGCCTCATCACCCTGGGCGGTCCGAACGGCGGCTACGACTACCCGTACGCCCACGGCTGGGCCCATGACTTCTCCCTCTGGCCGGAGTGCGGCGGTACGGTCAACGCGCCCTCCCCGCACTCCCACATGACCTGCTACGGCCTCTACACCGCGCACCCCGAGTTCTCGATGACCCCGGCCGGCGGCCAGGACAACTACCCGGGGCAGCGCCAGATGCTCGCCCGCTGGGACGGCGTGTACGGAGTCGACGGCTCCGCCCAGGACTGGTACACGACGTACTACGGCGGCCAGGGCTTCTACACAGCGGGCGCCGGCATCCAGGCCGCCATCGACGCCGGATCGCTGATCGGCCCGCTGCACAGCGCCGGAGTCCCCGCCACCGTCACCACCTACCTGCTCGCCGGCGGATCCGCAGACGTCCTCGGCATCTTCAACGAGAACCGCGGACCCAGCGACGGAGTCGTCTTCGTCTCCAGCGCGCTCGACACCACCGGCATCCCCACCGTCGGCGGCACGGCCACCATCGCGACCGCCAACCACCTCGAACTGGGCTGGCACGGCGCGGCCGCCGCCCAGGTCGCGACCTGGCTCTCCTGACGGACCCGAGGACAGGACTCCCGTTCATGACCACGCTCCACACCCGCCGGGTCACCACCGGCCGGCTCACCCAGCAGATCACCGAGGCCAGGACCGAGGGGGAACCCGTCGTCCTCGTCCACGGCAACGTCTCCTCCTCCGCGTTCTGGCACACCACCCTGACCTCGCTGCCCGCCCCCTACCGCCCCCTCGCCGTCGACCTGCGCGGCTTCGGCGGCACCGACCCGCTGCCCGTCGACGCCACCCGCGGCCTGCGGGACTACGCCGACGACCTCCACGAGCTGCTCACGGCCCTCGGCATCGAACGGGCCCACCTGGCCGGCTGGTCCATGGGCGGCGGCGTCGTCCTGCAGTACCTGCGGGACCACCCGGCCGCGGTGCGCTCCCTGACCCTGGTCAGCCCCGTCTCCCCGTACGGCTTCGGCGGCACCCACGGCGTGGACGGAACCCTCAACTCCGCCGACGGGGCGGGCTCCGGCGGCGGCACGGCCAACCCGGACTTCGTCCGGCTGCTCGCCGAGGGCGACCGCGGCCAGGACTCCCCGGCCTCCCCGCGCACCGTCCTGACGACCTGCTACGTCAAGCCGCCCTTCCACACCGAGCACGAGGACGCGTACGTCGAGTCCATGCTCGCCACGCGTCTCGGCGACGACCACTACCCGGGCGACAGCACGACGTCGACCGCCTGGCCCGGCATCGCGCCCGGGACCCGCGGCGTCCTCAACTGCATGGCCCCGACCCACTTCCGCGTCGACGACCTGGACCTGATCGAGCCCAAGCCGCCGGTCCTCTGGATCCGGGGCGAGGACGACATCATCGTCTCGGACACCTCGATGTTCGACCTGGCGCACCTGGGCGCGATCGGCGCCGTGCCCGGCTGGGACGGCACCCCGGCGCAGCCGATGCTGGCCCAGACGCGCCACGTCCTCGACCGCTACGCGGCGGCCGGCGGCACGGTGCGCGAGGTCGCCGTGCCCGGCGTCGGACACGCCGTCCACCTCGAACGCCCCGAGGAGTTCGGCAAGGCGTTCCTGGAGGTCCTGTCGGCATGACCGTGTGCCGCACCAGGCAGGGGGAGGTCCGCGGCAGGACCTCCCCCGACGGAGTGACCTCGTTCCTCGGCATCCCGTACGCCGCTCCACCCTTCGGCGCGCGACGGTTCCGGGAGCCCGCCCCGCCCGAGCCCTGGACGGGGGTGCGCGACGCCACGGCCCACGGGCCGACGGCACCGCACGCCCCCTACGCCCCGCCCTTCGACGCCCTCATCCCGGAGAACGCGATCCCGGGGGAGGACTGCCTGAACCTCGGCGTCTGGACCCCGGCCCCGGAGCCGGGCGCCGGCCTGCCCGTGATGGTGTGGCTGCACGGCGGAGCCTTCAGCAACGGCTCGGGCTCCGCTTCCGGCTACGACGGGGCCGCCTTCGCCCGGGACGGCGTCGTCTGCGTCACGCTCAACTACCGCCTGGGAGCGGACGGTTTCCTGCACCTCCCGGGCCGCCCCGACAACCGGGGCCTGCTCGACCAGATCGCCGCGCTCCGCTGGGTCCGGGACAACATCGCCTCCTTCGGCGGCGACCCGGACCGGGTGACGGTCTTCGGAGAGTCGGCGGGCGCGATGGGCATCGGCGCCCTGCTGACCACCGAAGCGGCCCGCGGTCTGTTCCACCGGGCGATCCTGCAGAGCGGGGCCTGCCACCACTTCCTCCGGCCGGCGTCGGCCCGGCTGATCGCGGCCCGCCTGGCGGAGAAGCTCGGGACCGAACCCACACCCGAGGCCTTCGAGGCCGTCCCCCTCACCGAACTCCTCCCGGCACAGGCCGAGTTGCGCGCGGAGGTGGGAGCCGACCCGGACCCGGCGCGCTGGGGCGAGGCCGTGCTCAACATGATGCCCTTCGAACCGGTCCTGCCGGGCCTTCGCCTGCCCGGCCCGGACTGCGGCGTCGACCTGATGATCGGCAGCAACCGCGAGGAGTACCGGCTGTTCCTGGTGCCGACGCGGCGCCTCCACGTCTTCCCCGAGTCCTCGCTCCGCGCCATGACCGCGGCCTACGGCCTCGACCCGGACGAAGCACTGCCCGTCTACCGGGCCGCCCGCCCGGACGCCACACCGGGCGAACTCCTCGACGCGGTGGCCACGGACTGGTTCTACCGGATCCCCGCCATCCGCCTCGCCGAGTCCGTCCCGGGCTCGTACCTCTACGAATTCGCCTGGCGCTCCCCGCGGTTCGACGGCGACCTCGGCGCCTGCCACGCGCTGGAACTGCCCTTCGTCTTCGACCGCCTCGACGACCCGTCGTACGGACAGCTGCTCGGCGCCGACCCGCCCCAGGCCCTCGCGGACGCCGTGCACGGAGCCTGGGTCTCCTTCGCGAGGACGGGCAGCCCCGGCTGGAAGGAGTACGACGGCACGACCCGTACGACGATGACGTTCACGGGCGAGTCCACCCCGGTCGACGACCCCCGCGCGCGGGAACGACTGCTGTGGGAGGGCGTGCGCTGACGGGACCCAGCGGTCGAGCCCGTCACTTCCCGGTGCGGGTGACGACCGCTCCGAACAGTGCCAGGCCCTTGATCACGACGCGGGGTGTGCCCGGCCTGCCGATCCGCTTCGCGGCGCGCTTGCCGAAGACGCCGAACAGTCCGAAGCCCTTCACCTCGACCTCGATGTCCTCCGGGACGACGATCCTGGTGCCGCCCCACAGGGCGACGGCGCGGATCTCGGTGTCCTGCTCGCTGAAGCGCGCCTCCGTGAGGTCGATCCTGCCGCCGCCCCACATCGACCAGACGGTCATGCGGGGCGGCACGACCCACGCGCCCTTCCGCTCGAAGCCGCCGAACACGCCCGCGACGAAGCCGCCCGAGGTCGGGGGCCGGTCCACTACGAGCGCGTCGCGCGGGCCGGGCCTCGGCAGGCCCCGGCAGGCCTCCTCCAGGTCGCCCCGGGTGCGGGAGGCGTGCACTTCGTCGAGCCGCGTCGCCAGCTCGGCCAGCGGCAGCCGGCCGGTCTCGACGGCGGCCCGCAGCCGCTCCTCGGCGTCGGAACGCTCACGGTCCGAGGCGAGGATCTCCAGTTCGTGCGGGGTCATGGGGTCGATCCTCCGATGTAGGCGGCGAGGACAGAGGACAGGGCGGTGCGATAGGCGGTGTCGTGCTCGGGCCGGTCGGGGTCGTGGCCGAGGTCGGCGAGCCAGTAGCGCCGGCCGAGGGCGTAGCCGTACGCGCCGGACATGGCGAGGAGGACGAGCTGTTCGATCCGGGACCGGTCGGGGCCCTCGGGCGGGGGGAGCACCGAGCGGACGCCCTCCTCGATCACGTCGACGAGGCGGGAGAGGTTCGTGGGGGAGTCGGGCGCGGCCCCGTCGTCCAGGCCGTGCAGCTGGGACCAGGTCCACAGCCGGACGTACCGCTCGTCGGCGAGGATCTCGAAGAGCACCTCGGTCATGCCGGTCGCGTACGGCACGCTGCCGTCGGCCCGCATCCTGGCGCGTACGAGCTCCCGCTTGCGTTCGTTCTCGCGCTCCAGGACGGTCCGCACCAGGGCGCGGTAGGTCCCGAAGTAGTGGGTGACGAGCCCATGGGTCACCCCGACGGCCTCGGCGACCCGGCGCAGTCCCACACCGTCGGGGCCGTGCCGGGCGATGAGTTCGGTGGCCGCGTCCAGGATCTCGGCGCGTGCCTCGTCCGGGGTGCGGCGTCGTCGTGCGGCGGCCATGAGCCTCCCCTGCCGGCAGAGTGGACGACATCTTGTTGTCCACTCTGCCAACAAGCCCGATGCCGGTCAACTCGCCCTGCCCCACCCCCCTATGCGTGCCGCGCTCGGTCCGGCTGTGAAGCACCTGTGGCGGCCGGGTGGTGATCGGTGAAAAGCATTGGCTTGAATTGACTCGACGGAACGACCTTCGATCATGGAAACTGATCGACAACAGGCTTAAAAGTGACCTGAGTTCGTCACATTCTGACAAGTGCGGGGGAAGACATGGCAACACTGATTCGTCGTTGGTCGGCGCGCATAGCCGGCGTGATGGCCGGAGCGGCCCTGGTCGTCGGTGGCACGACCGGCGTCTCGAACGCCGCCGTGACGCCGCCGCCCGGCCCGAGCCCGTTCGACGCCGTGGGGAAGTACGGCGTCACCACGACCACGCACCCGGACACCGTGGGCTGTAACGGCTACAAGGTGGTCGGTTCGGGGACCGTCACCGGCAACCGGATCACCGGCACCGGCACCTGGTCGCAGACGGAGGACGCCTGCACGGCGACCGTTCCCGGGCAGTGGGACATCAACGGCAAGGTGACGATCACCCAGACCGACGGCTCCCACCTCTACTTCACCTACCACCTCAACGCGCCGCTGACCTCGGACACCACGGTCTACCCGACCGGGAAGTTCACGATCACCGGCGGCGACGGCGCCTTCGACGAGGCGGTCGGAAGCGGCACCATGAACGCCACGGTCAACCTGCTCGACAAGGAGCACGTCACCGCCAACCTGTCCGGCTCGATGGGCTTCCGCTGGCAGATCTGACCCAGGGTCGTACAAGGGGTGGAAGGCGGCTCGCCGCCGTTCTTCGCCCTCGCGGAGCCGGCTTCGTCGACAGCGAAGCCGGCTCCGCTTTTCCGTGCGCGACGCACGTGTCGAATGTCTCGACGGAAGACTCTCCGATCGGGGAAGCTGTCCCCAACAGCCCTTCAAGGGGGCGCAGTTGAGCATGTGCTCACACGTTCGGGGGAGAGAACATGGCTAGAATCGCACGTCACTGGTCTGCCCGCATAGCGGGAGTCGTGGCCGGAACCCTACTGATCACCGGTGGCACGGCCGGCGTCACCTTCGCGGCCGAAACCAGCCCCTCGCCCATCGTGGCCTACCTGCCCTCCGTCCAGATCACCAGCAACTTCGCGGTGGTCGCGACCCCGCACCCCGACACCGTGGGCTGCAACGGGTACAACGTCACCGGGACGGGGACCTCCACCGGCAGGCCCGTCACCACCGCCGCCTGGGCGCAGAAGGAGGTGGTGTGCACCGCGACGATCCCCGGCAAGTACGACATCAAGGGGACGGCGACGATGACCCAGCCCAACGGCGACCGCCTCAACATCAGCTACGCCCTCACCGCGCCGCTGACCTCGGACACCATGGTCTACCCCTCCGGCACCTTCAAGATCATCGGCGGCAGCGGCAACTACGAGTTCGCGGCCGGCAGCGGCAAGATGAGCGCCCGCGTCAACCTGCTCGACCACGATCACGTCAGCAGCTCCCTGATCGGAGAAATCCAGTACCTCGGCTGAATCCGCCATCCGATCGCGCACTCGCAAGGGGCCGCACCATGAAGAGCACGATGCAGGACCGCGAGCTGCTGGTTCGCGACATCCTCGCGCACGGACAACGCGTCTACGGGGACAGCCAGGTCGTCCGATGTGCCGACGGGCCGACCGCACGGTCCTTACAGACCTTCGCCGACATCGCCCGCCAGGCAGAGCGGCTCGCCTCCGCACTCGACCGCCTCGGCGTCCGACCCGGCGAGCGGGTCGCCACACTCGCCTGGAACACCCCCGAACACCTGGTGGCCTACCTGGCCGTCCCGAGCATGGGTGCGGTGCTCCACACCCTCAACCTGCGCCTCCATCAAGACCAGTTGGGCTACATCGTCGAGCACGCCGAGGACGCCGTCATCCTCGTCGACGCGACGCTCCTGGACATGCTCACACCCCTGCGGGACCGACTGGGCCGCGTACGCCACGTCGTCGTCATCGGGGACGCGCCGCAGGTGGAACTGCCCGCGCACATCGCCGTACACCGCTGGGACGAGCTGCTCGCCGCCGAGAGCCCCGGCTACGACTGGCCCGACCTGGACGAACGGGAAGCGGCGGCGCTCTGCTACACGACCGGCACCACCGGCAACCCCAAGGGCGTGGCCTACAGCCACCGCTCCATCATCCTCCACACGCTCGGCGTCTCGACCGGCGCCGGATTCGCGATGCACGACGGCGACCGCGTCCTGCCGATCGTGCCCATGTTCCACGCCAACGCCTGGGGCTGGCCCTACGCCGCCTGGCTGGCCGGCTCCGACCTGATCATGAACGGCCGGCAGCTGCACACCCCGGACCTCGCCCGGATCATCAACGAGGAGCGGCCCACCGCCGTCGCGGCGATCTGCACCATCTGGAACAGCCTGGTCCACCACGGCGAGCAGCACCCGCTGGACCTCGGCGCGGTACGACTCGCCGGCTGCGGCGGCGCGACTCCGCCGCGCGCCCTGCTCAAGCAGCTCCACGAGCGCTACGGGGTCCGGCTCAAGCAGGGCTGGGGACTGACCGAGACCAGCCCCCTCGCCACCTTCGCCGTCCCCCCGCACGGCACCCCCGACGAGGACGAGGTCGACTGGCTCGCCAAGAGCGGCCGCGTGATGCCCTTCGTCGAGGTGCGCCTCATCGCGGAGGACGGCAGCGAACAGCCCTGGGACGGCAGGTCGGTGGGCGAACTGGAGCTGCGCGGCCCCTGGGTCACCGGCTCGTACTTCAACACCGAGGACGCCGACGAGAAGTTCCACGACGGCTGGCTGCGCACGGGCGACCTGGGAGTGATCGAACCGGGCGGCTGGGTGGTCGTCAGCGACCGGCTCAAGGACGGCATCAAGAGCGGCGGGGAGTGGATCTCCACCATCGAGCTGGAGAACGCGATCATCGAGCACCCGGCCGTCCTCGAAGCCGTCGTCGTCGGCGTGCCCGACCCGCGCTGGGAGGAACGCCCCCTGGCCTGCGTGTCGTTGGTGCCGGGTGCCGGGGTCGGCGGGGACGAGCTCCGGGAGTTCCTGACCGGGCGGGTGGCCCGCTGGTGGATCCCGGAACGGTGGTCCTTCGTCGACGCGGTGCCCAAGACCAGCGTCGGCAAGTACGACAAGCGGGCGGTGCGGTCGCTGTACGGGGACGGGGCACTGGACGTCTGGGTCCCGGGGACCGACGTGCGTGAGTGAAAGTGGGGGGGGGGGGGGGGGGGGGGGGGGGGGGTGGGGGTGGGGGGGGTGGGGGGGGGGGGGTGGGGGGGGGGGGGGAGGGAGCGGAGGTAGGGTGCCGAGCCGGCGCAGGGGGAGAAGCTGACGTTGGTGCTAGTGGAGGCAGGCGGCCATGT
>NZ_JBVJWR010000005.1:38139-103383 GCF_055602235.1 Streptomyces sp. NPDC037410 | reverse complement strand
GGGGGGGGGGGGCGTGTGTGGTGTGTTCTCGTAAGAGATACTCGAGGCACCCCCCCCCCCCCCCCCCCCCCCCCCCCCCCCCCCCCCCCACTTTCGCCGGTCGCCCCGGACAACCCGGGGCGCCGCCACTTTCGCCGGTCGGGGGCGGCCCCTGCGTGAGCCGCCCCCGCCTGCCCTCGTACGCCTCAGGCCGCCGTCTCGCGCGCGGCCTCGGCCAGCAACTCCCGCTGCTCCTCGGGGCCGAGGCCCAGTTCCCGCACCAGCCGGAGCGACAGCACGAGGTGCGCCTGCATCGTCGGCTCCGGATCCGGCCGCTCGCCGCCGGCCGCCGCGGCCCCGTGGAGGCCCACGGCGAACAGGCCCTCGAGGCCCGCCGGATCGAAGTCCTCCGCGCCCGCCTCCAGCGAGCCGAGGAACTCCGCGACGTACGCCCTGATCTCCTCCGGCGTCGCGCCCTGCGGGAAGCGGCGGCGGGCCGCGATCCCGAAGGCCGCGCCGACCGCCCGCCCGTACCGCGCGTCGGCGGGGTCGAGGGTGGCGGACTTCTGCGCGAACCCGATGAAGTCGAACGACAGCAGCGCGCCGAGGACGTCGAGTTCGGTCGTGGTGGCGGTGGTCATGACGGCTCGCCTTCTACCGTGGGGGAAGCGGTCGTGGTGCTCTGGGCCGCGGCGGTGATCGCCGCCGCGGCGCGCTCGGCGTCCCGGCCGACGAAGCCGATCAGCGCCGAGCCGCGGGTACGCATCCGGTAAAGACCCAGGTAGTGGCTGCCGGGCAGCACGCCCGTGCCCTCGGTGTGCCGGGGCTGCCCCTCCTCGTCGAGCATCTCCGGGTCGAGCCAGCTCCAGTCGGTGCGGTAGCCGGTCGCCCAGATCACCGCGGACGGCTTGACGCGCTCGCCGTCGGCGGCGACCAGCTCGGCGCCGTCGGCCGCGGTGATCCGGCCCACGGTCCGCAGCTCGCCCGCCGCGACCAGCTCGGGCACCCGGTCGCCGACGATCGGGTCCGGCGCCTGCATGTTCACCGGAAGGCTCATCACGCCGATGACGCTCATCCACCAGAACATGTCCCGCCCGACCACGGTCTGCGGGAGGGGCGGCGACACCTTGTCGCCGCAACTGAGCACGACACTGTGCGACCCGGACAGCTCCGAGGCTATCTGCCGGCCGGAGTTGCCGTCGCCGACGACCACCACCGTGCCCGGCGGCACCTGGGCGGGGCCGCGGTACTCGCTGGTGTGCAGGGTGGGCACGTCCGCGTGCAGTCCGGCCGCGAACTCCGGAAGCCGGGGGGCGCCGAACGGACCGGTCGCGATCACGACCTGCCCGGCGCGGCAGTCGCCGTGCGCGGTGGTCAGCAGATAGCCGTCACCGTCCCGGCGCAGCGACAGCACCCGGTGGTCGGTGAGCACCGGGATGTCGAAGCGTTCCGCGTAGTCCCGCAGATACGCCACGACCTCGTCCTTGCCGGGGTAGTGTGCCCCGGCCCCGGGGAAGGGCAGGCCCGGCAGCCCGGAGAACTGCGCCGACGTGAACAGCCTCAGGGAGTCCCAGCGCCGCTCCCAGGTCTCGCCGACCTCGCTCCCCGCGTCGAGGACCACACACTCCACGCCGCCCTGCCGCAGGTGGTACGCGGCGGCGAGTCCCGACTGGCCCGCTCCGACGACGGCGACCGGCACGGTGGCCGGCAACGCGCTCATCGACTCGCTCCGGCGTTGTTCCGGCCGGCCTGATCAATTCGCATTCCGTTTGTCCTCACTGTGTGCACCTGGACCCCGCCGCACCCGCGGGGCCGGTCCGGGGATGGACCGGCCGGGCCGCCGCGCGGCGGCCCGGCCGGACCGGGTCAGCGGGCGTCGAGCGCCCGGCGCAGCTCACCGGCCAGGACGCGCAGCCGCTCGCCGCGCATCACCGTGTAGTGGTCGCCGGGCACGTCGACGAGGGCCGCGTCACCGGGGAAGTACCGCATCCAGCGGTTCGCCGTCTCGACCGTCGCACCGCCGTCCGCGGCCCGCAGCGACACCACCCGGCCGCCGAAGGAGCGGGGCGTGTGGCGCAGCAGGGCCCGGTAGTTGTTCCGGAACCGGCCGGCGATGCCGCTCAGCGTGCCGAGGTCGATGTCCTCGGACAGCGCCCCCGCGGCCCGCGCCTCGGCGTGCAGCACCTCCACCGGCGGGCGGCCGTCGAAGGCCTCCGGCGCCAGCGCCCACTCCACACCGGCGAGACCCGCCAGATCCCGGGCGAACCAGGACAGCAGCGTCTCGTCCGAGACGGGCGCCCCCTCGGCCGGGCCGGGCTCGACCATCAGGTCGATCACCGCGAGCAGCTCCACCTCGGCACCCGCCGAGGTCAGCTGGGCCGCCATCTCCAGGGCGATGATGCCGCCCATCGACCAGCCGCCGAGCCGGTACGGACCCTCCGGCAGCGCCTCGCGGACCGCCGCGACGTAGTGGGCGGCCATGGCCTCGACGCTGGTCAGCTCCGTGTCCGGGACCTGGAGCGCGTAGAACGGCTGGTCGTCGCCGAGGAGTTCGGCGAGCTCCGCGTAGCAGAGCACGTCACCGCCGACCGGGTGCACGAACACCAGGGGCGTCCGCGCACCGCTCGTGCGCACCGGCACCAGCGCCTTGCGGCCCTCCTCGCCGCTGCCGGCCTCCCGCACCGCCTGCGCGAGCAGCTCGATGGTCGGCCGGGCGAAGAGCGTGGACAGCGGCAGGCTGCGGCCCAGACCGCGGGCGATCCTCGCCATGAGGCGCACCGCGAGGAGCGAGTCGCCGCCGAGGTCGAAGAAGCTCGCGGTCACCCCGATCTCGCTCACGCCGAAGAACTCCGCCCAGATCTCGGCGAGCCGGAGTTCCACCTCGTCGCGCGGGGCGACGAAGCCGGAGCCTTCCGCCGCGATCTCGTCGGGCGCCGGCAGGGCCGCCCGGTTGACCTTGCCGTTGTCGCTCAGCGGCAGTTCGTCCAGGACGAGGACCCGCTGCGGCACCAGGTGCGCCGGGACCACCTGGCGCAGCGCCTCGGTGATCTGCTGCTCGGTGTCGTCGCGCCCCTCGTCGAGGACGACGTACGCGATCAGCCGCTTGGGCCCGTGCTGCTCGCCCGCCGCGACGACCGCCGCCGACCGCACGCCCCCGCACTGGGTGAGCGCGGCCTCGACCTCGCCGAGCTCGATCCGGTAACCCTGGATCTTGACCTGGGAGTCGAGACGGCCGAGGAACTCGATGGTGCCGTCCGGCAGGAAGCGCCCCATGTCGCCGGTGCGGTACAGACGCTCACCGGTGACCGGGTGGTGCACGAACGCGGCGCGGGTCTTGGCCTCGTCGTTCAGGTAGCCCCGGGCCAGACCGATCCCGGCGATGTACAGGTCGCCCGGCACCCACACGGGGCAGGGCCGCATCGAGCCGTCGAGGACGTGGAAGCGCTGGTTACGCATCGCCTTGCCGTACGGGATGCTCACGCAGTCGTCCGGGACGTCGCCGATGGGGTGCAGGATCGACCAGATCGACGCCTCCGTGGCGCCGCCCATGCTCCACAGCTCCGCGTCCGGCAGCAGCAGCCGGATCCGTCCCGGCAGGGACACCGGGATCCAGTCGCCGCTCATCATGACCAGCCGCACCGGCAGCCCGGTGAGCCCGTTGGACAGGGCGTGCTCGGTGAACATCTCCATCAGCGCGGGCACGCTGTTCCAGACCGTCACCCCGTGCTCGGTGACGAGCTCCGCCCAGCGGGCGGGCTCGCGGTGCGCCGCCGGCTCGGGCAGCACCAGGGCGCCACCCACCGACAGCGGTCCGAACACGTCGTAGACCGACAGGTCGAAGTGCATCGCGGAGAGCCCGAGGGCCCGGTCCGCCGCCGTGACGCCGTAGCGCTCGTTCACGTCGACCACCGTGTTCAGGGCCGCGCCGTGCTCGATCATCACGCCCTTGGGCAGACCCGTGGAGCCCGAGGTGAAGATGACGTACGCGAGGTCGCCCGGTTTGGCGCCGGACTCGCCCAGCGGACGGTCGTCGCCCTCGTCACCGGCCCGCACCACGGTCCTGGCCACACCCTCCGGCCAGTCCGCCGCGTCCTCCACCCACGGCTGCGTGACGACCCGGCTGATCCCCGCGCTCTCAAGGAGTACGTGCAGCCGCTCGACGGGCACCCGGGCGTCGATCGGGACGTACGCCGCCCCGGCCCGCAGGATGCCGAGCGCCGCGACGACCTGCTCCCAGCCCTTGTCCATCACGATCGCCACCAGGTCGCCGGGACCGGCCCCCTGGGCGCGCAGCGCGTGCCCCACCTGGTTCGACCTGCGGTCGAGGTCCGCGTACGTCAGGGTCAGCGCCTGCGAGATGACGGCCGGCGCGTCGGGCGTGGCCTCGGCCTGCGCGAGCACCGCGTCGTGAAGCAGACCGTCGGGCACCGGCCCGTCGGTGTCGTTGGCCCCGGCCCGTACGGCCAGGTCGGCCGCCGGCACGAGCGCCGGCCTCGGCCGCTGCCACGCCTCCGGGTCGCGGCACAGCTCGTGCAGCATCCGCTGGTACGCGGCGAACATGGCGTCCACGCAGCCCGCCGGGAACAGCTCCTCGATCACGTCCCAGTTCAGGACCAGCTCACCGGCCTCCTCGACCGCCTGGTGGTCCAGCCACACCTGCGGCGTGCGGACCGAGCTGCTCACCTGTCGGCCGTTCTCACCGATCCCGGCGAGGTACTGCACGACCCCGCGCTGCTCCGTGTCCTGCTGGCCCGCGAAGTTCACCAGGCTGGTGAAGACGACCGGCGCGGCGGCCCGCACCGAGGCGCCGCGCGCCCGGTTCAGCTCCCGCAGCACCTGCACACCGCTGACCTGGCTGTGCTCCATGTCGCTCCACAGCCGGGCCTGCACCTCGTTCGCCCGGGTGGCGAACGTGTCCTCGGCCGACTCGCGGATCTCCAGCATCAGCGTGGTGGAGAAGTTGCCGATGACATCACCGACCTGCGGGTGCAGCGGCAGCCGGTTGAAGTACAGCAGGTTCAGCGAGAAGTCGGGCGTGGCACTCCACTCCGCGATCACCTGCGCGTACGCGGTGCACAGCGCCGCGGAGGGAGAGACCCCCGCCGCCGCCGCGTGCTCCTTGAACCGGGCCCACTCCGCCTTCGGGACCGTCGCGCCACGGTGGTTGAACACCGGCCGGTCCAGGCTCGACGGAGCCACGGCCAGCGGCAGCTGCGGCGCGGGCGGCAGCGTGTCGAGCCGGTCCCGCCAGTAGGCGAGCGCCCGGTCGTACTCGGGACCGCCCTCCAGCTCACGGGCCTGGCGCACGTAGTCCCGGTAGCGCAACTCCAGTTCGGGCAGCGCCTCACCGCGGTAGTGCGCGGCCCACTCCTTGAACAGGATCGACGTGCTGAAACCGTCGATGATCAGGGCGTCGAAGCCGGCGTGCAGCCGGATCACCGTGTCGTCGATCCGGGTCACCCGCACGTCGAACAGCGGCCAGCGGGCGGTGTCGAAGACCTGGTGCCGCATCTCCTCGTGGACGGCGGTCAGCGCGGCCTCGCGCTCCTCCGGCGCCAGGCCGGAGACGTCGGTCTCCCGGATCACATAGGCCGGGACCTCGCGCTGGACCCGCTGCTCGCCCTCGGGGGTGAAGACGGCCCGCAGCTGGTCGTGCCGCTCGATCATCGCCCGGAAGGACGCGCCGAGCCGGTCCAGATCCACCTTCTCCAGGTCGATCTCGATCTGGAAGTACGTGGAGGTGTTGCCGAGTTCGAAGGCGTCACCACGGCCGACGAGGTACGCCTGCTGGAGGTCGGTCAGACCGAACGGCTCGTAGCGCCCGGCGTCGTCGCCGTCCGTCCGCGGGCCGCCCGTGCCGACGGTGTCGTCGGTGTCCGGCGTCTCCGCGCCGAGGGCGTCGAGTACGTCCCCGGCGATGTCCTCCGTGCTGCGGCCGTTCAGGAACGCCGTCATCGGCAGCAGGACGTCGAACTCCTTGTCCAGGGTCGTCCGGATCTTCATCGCGATCAGCGAGTCCAGGCCGAGCGCCTGCAGCGACTGCGCGGCGTCGAGCCGGGCCGCCACGGTGCCGAGGGCCTTGGCGACGGTCCGCGCCACGAGGGCGCGCACATCGTCGGATGCCACCGCGGGCGCGGGCGCGGGTTCGGGCTCCGGGGCCGTGACCCGCCGCGGCGGCTCGGACACGACCGGGGTCACCCGCTCGGCCACCGGCGCCTGGACGGCCGCGGGCTCCGCCGCCGGCCGGTCCAGGGCCGGCACGAACCGTACGCCGCAGGCCTCGGCGACCAGCCGGCCCTGCGCGGTGACGAGCCGGATCCGCGCCCGGGTGCCGTCGTCGAACAGCTCGGCGTGACAGCGGAGCCCGTCCTGGACACCACCGCGGTCGTAGTGCGTGAAGCGGTCGAGACCGGCCGGCACGAGGGCCGGGCCGTCCAGCGGGAAGCAGGCCAGCGCCGTCTGGAACATCGCGTCGACGAGACCGGGATGGATCACGTAGCGCTCCGCCTCGCCGGGCAGGGCGGAACGGATCTCCGCGGTGGCCTCGCCCCGGCCGAGCCGGATCCGCTCCACCCAGCGGGCGGCGGAACCCAGGTACAGGGCGCGCTGCCACAGCAGCCGGTACAGCTCGTCGCCCGTCAGCTCGCGGCCCGAACCCACCGACGCGAACGCCACCGTGGGAGCGGCCTGCGCACCGGACGCGGCCCGGCCCTGCGCGTGCAGCTGCCAGCCGCCGGCCGGGTCCTGGGCGTAGTAGCGGAACAGGTCCCCGTCCACGACGAGCTGCGCGGCGCGCTCGTCACCGGCCGACGCCGGGTCGATGCCGACCGGCGCGAGGACCAGGTCGACGGGGAGGTCCAGGTCCTCGACGGACACGGGCCCCGGCCCGGCGAGTTCGGTGACCGCCTCGACCAGCGACTCCACGAGCACACCGGCACTGACCACCGGACGCCCGCCGACCACGAAGTCACCGAGGCAGGGGTGCGCCACCGCGTCGAGGCGCGGGGCGAACTGCGCCTGGGCGAGCGGCGACGACGGCAGCCGTACGCCCAGCAGGTCTCCCGGCCCGGCAGCCTGCTCCGACGGCCGCGGCTCGCTGCGCGGGGCGACGGCGACGGGCTCGTTGAGGAGCCAGAAGTGCTGGTGCTGGAAGGGGTACGAGGGCAGCTCGACGCCCGTGGCCTCGTACGGGGCGAGGAGCGCGGTCCAGTCGACGGTGACGCCGTGGGACCAGGCCTCGGCGGCGGATTCGGCGAAGCGCTCCAGGCTGCCGGTGTCGCGGCGGAGGGTACCGACGACGGCACCGGTGTCCCCGACCGTCTCGGAGATGCCGGAGACGAGGACCGGGTGCGCGCTGACCTCGACGAAGACCGTGCCGGGAGCCGCAAGCCGGCCCACGACCTCCGCGAGCCGCACGCGGCTGCGGAGGTTCCGGAACCAGTAGGCCCCGTCCAGCTCCGCCGTGTCGAGCACGCCCCCGGTCACCGTGGAGTGGAAGGCGATCCGGCCCGAACGGGGCGCGACGCCTTCCAGCTCGTGGGCGAGGGTGTCGCGGATCTCGTCGACGTGGGCGGAGTGGGAGGCGTAGTCCACGGGGATGCGGCGCGCCCACACTCCGGACGCCTCGCACCGGGCGAGCAGCTCGTCCAGCGCCTGGGGCTGCCCGGCGACGACGGTCGAGGTCGGGCCGTTGACCGCCGCGATGGAGATGCGGCCGTCCCACGCGGAGAGCAGCTCTTCCGCCTGCGCCTCCGGAACGCTCAGTGAGGCCATGCCTCCGCCGCCGGAGAGGACGCGCAGGGCCTTGGAGCGCAGGGCGACGACGCGGGCGCCGTCCTCCAGAGACAGGCCACCGGCCACGACGGCGGCGGCGATCTCGCCCTGGGAGTGGCCCACGACCGCCGTCGGGTGGACGCCGGCGGCGCGCCAGAGGGCTGCGAGGCCGACCATCATGGCCCAGGAGGCCGGCTGGACGACGTCCACCCGGTCGAAGCCGGGCGCGTCCTCGTCCCCGCGCAGGACGGCGGTGAGGGACCAGTCGACGAACGGCGTCAGGGCCGTCTCGCAGTCGGCGATCACACGGGCGAACTCCGGCGAGGAGTCGAGCAGGGCCGTGGCCATGCCCACCCACTGCGAGCCCTGCCCCGGGAACACGAACACGACAGGAGCACCGGACGTACGGCCCGGCTTCGCACCGGACGCGGCCGCGGTCACGGCCTCCAGCTCACCGGAGGCCAGCGCGTCCAGGCCCGCGAGCAGCCCGTCCCGTCCGTCACCGCCGCGCAGCACGGCCCGCGACTCGAAGGCGGAGCGCCCGGTGGCCAGGGAGAGCGCCACATCGGCCGGGCCGAGCTCAGGACGCGCCCGTACGTACTCCGCAAGCCGCTCCGCGGCCTGGGACAGTGCCTCGGACGTACGCGCCGACACCAGCCACGGCAGCGCCGCGCCGTCAAGGCGCACCTCGTCGCCCGGCGTCGTGTCCTCGGCGGGCACGTCGGTCGGGGCCTCGGCCAGGATGATGTGCGCGTTGGTGCCGCTGATGCCGAAGGAGGAGACGCCGGCGCGGCGGGTCCTGCCGTCGGTGGCGGGCCAGGGGCGCGGCTCGGTGAGCAGTTCGACGCCGCCGTTGTCCCAGTCGACGAGCTTGCTGGGCGTGCCGACGTTGAGGGAGGCGGGGAGTTCGCCGTGGCGCAGGGCCATGACCATCTTGATGATGCCGCCGACACCGGCGGCCGCCTGGGCGTGACCCAGGTTGGACTTGAGGGACCCCAGCATCAGCGGCCGGCCGTCGCGCTGGGTACCGTACGTGGCGAGCAGGGCCTGGGCCTCGATCGGGTCGCCGAGCACCGTGCCCGTACCGTGCGCCTCGACCGCGTCCACACCGGAGAAGGTGACACCGGCGTCCTGGACGGCTGCGCGGATGACCCGCTCCTGGGCCGGGCCGCTGGGCGCGGTGAGGCCGTTGGAGGCTCCGTCCTGGTTCACGGCCGAACCGGCCACCACGGCGAGGACCTGGTGGCCCAGGCGGCGGGCGTCCGAGAGCCGCTCCACCACCAGGACACCGACACCCTCGGCCCAGGCCGTGCCGTCCGCGTCCGCCGAGAAGCTCTTGCAGCGGCCGTCCGGCGCGAGACCCCGCTGACGCGAGAACTCGATGAAGGTGTTCGGGGTGGACATCACCGCGGCGCCGCCGGCGAGCGCCAGCGAGCACTCGCCCGACCGTAGGGCGCGGACCGCCAGGTGCAGGGCGACCAGCGACGACGAGCACGCCGTGTCCACCGTCAGGGCCGGGCCCTGGAGACCCAGGGTGTAGGCCACCCGGCCGGTGGCGACACTGCCGGCGGTGCCGGTCAGGAAGTGGCCCTCGGCCTCCTCCGGAAGCCGGCCGCCGACGCCGTAGTCGTGGTACATCACACCGGCGAACACACCGGTGTCACTGCCGTGCAGCGATCCGGGCGCGATGCCGGCCCGCTCCAGGGCCTCCCACGACACTTCGAGCAGCATCCGCTGCTGCGGGTCCATCGCCAGCGCCTCGCGCGGCGAGATCCCGAAGAAGGCGGGGTCGAACTCGCCGGCCTCGTGCAGGAACGAGCCGTGCCGGACGTACGACGTGCCGGAGTGGTCCGGGTCGGGGTGGTACAGGTTGTCGAGGTCCCAGCCGCGATCGACGGGGAACCCCGAGACGACATCGCGCTGTTCGGCCACGAGCCGCCACAGCGCCTCGGGCGAGTCCACCCCGCCAGGGAAGCGGCAGCCCATGCCGACGATCACGACCGGATCGTCGTCCGTACGCGGGACGACGGGGGCGGCGGGCTGCGCCGGGGCGCTCTCGGCACGCTCCCGCGCGAGCGCGAGCGTGAACTCGACGACGGCGGTCGGCGTGGGGTGGTCGAAGACCAGCGTGGCCGGAAGGCGCAGGCCGGTCGCGGAGTTGAGGCGGTTGCGCAGCTGGACCGCGAGCAGCGAGTCGATGCCGAAGCTCTTGAACGGCTGGTCCGGGTCGATCCCGTCCCCCGACTCGCTGCCGATGACCGAGGCGAGCTGGGTGCGGACGAGGTCGAGCAACAGACGGCGGCCCTCCTCCTCGGACATCCGGCCGAGCTTCCGGCGCAGACCGGACTCGCCGGCGCGCCGCTGCGGGACCCGCACCAGGGAGCGCAGCACCGGGGACAGCGTCCCGGCGAGCGCGTCGGAGCGCAGTCCGGCCGGGTCGAGGCGGGCCGGGACGAGGAGCGGGCTGTCGTCGGCGAGCGCCCGGTCGAGGAGGGCGAGGCCCTGCTCGGTGGAGAGCGGGGCGATGCCCCGGGCCGAGAGGGTGTCGTCGTCCAAGTGACCGGTGAGACCGGTGCGTTCGGCCCACAGGCCCCAGGCGAGCGAGGTCGCGGGGCGGCCGGCGGCGCGGCGGCGGGCGGCGAGCGCGTCGAGGAAGACGTTGCCCGCGGCGTAGTTGGCCTGGCCCGGGTTGCCGAGCACACCGGCGACCGAGGAGAACAGGACGAAGGCCGCGAGGTCCTGCCCGGCGGTCAGTTCGTCGAGGAGCGCTGCGGCGTCCACCTTGGGCCGCAGGACGGCCGTGAGCCGGTCCTCGGTGAGCTGCTCGACCACGCCGTCGTCGAGCAGACCGGCGGTGTGGACGACGGCGGTGAGCCGCACGCCGGTCAGCAGCTCCGCGAGCGCGTCCCGGTCGGCGGTGTCACAGGCCGCGAGGGTGACCTCGGCGCCCAGCGCGGTGAGCTCGGCGGAGAGTTCCCGGGCGCCGGGGGCGTCGGCGCCGCGACGGCTGACCAGGAGCAGACGGCGGGCGCCGTGCCCGGTGACCAGGTGCCGCGCGACCGACGCGCCGAGCACGCCGGTGCCGCCGGTGACGAGCACGGTGGCGTCCGGGTCGAGCGAGGTGCCGCCGAGCGGGTCGGCGGAGGTGGTGTGCCGGACCAGGCGGGGGGCGAGGAGCGCACCCGCACGCAGGGCGAGCTGCGGCTCGGTGAGCACGGCGCCGGTCACGGTGCCGGCGTCGTGGGCCTCGTCCGTGTCAAGCAGGGCGAAACGGTCCGGGTGTTCGGACTGGGCGGTCCTGATCAGGCCCCACACGGTGGCCTGGGCGGGGTCGTCGACCTCGGGGCCCGCGGCGCCCTCGGTCAGTACGAGGAGACGGGAGCCGGCGAAACGGGCCTCGGCCAGCCATTCCTGGACCAGGCCCAGCGCCCAGCGGGCCGCCCGGTGGGCGGTCTCGGCGAGGTCGCTGCCCGTGCTCTCGGAGTCGCGGTCGGAGTCCTGCGGCGTGCCCGGACATCGCGCGGTGACCGGACATCGTACGGCGACGACCTGCGGCACCACGTCCGGGACGTCGGCGAGCTCGGCGACCGGGCACACGTCGATGTCGGCCGCGGCGGCGACCGGCTGCCAGTCGACACGGAACAGCGAGTCCGTGCCCCGGCCGGCGGTCAGGTCGGCCGTGAACGGCCGCATCGTGACCGACTCGGCGGACAGCACGGGCTTCCCCGAACCGTCGGTGACGCGCAGAACCACGCCGTCCTCGCCGCGCGGGCTCAGCCACACCCGGAGCGCGTCCGCGCCGTCCGAGTAGTGGGTGACGCCGGACCAGGAGAAGGGCAGGACGGTACGGGTGTCCTCACGGAGCAGGCCGACCGCGTGCAGGGCCGCGTCGAGGACCGCGGGGTGCACCCCGAAGGTCGTGGCGTCCAGCTCGGCGGGCAGGCCGACCTCGGCGAAGACGTCACGTCCCGAGCGCCAGGCGGCGCGCAGGCCCTGGAAGGCGGGGCCGTAGTCGTAGCCCGCCTCCGTGAGCGTGTCGTAACGGCCCTCGACGTCGATCTCCTGGGCGCCGGGCGGCGGCCACTCGGTGAGGTCGAAGTCCGCGGCCTCGTCGTCGAGGTCGAGCACCGCCGCGGCGTGCCGCGTCCACGGGACGCCCGCGTCGGCGTCCTGCGGCCGGGAGTGCACGGCCAGCTCCCGCTGCCCGTTCCCGGCCGGCGGCTCGACGGTGATCCTCAGCTGTACGGCTTCGCCGGGCGGGAGGACGAGCGGCGCCTGGAGGGTCAGCTCGGTGAGCCGTCGCCAGCCCGCCCGCGCGCCCACGGCCATCGTGAGCTCCAGGAACGCGGTGCCGGGCAGCAGGACGGTGCCCTGCACGGCGTGGTCGGCCAGCCACGGCTGCGTGTCGAGGGCGAGCCGCCCGGTGTACACCAGCCGGTCCTCCTCGACCAGCTCGACCACGGCGCCGAGCAGCGGGTGCCCGGCCGAGGCCAGACCGAGCCCGCGGGCGTCGGTCGACGCGGGCTCCGGCTCCAGCCAGTACCGCTGGCGCTGGAAGGGGTAGGACGGCAGCTCGACGCTCTGGGCCCGGTAGGGCTGGAGGAGGGCCGGCCAGTCGACGGTGACGCCGTGGGACCAGGCCTCGGCGGCGGATTCGGCGAAGCGCTCCAGGCTGCCGGAGTCGCGGCGCAGTGTGCCGACGACGGCGCCGGTGTCGTCCAGGGTCTCCGTGATGCCGGAGACGAGGACCGGGTGCGCGCTGACCTCGACGAAGACGACGTCGGGGGCGGCGAGCCGGCCCACGACGTCCGCGAGCCGCACCTTGCTGCGGAGGTTGCGGAACCAGTAGGCCCCGTCGAGCTCGGCGGTGTCGAGGACGGCGCCGGTGACGGTCGAGTGGAAGGCGATGCGCCCCGACTGCGGGGCGACGTCCTTCAGTTCGTCGGCGAGGGTGTCGCGGATCTCGTCGACGTGGGCGGAGTGGGAGGCGTAGTCCACGGGGATGCGGCGCGCCCAGACCCCGTTGGTCTCGCACTGGGCGAGCAGTTCGTCGAGGGCGTCGGGCCGGCCGGCGACGACGGTCGAGGAGGGGCCGTTGACCGCCGCGACGGAGATGCGTCCGTCCCACGCGGCGAGGAGTTCCTCGGCCTGCGCCTCCGGGACCTTGAGCGAGGCCATGCCTCCGCCGCCGGAGAGGACGCGCAGGGCCTTGGAGCGCAGGGCGACGACGCGGGCGCCGTCCTCCAGGGACAGGCCACCGGCCACGACGGCGGCGGCGATCTCGCCCTGGGAGTGGCCCACGACCGCGGTCGGGTGGACGCCGGCGGCGCGCCAGAGGGCTGCGAGGCCGACCATCATGGCCCAGGAGGCGGGCTGGACGACGTCGACCCGGTCGAGGCCGGGCGCGTCCTCGTCGCCGCGCAGGACGGCGGTGAGGGACCAGTCGACGAACGGCGTCAGGGCCGTCTCGCAGTCGGCGATCACGCGGGCGAACTCCGGTGAGGAGTCGAGCAGGGCCGTGGCCATGCCCACCCACTGCGAGCCCTGCCCCGGGAAGACGAAGACGGCGCGTGAGGGGGACACACCGTTCTCGCCGTCGATCTCACGGGAGGCCAGGGCGTCCAGGCCCGCGAGCAGCCCGTCCCGCCCTTCGCCGCCGGGCAGCGCGGCCCGGGACTCGAAGGCGGAGCGCCCGGTGGCCAGGGAGAGCGCCACATCGGCGGGGCCGAGCTCGGGACGCGCCCGTACGAACGCGGCCAACTGCCCGGCGGCCTCGGCCAGCGCGTCCGCGGAACGCGCCGACACCAGCCACGGCAGGCCCGCGCCCTCCAGGCCGGCCACGTCGGCCGGAGCCGCGTCGTCGGCGGGCTGCTCGGCCGGGGCCTCGGCCAGGATGACGTGGGCGTTGGTGCCGCTGATGCCGAAGGACGACACACCGGCGCGCCGGACCCTGCCCTCCTCGACCGGCCACGGGCGGGGCTCGGCGAGCACCTCGACGCCGCCGTTGTCCCAGTCGACGAGCTTGCTGGGCGTGCCGACGTTGAGGGAGGCGGGCAGCTCGCCGTGGCGCAGCGCCATGACCATCTTGATGACGCCGCCGACACCCGCGGCCGCCTGGGAGTGCCCCAGGTTGGACTTGAGGGAGCCCAGCATCAGCGGCCGGTCCTCGCGCGCCTTGCCGTACGTGGCGAGCAGGGCCTGCGCCTCGATCGGGTCGCCGAGCACCGTGCCCGTACCGTGCGCCTCGACCGCGTCGACACCCGAGAGGGGCACGCCGGCGTCCTGCACGGCGGCCCGGATGACCCGCTCCTGCGCCGGACCGCTGGGCGCGGAAAGGCCGTTGGAGGCGCCGTCCTGGTTGACGGCCGAACCGGCCACCACGGCAAGGATCTTGTGGCCCAGGCGGCGGGCGTCCGAGAGCCGCTCCACGACCAGCACGCCGACGCCTTCGGACCAGGACGTGCCGTCCGCGTCCGCCGAGAAGGACTTGCAGCGGCCGTCCGGCGCGAGGCCCTTCTGCTGCGAGAACTCCACGAAGATGCCGGGCGTCGACATGATCGTCACACCGCCGGCGAGCGCGAGCGAGCACTCGCCGGAGCGCAGCGCGTTGACGGCGAGGTGCAGGGCGACCAGCGACGACGAGCACGCCGTGTCCACCGTCAGGGCCGGGCCCTGGAGGCCGAGGGTGTACGCGACGCGGCCCGAGGCCACGCTGGACGTCGTACCCGTCAGGGCGAACCCGGTGCCGCCCGCCCCCGCCTCACCGAGGCGGGGGCCGTACTCCTGGGTGATGGCTCCGAGGAACACACCCGTCGGCGTGCCGTGCAGCGACCCGGGCGTGATGCCGGCCCGCTCCAGGGCCTCCCACGACACTTCGAGCAGCAGCCGCTGCTGCGGGTCCATCGCCAGCGCCTCGCGCGGCGAGATCCCGAAGAAGGCGGGGTCGAAGTCGGCCGCCGCGTTCACGAAGCCGCCGTCGCGGACGTACGAGGTGCCGGAGTGCTCCGGGTCGGGGTGGTAGAGGCCGTCGAGGTCCCAGCCACGGTCGGTCGGCAGACCGGAGATCACGTCGCGCCCGTCGGCGACGACCCGCCACAGCGCCTCGGGCGAGTCGACCCCGCCCGGGTAGCGGCATCCCATGCCGACGATCACGATCGGATCGTTGGTGCCCGCCTCCAGTTCACGGACCCGCTGACGGGACTGGTGGAGGTCGACGGTGAGGCGCTTCAGGTATTCGACGAGTTTGTCGTTGTCCGTTGTTGTCATGGTGATGTTGCCCCCGTAGGCGTCGTCGAGCCGTGCCTGCGCGCGGCGCGGGCATGGCTGCCCGGGCGGCGTGCCGCAGCACGCCGCGCGCGTCGAACAGGTGGTGCGGAGTGGGGGTCCGGCGGCCGGACCCGGGATCAGAGTTCGGAGTCGATGAACGCGAGGAGTTCGTCGACCGAGGCCGACTCGACGCGTGCGGACAGGTCGTCGGTGTCGGCCGTGGCCCGCTGGGCGGGCACCCGGGCCGCGAGTGCCTGGAGTCGCTGGACGATCTCGGCCCGGACCTCGTCCCGGGTGTCGTCCGGCATTTCCGTGAGCGCCGCCTCCAGACGGTCGAGTTCGGCCAGGGCCGTCGTGACCGTCTGGTCGCCGGAGTCCCCTGCGGACTCCTCTTCGGCCGGGGCCAGTTCGGTGTGCAGGTGCGCCACGACCGCCTGCGCGGTCGGGCAGTTGAAGAGGAACGTGGCGGGCAGCCGCAGACCGGAAGCGGTCTGGAGCCGGTTGCGCAGTTCCACGAGGGTGAGCGAGTCGCAGCCCATGTCCTTGAAGGGCCGGTCGGCGGGGATGCCGGCCGCGGAGGACCGGCCGAGCACGGCGGCCGTCTGCACCCGGACGAGGTCGAGGAGCAGTTCCTCCCGCTCGGCCGGGCTCAGCACCGCGAGCCGGTCGCGCAGGGTCTCGGTCGCCCGCGGCGCCGCCGCGGCCGGCGAGGCCTCCGCCGGGCGCGGGGCGGCCGGGGCCAGGTCCCGCAGCACGGTGGGCAGCCGGTCGCCGAGCGCGCCGAGCGCGGCACGGTCGAGGGGGGCGGGTACGAGCGCGGGGGAGCCCACGCGCAGTGCCGCGTCGAGCAGGGCCAGGCCTTCGGCCCGGTCGATGGGCGCGAGGCCGGTGCGGGCGAGGCGCACCCGGTCGGCTTCGGACAGGGAGCCCGCCATGCCGGCGGCGCCGGGCCTGCCCGCGGTGTCCGCCCACATGCCCCAGGCCAGGGAGACCGCGGGCAGCCCCTGGGCCGAGCGGTGCTGGGCCAGGGCGTCCAGGGAGGCGTTGGCCGCGGCGTAGTTGCCCTGGCCGGCGCCGCCGATGACGCCCATGACGGAGGAGAAGAGGACGAAGGCCGAGAGGTCCTGGTCCATGGTCAGCTCGTGCAGGTTCCGGGCCGCGGTGGCCTTGGCGGCGAGCACCGTGTCGAGACGCTCGGGCGTGAGCGCCGTGATCACGCCGTCGTCGAGCACCCCCGCCGCGTGCACGACGGCCGTGAGCCGTACGCCGGAAAGCAGCTTCGCGAGCGCGTCCCGGTCGCCGGTGTCACAGGCCGCGAGGGTGACCTCGGCGCCCGCCTCGGCGAGCTCGGCGGCGAGTTCCTCCGAGCCCGGCGCGTCCGCGCCGCGGCGGCTGACCAGGAGCAGACGGCGGGCGCCGTGCTCGGTGACCAGGTGCCGCGCGACAAGCCCGCCGAGTGCACCGGTGGCGCCGGTGACCAGGACCGTGCCCTCCGGGTCGACAGCCGCGGGGAGCGTGAGGACGACCTTGCCGATGTGGCGCGCCTGGCTGACGTACCGGAAGGCCTCCGGTGCCCGGCGGACGTCCCAGGTGCTCACCGGCAGCGGCGTGAGTGCCCCCGACGACAGCAGGGCCATGACCGCCGTGAGGAGTTCGCCGATCCGCTCGGTCGGCTCCTGGAGCAGGTCGAAGAAGCGGTAGTCGACGCCGGGGTGTTCGGCCGCGACGAGCGCAGGGTCGCGCAGATCGGTCTTGCCCATCTCCACGAAGCGGCCGCCGTGCGGCAGCAGCCGCAGGGAGGCGTCCACGTACTCACCGGCGAGGGAGTTCAGGACGACGTCCATGCCGGCGGACTCGGTGGCCGCGCCGAACGCGTCCTCGAAGTCCAGCGTGCGGGACGACGCCAGGTGCTTCCCCTCCAGGCCGAGGGCGTGCAGGGCGTCCCACTTGCCGGGGCCCGCCGTGCCGTACACCTCGGCACCCAGGTGCCGGGCCAGCTGCACGGCCGCCATGCCGACACCGCCGGCGGCGGCGTGGATCAGGACGCGCTCGCCCGAGGTCAGACCCGCGAGGTCGACCAGGGCGTGGTAGGCGGTGAGGAACACGATCGGCGCGGACGCCGCCTCGGCGAACGTCCAGTCGGCGGGCATGACGGCGATCCGACGGTGGTCGGTGACGGCCATCGGCCCGAACGCCCCGGAGAACAGGCCCATGACCCGGTCGCCGACGGCGAGTTCCGTGACACCGGGACCGACCTCGGTGACCACACCGGCCCCTTCGAGGCCGAGCGGACCGGGATCGCCGGGGTAGAGACCAAGGGTGCCCAGGACGTCGCGGAAGTTGACGCCCGCGGCGCGCACGGCGACGCGCACCTCGCCGTCGCCCAGCGGGGCCAGGGCCTCCGCGAAGGGTTCGAGAGCCAGGTGGTCCAGGGTCCCGCGCTCGCGCACCACCATCCGCCAGGCGGCCGCGCCGGCCGGGGGAACCAGGGCACCGCCGGCCGTCACCGGGCCGAGCCGGGGCACGAGCAGGGCTCCGTCCCGTACGGCGAGCTGCGGCTCGGCGACGATCAGCGGCAGCGCGGTACGACAGTCCTCCGCCGTCTCCACGTCGAGGAGTCCGACGCGGCCGGGGTTCTCGGTCTGCGCCGAGCGTGCCAGCCCCCATACGGCCGCGGTGTCCGGATCCGCGTCGGCGTCCGGCGTCGTGGCCACGGCCTGCCGGGTGACGAGCACCAGGCGCGAGTCGGCGAACCGGTCGTCGGCCAGCCAGCCCTGGAGCAGGGCGAGCGCGCGGTGCACGGCCGGTCCGGTGCTCTCGGCGGGCTCCGCGAGCGGTGCGAAGACCACGTCGGGGGCAAGGAGGCCCGAGTCGACGGCCTCGCCCAGCGCCGCCAGGTCGCCGTACAGCGGGCCGACGCCCAGGTCGACCGAGCCGAGCGACACCGCGCGCGGGGACTCCTCCGCCTCCGCCGCGGCCGGCTTCCAGTCCAGGCGGTGGAGCGAGCGCGGGACGGCCACGGCGTCGCTCACCGGGCGCAGGACGAGCTCCTCGACCTCGGCGACCACCGCGTGGGCCTCGTCGACCAGGGTCAGCGACACCGCGTCAGGACCGGTGGCGCGGATCAGCACGCGGGTGGAGCGGGCGCCCGGCTGGTGGACGGTCACGCCGCGCCAGGAGAAGGGCAGCAGACGGCGGCCGCCGTCGTCGAGCTCCGTGATGACGATCGGGTGCAGGGCCGCATCGAGCAGCGCCGGGTGCAGCCCGTAGGAGGCGGCGTCGGTGACGGACGCCGGCAGGGCGACCTCGGCGACCAGGTCGGTGCCGTGGCGCCACGCGGCGCGCAGGCCCTGGAAGACCGGGCCGTAGGCGTAGCCCGAGGCGGCCAGTTCGGCGTAGCAGCCGTCGACGGGCAGCGGTTCGCCCCCTCCGGCGGGCCGGGCCGCGGCGGGCGCGGCGGCCGCGTCGTGCGGGGCGAGCGCGCCGGTGGCGTGCAGTGTCCACGGCTCGACGGCGCCGTCCGGCGTCTCGGTGCGGGCGTGCACGGTCACCGCGCGCTGACCGTCCTCGCCGGGCGCGGCCACGACGACCTGCACCTCGGTGCGGCCCTCGTCCGGGATCACCAGCGGGGCGAGGAGCGTGAGCTCGGCGACCCGGGGCGTGCCCGTCTGCGAACCGGCGCGGGCGGCCAGTTCGAGGGAGGCGGTGCCCGGCAGCAGGACCGAGCCGAGGACGGCGTGGTCGGCGAGCCAGGGGTGGGTACGGCGGCCGAGCCGGGCGGTCAGGACGGTCTGCCCGGATTCGGCGAGCTCGACGGCCGGGCCGAGCAGCGGATGGCCCGCCGCCCCCTCGGTGCCGCTCGCCGTCAGCCAGTACCGCTCCCGCTGGAAGGCGTACGTCGGCAGGGCGGGCGTCCGACCCGGACCGAACACGGCCTGCCAGTCGGGGCTGCTGCCCCGGACGTGCAGGGCGCCGAGCGCGGACGCCAGGGTGCGCCGCTCGGACCGGCCGCGGCGCAGCACCGGCACGAACGCGAGCCCCTCGTCGTCCAGACAGTCCTGGCCCAGGGCCGACAGCACGCCGTCGGGGCCGAGTTCGAGGTAGGTCCGCATCCCGAGCTCGTGGAGCGCGGCGAGACCGTCGGACATCCGCACTTCCCGGCGGACCTGACGCACCCAGTAGTCGGCGGTGATCTCGACGGTTCCGCCGGTGACGGTGGACACCATCGGGACGCGCGGCTCCGCGTACCGGGCCGTCGCGGTAACGGCGGCGAACGCGTCGAGCATCCCGTCCATGCGGTGTGAGTGGAAGGCGTGGCTGACGACGAGCCGACGGGTCTTGCGGCCTTCGGCGGCGAACGCGGCGGCGATCTCCTCGACGGCCTCGACGTCGCCGGAGACGACGACGGCCAGCGGGCCGTTGACGGCGGCGATGCTCACCTCGTGCTCACGGCCGGCGAGAAGCGGGGCGACCTCCTCCTGCGAGGCCTGGACGGCCGTCATCGCGCCGCCGGACGGCAGGGCCTGCATGAGCCGGCCTCGCGCGGAGACCAGGGCGCAGGCGTCGGGCAGGCTGAGGATCCCGGCGACGTGCGCGGCCGCGAACTCGCCGATGGAGTGGCCGAGTACGGCGTCGGGGGTCAGGCCCCGGTGCTCCAGGAGACGGAACAGCGCCACCTGGAGGGCGAAGAGGGCGCACTGGGTGTTCTCGGTGCGGTCGAGCGCCTCGCCGTCGTGGAACATCACCTCGCGGATCGGCGGCGTGCCGGGCACGGAGGAGCGGCAGGCGTCGAGTTCGGCGCAGACCGCGTCGAGGGCGGCGGCGAAGACCGGCTCCGACTCGTACAGCTCACGGCCCATGCCGACCCGCTGGCTGCCCTGCCCGGTGAAGAGGTACGCGAGACCCTCGTCGGTGCGCGCCGTGCCCAGGGTCAGCGCCGAGTGCGGCTCGCCGCGGCCAAGGGCGGTCAGGGCGGCGACGGCCTCCGTACGGTCCTCGGCGGCGACGACCGCGCGGTGGTCGAGGGCGGTACGGGTGGTGGCCAGGGCGCGGCCGAGGTCACGGTCCGACACCTCGCCGAGGGTGCCGCGGGTGTCGAGGGCGTCGGCGAGCGCGGTGGCCTGGGCGCGCAGCGCCGGTTCGGTCCGTCCGGACAGCACCCACAGCGGTGCGGTGCCGCCGTCCCCGGGCTCGGTCCCGGCCGGGAGGGGGGCGGCGGGGGCTTCCGCGAGGACGATGTGCGCGTTGGTGCCGCTGATGCCGAAGGAGGAGACGCCGGCGCGGCGGGTCCTGCCGTCGGTGGCGGGCCAGGGGCGCGGCTCGGTCAGGAGCTCGATGCCGCCGTTGTCCCAGTCGACGAGCTTGCTGGGCGTGCCGACGTTGAGGGAGGCGGGCAGTTCCCCGTGACGCATCGCCATGACCATCTTGATGACGCCGCCGACACCCGCGGCCGCCTGGGCGTGACCCAGGTTGGACTTGAGGGAGCCGAGCATCAGGGGTCGGCCGTCGCGCTCGTTGCCGTACGTGGCGAGGAGGGCCTGCGCCTCGATCGGGTCGCCGAGCACCGTGCCCGTACCGTGCGCCTCGACCGCGTCGACACCGGAGAGTGCGACACCGGCGTCCTGGACGGCGGCGCGGATGACCCGCTCCTGGGCCGGGCCGCTGGGCGCGGTGAGGCCGTTGGAGGCGCCGTCCTGGTTCACGGCCGTGCCCGCCACGACGGCGAGCACCTCGTGCCCGAGCCGCCGGGCGTCCGACAGGCGCTCCACGACGAGGACACCGACGCCCTCGGCCCAGGCCGTGCCGTCCGCGTCCGCCGAGAAGCTCTTGCAGCGGCCGTCGGTCGCGAGGCCCCGCTGACGCGAGAACTCGACGAAGATGCCGGGCGTCGACATGATCGCCACACCGCCGGCGAGGGCGAGCGAGCACTCGCCCGAGCGGACGGCGCGCACCGCCAGGTGCAGCGCGACCAGCGACGACGAGCACGCCGTGTCCACGGTCAGGGCCGGGCCCTGGAGGCCGAGGGTGTACGCGACGCGGCCCGAGGCCACGCTCGACGTCGTGCCCGTCAGACCGAACCCGGCGGCACCCGCGCCCGCCTCGCCCAGCCGCGGACCGTACTCCTGGGCCATGACACCGGCGAACACGCCCGTCTGCGTGCCGCGCAGGGAGTCCGGGGCGATCCCGGCCCGCTCCAGGGCCTCCCAGCACACCTCCAGGTAGGCGCGCTGCTGCGGGTCCATCGCCAGTGCCTCGCGCGGCGAGATCCCGAACAGCTCGGCGTCGAACTCCGCCGCGCCGTCGAGGAAGCCGCCGTTGCGGACGTACGTCGTGCCGACGTGGGCCGGGTCCGGGTGGTACAGGCCGTCGAGGTCCCAGCCGCGGTCGGCCGGGAAGCCCGAGATCACGTCGCGCCGTTCGGCGACGACCCGCCACAGCGCCTCGGGGGAGTCCACCCCGCCCGGGAAGCGGCAGCCGATGCCCACGATCACCACGGGGTCGTCCTGGTCCCGGTCCCGATCCTGCGGGGCCTCGGGGGCTGCGGCCTGCTGCTCCGCGTCCGCGAGCCGCGCGGCGAGCGCGGCCGGGCTCGGGTGGTCGTAGACGACGGTGGTGGGGAGCTTGCGCCCGGTGGCGGTGACGAGCCGGTTGCGCAGCTCGACGACCATCGCCGAGTCGATGCCCAACTCCTTGAACGTCCGCCGGGGCTCGATCTCTCCGACCGAGTCGTAGCCGAGGACGGCGGCGGTGTGCGCCCGCACGAGCTCCAGGGCGGCCGGTCCGGTCAGCGAGCGGTTCGGCTCGGCCTCGGAGGCGTCGTCGGTGTCCTCCGGCAGCACCGCTGCCCGCGGCGCCGGCGTCAGGGCCCGGGCGGCGTGGGGCTGCCCGGAGATCCAGTGACGGCGGCGCTGGAAGGCGTACGTGGGCAGTTCGGCGCGGGCGGTGCCGACGGGCAGGACGGCGGACCAGTCCACCTCCGCGCCGTGGCAGAACGCCTCGCCGAACGCGAGCAGCAGCCGCTGCGGTCCGCCCTCGCCGCGGCGCAGGGTGCCGAGCGCGGCGACCGGCAGATCGGCGGCCTCCGCCGTCTGCTGGACGGCGAGCGCCAGGACGGGGTGCGGGCTCATCTCGATGAACAGCTCGTGGCCCGCGTCGAGGAGCGCGCGCACGGCGGGCTCGAAGCCCACCGGCTCCCGCAGGTTGCGGTACCAGTAGTCGACGTCCAGTTCGGAGCCGTCGAGGGCCGTGCCCGTGACGGTGGAGTGGAGCGGCACGCTCCCGGCGCGCGGCGCGATCCCGGCGAGCTCGGCGGGCAGCGTCTCGCGCACGGCGTCGACGTGCGGGCTGTGCGAGGCGTACGCGACCGGGATGCGGCGGGTACGGACGTCCTCGCCGTACCGCGCGGCCAGCGCGTCCAGGGCGTCACCGTCACCGGCGACCACGGTCATGCCGGGCGAGTTGACGGCGGCCACGCTCAGGCGCGGGAATCCGGCCAGGTCCTCGCGGACCCGGTCGGCGGGCAGTCCCACGGTGAGCATCCCGCCGCCGCGCCCGGCGAGCGCGCCGAGGGCGGTGCTGCGGACGGCGATCAGGCGGGCCGCGTCGTCCACGGTGAGGGCGCCGCTGACGGTGGCGGCGGCGATCTCGCCCTGCGAGTGGCCGACGACCGCGGCCGGTTCGACGCCCGCGGCCCGCCACAGCGCGGCGAGGCCGACCATCACGGCCCACAGGGCGGGCTGTACGACGTCGTCGCGGTCGAGGGCGGGCGCGCCGTCGCGTCCGCGCAGGACGTCGGTCAGCGACCAGTCGCGGTACGGCCGAAGGGCGCGCTCGCAGTCCGCCACGACCTCGGCGAACACGGGGGAGCTGTCCAGGAGTTCGGCGGCCATGCCGGCCCACTGCGAACCCTGACCGGGGAAGACGAACACGGCCTCGCGGACGGGCCGGCTGCTGCTGCCCTCGACCGCGGACGGGGTGACCCGGGCGTCGGCGACCGCGTCCAGGGCGGACAGCAGGTCGTCGCGGCCGGAGCCGGTGAGCACGGCGCGGTGGGTGAAGGCGGTGCGGTCGTGGGCGAGGGCCCGGGCGACCTCGGCGACGTCGCATTCCGGCCGTTCGGCGAGGTGTGCGCGGAGCCGGGCGGCCTGGGCGCGGAGCGCCTTGTCGCCGCGTCCGGAAAGCACCCACGCGACGGCGTCGGACGTCTTTGCCTCAGGCTTGTTCTCGACGGTCGGGGACGGCTCGCCCCGCCATTCGCCGAGGACCAGATGGCAGTTCGTACCGCCCATTCCCACCGATGTGACACCCGCGACGAGCGGAACGTCGGGATTCGGCCACGGACCGGTTTCGGTGGAGGCGGCGATCCGCAGTTCCTCGAACGGGATCTCCGGATTAGGGGTTTGATAGTTGAGCGTTGGAACGAGTTCCCGTTCCTTGAGGCAGAGAATCGTCTTGACGAGACCCGCTATGCCGGCGGCGCCTTCGAGGTGGCCGATGTTCGTCTTGACGGATCCGAGCCGGAGGGGATTATCCGGCGTGCGGGAGGAGGCGAATACGGCGCCCAGAGCGGAGGCTTCGATGGGATCGCCGACCCGGGTGCCTGACCCGTGTATTTCGACGTACTGCGCCTGTTCCAGCGGTATACCAGAATTCTGCCAGGCGTCGCGTATGACGCGTTCCTGGGCCTTTTCGTCGGGGGTGGGGAGGGTGGCGCTCGCGCCGTCGCTGCCCACGGCTCCGCCGTGCAGCAGACAGTGGATGCGGTCCCCGTCGGCGAGGGCCCGGCTGAGGAGTTTGAGCGCCACCACGCCGCCGCCCTCACCGCGGACATAGCCGTTCGCCCGTGCGTCGAGGCTATGACATCGGCCGTCGGGCGAGAGGCTGCCGAAGGCCGCGAGGGCCTGGGTGCTCTCCGGCGCGAGGTTGAGGTTGACCCCGCCGGCCAGCGCCGTCACGGACTCGCCGCGCCGCAGGCTCTCGCAGGCCAGATGCACCGCGACCAGCGACGATGACTGCGCGCTGTCGATCACCATGCTCGGTCCCTGGAGCCCGAGGGCGTACGAGACGCGGTTGGCGATGATGCCGCGGTGCAGGCCGGTCACCGTGTGCGCGGAGGTGGCCTCGGGGCCGGCCGCGTGGGTGAGGGTCGTGTAGTCGTCGGTGATCGCGCCGACGAAGACGCCGGTGGCGGAGCCCGCGAGCGCGGCCGGGACGATGCCGGCGTCCTCGAGGGCCTCCCAGGCGAGCTCCAGGACGAGCCGCTGCTGCGGGTCCATCGCCGCGGCTTCGCGCGGAGAAATGCCGAAGAACTCGGCATCGAAGGCGTCGACACGGGGCAGGAAACCACCGGGGCGCGGTGAGCCGTCGTCCCGGACGCCGAGGTGTGCGCGATCCGCGGGCGGTTCCGCTATGGCGTCGCGGCCACTCCTGAGGAGATTCCAGAATTCGGCGGGGTTCGACCCGCCGGGAAAGCGGCAGGAAACGCCGACGACGGCGACGGTCCGGTCGTCCATCTCAGGGGGCACTGTGCCGCCAGATGGACATTCCGTATCGACCTGTGATGCTGCCGCCTCAATCTGGGCATGGCGGATCATGGGTGTTCTGCTCCCCCCGTAGAAGCACGATCAACGGCGTCGCTGACTCAGCAGCCCTGCCATCTCAATCTCGATTCGGACCCTAGCACCGAGGCGGCGCTCCGTAAACCAATGGCCAGAGTGGCGAGTTGGCAGGGAAAACGAATGTGACGGATAATCTGTACGACACTTGCGTGTGCTACAGCGGGGGATCTGTTTCACGCCATGTCGCAGGACGGCCGAAGCCTTCCGGCCCGGTGACACCACCCCCGACAGGAGGGTGGCGTCAGGCCGGGCGGAAGGCGGAGGCGGCGGGGATTACTTGCCCTTCGCCGCCGGGTCGGCCTTGGTCAGGGTGCAGACGCCGTCCACGCACTGGCGCTCCAGACGGCCCCGGGAGATGGTCTGCACGAGGCCGACCATCCAGCAGGTGGGGCAGCCGCGGAAGGCGATCAGGGCCAGCGGGGCCGCGAGCAGGGTGGCCGGGCCGTAGACGGGCACCGTCGCGATCGCGCCGATGATCAGCCCGAAGCCGATGAGGCCGCGCGCCAGGTGGCGCGGGACGGACTTGCTGGCGAAGTTCGGCGCCGCGGGCGGGGTCTTGACCTCCGTCGGTGCGATGACCGGGGACTTCGCGCCCTGAGGGGGCTTCACGATGTTCACGGTTTTCATGGTGAGTCTCCTTCGACTGGCTGGTCGATGGCTTGATCTGATGCCTGGTCGGTCGCTTCCAGCGCATGACGCAGCGACGCGCGTGCTCTGTGCAGCCGTGACTTCATCGCGGCGGTGCTCAGGCCGAGCGTCTGGGCGACTGTCCTGCCCGGCAGGCCCTGCACGTCCCGCATGATCAGGACCTGCCGCTGGTCACGGGGAAGGGCGCTGACCGCGGCCGCGATCCGCTCCACCTCCAGCCGGTACAGCACGGCCTCCTCGGCGGAAGGTTCCGCACACGCCTCCGGCTCGGCCGACCCCTCGTCGCGCATGGCGATGAGCAGCCGCACCTGCCGGAGGCATTCGTTGCGCACGATCCGGAACATCCATGAGGCAAGCGCGCCGGTGGCCCGCAAGGTGCCGATCTTCCGGTACAGGATGATCAGCGCCTCCTGTGCGGCGTCCTCCGCGTCCTGCGGCGAGGCGCACAGCGAGATGGCGAACTTGCGCACATGCGGCTGCGATTCCATGACGACGGTGGTGAGCGACGTGACGTCGCCGTCCTGAGCGGCCTTGATCAGCCGCTCGTCAGGCCAGGGGAAGCGTTGGTTCATGTGCTACTCATACCGGAAGGCGCCCCGCGCGCAGGCGCTGGTCAGGTGCGGCTCTTGTTGAAGCGACGCATCAGGTGCCAGCTGCACATACCCACGAGCACGACGCCGACCACGATGATGGCAGTCCACATAGTTCCTCTTCCCTCCGTGTTCCTCCGGCCCGTTCGGCCGGTACACACATAAGAGACGGGGAGGTGCCGAGAGGATTCGCGGTTCTCAGAAGTTTTTTTCGGAACCTGCTCCGGGGCCGGTCGGGAGCAGGTCAGGAGCTGGTCGGGAGCAGGTCAGGAGCCGGTCCTGAGCAGGTCAGCGCCCCCTGAGCAGATCGCCGACCGCCGCGATGCCCTCGGAGATCGCCCGCTCGCCGACGTTCCCGAAGCCCAGGACCAGCCGCACCGGCTCGGGCGCGGGTGAGGTGCGACAGGCGCTCAAGCCGTAGAGCCCGACGGACCGGGCGCGGGCGGCGGCGACCAGGGCCCGCTCGTCGGCCGGTCCGGCGAGGTGCGCCACCGCGTGGAAACCCGCCGCGAGACCGGTCACCCCGGCCTCGGGGGCGTGCTCGGCGAGCGCGGCCACCAGCGCCGAGCGCCGCGCCGAGTAGACCGTCCGCATCCGTCGCAGGTGCCGGTCGAAACGACCGGACTCGATCAGCGTGGCGAGGGCGAGCTGGTCGAGCGTGGGCGAGCCGCGGTCGCTCAGCCGCTTCTGCTCGACGACCGCCCCGGTGAGCGCGGCCGGACAGAGCATCCAGCCGATGCGCAGCGCCGGCGCGAGGGACTTGCTCACGGTGCCCAGGGAGATCACACGGTCGGCGGCGAGCCCCTGCAGGGCACCCACCGGCTCGCGGTCGTAGCGGAACTCGGCGTCGTAGTCGTCCTCGATGATCATCGCGTCCCGGCCGCGGGCCCACTCGATCAGTGCGAGCCGCCGCTCGGGTGCCAGGGGGACACCGGTGGGCCACTGGTGCGCGGGGGTCACGACGACGGCGCGGGCGCCGGTCGCGGCGAGGGCCCGCACGTCGATGCCGTGCTCGTCGACCCGTACGGGGACCGCCGACATGCCCGCCCGGGACGCGGCCGCGGACACCGTGGCCGGTGAGCCCGGATCCTCGTACGCCACCGTGCGGACACCCGTCCCCGCCAGGGCGCGCAGGGCCAGGCCGAGGCCCTGCGCGTAGCCGGAGCAGACGACGGTCCGCTCCGGATCGGCCGCGGCGGCGCGCACGCGCCGCAGATATCCGGCGAGGACCTCGCGGAGCTCCGCACTGCCGCGTGGATCCCCGTATCCGAGCGCCGACGACGGCATGGCGCGCGCCGCCTCTCGGGTGGCCCACAGCCAGTCGGCGAGGGGGAACCCGCTCAAGTCCGGGACGCCCCAGGCGAAGTCGGCGACGAGACGCGGTGATTCCCGGAGCGGTGCGGCGGCCGCCGGCGGTGGCACCGCGCCGGTGGCGACCCGGGTCGCGGAGCCGGCGCGCGTGACGAGGTACCCCTCGGCCTGGAGCTGGGCGTAGCACTCCTGCACGAGCCCGCGCGACACTCCGAGCATCCGGGCGAACTCGCGGGAGGACGGCAGTCGTTCGCCCACCCGCAGGCGCCCGGTCCGGATCGCGTCCCGCAGCCCCAGCTCCACCTGGGACCGCAGCGTCTCGCCGCTGTCCCGGTCGACGACGAGGAGCAGCTCGGGCGACAGACCGGACCACTCCAGAGGCATGGAATCGGATCTTACCGGCGACCGCCCGGCCCCCTAGCGTCGTCCGCGTGACCAAGATGCTCAACTCCCAAGCGGAGGGCGCCGGTTCACGGACGCCCCTGGTGACGCGGCCCCTGCTGCTGCGCTTCGTCTCGATCATCGGCGCCTCGACGAGCTTCTATCTGCTCCTGTCGGTCGTCCCCCTCTACGCCGAGGTGACCGGAGGCGGCCACGGCGACGCCGCCGGCCTCGCCACGGGCACCCTGATGGCGGCCACGGTCGGCGGCGAGCTCGCGACGCCCCGGCTCGTCGACCGGTTCGGCTACCGCGTGACGCTGGTGGCGGGGCTGTTCCTCCTCGGCGCGCCCGCGTTCGCGCTCGCCGCATCCGGGAGCGCGGTCTGGATCGCGGCGGTCTGTGTGCTGCGCGGCCTGGGCTTCGCGTTCACGGTCGTCGCGGGCGGCGCCCTGACGGCCTCGCTCATCCCGGCCGAGCGCCGCGGCGAGGGCCTCGCGCTCGTCGGCATCGTGACGGGGATCCCGTCGCTGGTGGCGCTGCCGCTGGGGGTGTGGCTGGTGTCCCAGGTGGGGTACGGGCCGGTGTTCGCCGCGGGGGCCGTGGCCGCGCTGGCCGCCATCGCCTCGATACCGGGCCTGCCGGACCGCGAGGCGGACTCGGAGAATCGCGACGCGGGCGTGCCGGACGGCGATTGCGGCCCGGCGGACCGCGATACGGGCTCGGTGGACCGCGATACGCGCCCGACGGACCGCGATAAGCGCCCGACGGACCGCGATACGGGCTCGGCGGATCGCGATACCGGCCCGACGGACCACGATGCGGGCCTGACGGACCACCGCGATGCGGGCCTGACGGACCACCGCGATGCGGGCCTGACGGACCACCGCGATGCGGGCTCGGCGGACCACGACGCGGGCTCGGCGGACCGCCGCGACGCAGGCCCGCCGGACCACGACGCGGGCTCGGAACGGCCGATCGGGGTGACCGCCGGTTTCCGCACGCCCGCGTTGGCCCGGCCCACCCTCGTCTTCGCGGCCACCGCGCTCGCCGCCGGAATCCTCGTCACCTTCCTCCCGCTCGCCGTGCCGTCGGCCTCTGCCGGCGTCGTCGCCACGGCCCTGTTCGCCCAGACGGCGGCGGCGACCGCGGCCCGCTGGGTCGCCGGCCGGCACGGCGACCGGCACGGACCGGCCGCGCTCCTCCTGCCCGGCCTCGCCGTCGCGGCCGGCGGAGTGCTGCTCATCTCCCTCGCCCACAGTCCTGTCGCCGTCGTCCTCGGCACGGCGCTGTTCGGGGCGGGCTTCGGCATCACCCAGAACGCCACCCTGACGCTGATGTACGCGCGCGTCCCCGCCTCCGGTTACGGCACGGTCAGCGCCCTGTGGAACTTCGCCTTCGACGCGGGCATGGGCGTCGGGGCCGTCGGCTTCGGGATCCTCGCGGCCCGGACCGGCTATCCGTGGGCCTTCGCCCTCACGGCCGTCCTGATGCTCACGGCCCTCCCCCCGGCCTGGCGCGACCGCCGGGCGGAGGGTGGCCGTGCGTGACGGTCACATGTGCGGCTGGCCGTAGTACCGGGCGAACTGCTCCAGATAGCCGGGCTCCCCGTACTTCGCCTCGTCGAAGTCGGGTGCGTCCTTGATCTGGTCCTTCGTGCGGTCCACGTAGACCTTCTCCTCGGCGGTGTCGATCAGCTCGATCGTCCCGGCGGGGAGGAGTACCCGCCTGCCGAAGATCCAGACTCCGACGTCGACGACGAGGTGGGCCGAGTCGACGTCCTCGGAGTGCTTGTCGATCTTCCCGATGGTGCCGTCGGTGGCCTCGACCTTGTAGCCGATGAGATCGGCGCCCTGCCGGTGTCCGGTGCTCGGGCGGTAGTTCCAGATGTCGAAGTCACTCATGGCGGCACCTCTCCTCCCTCCCCATCCTCCCGTGGCCGACCGGCGCGCGCACGTCGTCACCCGCGGTGACCCGGACCGGCGTGCACGGCGTCGACGACCAGGGCGAGCAGCCGGTCGGGCTGCCCCGAGTGCTCGTCGCGGGCCGTGGACAGGGCGATCCCGACGACCAGCTGGAGCAGGTCGTCGGCGCTGAGGTCGGCGCGCGCCGACCCGTGCCGCTGGGCCCGGGTGAGCAGGCCGGTCCCCGCGTCCAGGATCAGCCGGTGGCAGTCGAGTCCGGGCCCCGCGGCCTCCTCGACGAGGAGGGCGCTGCCCATGCCCTGGTTGACCCGGGCATGCGTGAGGAACGCGCCCAGCCACTCGGCGAGGGCTTCGTCGGGGGAGTCCGCCGCGCGCAGCGCCTCCGCCCGCGCGCACAGCGTCTCGATGCGGTCCCTGAGCAGTGCGGACAGCAGGGCCGGGCGGTTCGGGAAGTGGCGGTAGAGGGTCCCGGGTCCGACCCCGGCCCGGCGGGCGATCTCGTTGAGGGAGGCGCCGGGCCCGGTCTCGGCGAACACGTCCGCCGCCGCCGCGAGGAGGCGCTCCCGGTTGGCGCGTGCGTCGGTGCGCCGGGGGTGCCCGGCGGGGCCTTGAGTGTCGGTCATCGTCCTGTCCTTCGTGATCTCCGGGGTAGCCAAGCGGAGAACCTCTCCGTATCGTAGCGGCGTCGAAGCGGAGAACCTCTCCGTTTCGTCTTTCCGTTGTGCTGCCTGAGGAGTACGGATGACTGTCGAAGCGCGGACCGGGCTCGGCCGGGTCGGGATCTGGACCTTCGCCTACGAAGGGCAGCCCGCCGGGCGCGTACGGGAATCGGCCGCCGAGCTGGAGGAGTCGGGGTACGGGGCCATCTGGTTCGGCGAGGCCTACGGTCGCGACACCTTCGGCCAGGCCTGGCTGCTGCTCTCGGCGACCCGCCGGATCACCGTCGCGTCCGGCATCGCCAACATCGCCTTCCGTGAGCCGATCGCCACCGCCGGCGCGACCCGCACGCTCGGCGAGGCCTTCCCCGGGCGGTACCTCCTGGGCCTGGGCGGTCACCGGGTCGACGACACCGTCCGTGAAGTGGACGGCTACCCCGTGCCGACCCGGGGCAGGGCGCTGCACACGATGCGCGCCTATCTGGACGCGATGGACGCGGCGCCCGTCCACGGGCCCGTGCCGGACCCGGCGCCGCGCCGCGTCCTGGCCGCGCTCGGCCCGAAGATGCTGGAGCTGGCCGCCGAGCGCACCTGGGGCGCGCACCCCTATTTCGTCCCCGTCGAGCACACCGAGCGGGCGCGCAGGATCCTCGGGCCGCACGCCTTCCTCGGGGTGGAGCAGGCCGTCGTCCTCGACACCGACCTCGGCAGGGCCCGGGAGGTCGCCACCGCGCACGTCGCCGGATACGTCGCCGCCGCGGCGCACCAGGTGGCGAACCTCCGCAGGCTCGGCTTCGGCGACGAGGACCTCGTGGGCGGCCCGAGTCGCCGCCTCGTCGACGCGATCGTCGCGTACGGGGACGTGGACGCGATCCGTCGGCGCGTCGTGCGGCACCTGGACGCGGGTGCCGACCACGTCTGCCTCCAGGTGCTGACCGCCGATCCGCTCGCGCTGCCGGACCGGGAGTGGCGCGAGCTCGCCCCGGCGCTGCTCTGACGCCACCAACTCGCCTGTAGGCGAGGGTGGTTGACGAAAGGTCTGGACCAACCTACGGTCTCCTGGAGCGCGCGCCATGCCCAGGATCCCCCACGTCCCCAGGAGCACACGCATGCCAGGCCCTCGGATCACCCGTGTCCTCGGAGCGGGGCTCGTCACCCTGCTCGCCGCCGCCGTCCTCGCCGGCCCCGCCGCCGCCGAAGGCGCCAGGCCCGCCGCCCCGTCCCCGTCGTCCGCGACCGCGGACACCTGCGCCCTCAAGCCGAAGCCCGCCGGGAAGGTGCTCCAGGGGTACTGGGAGAACTGGGACGGCTCGGCCAACGGCGTCCACCCGCCGTTCGGCTGGGCGCCCATCGACGACCCGCGTTTCGCCGCCCACGGCTACAACGTCATCAACGCCGCGTTCCCCGTGATCCGTTCGGACGGGACCGTGCTCTGGGAGGACGGCATGGACAGCGGCGTCCGCGTCGCCACCCCTGCCGAGATGTGCCGCGCCAAGGCGGCCGGGGCGACGATCCTGATGTCGATCGGGGGCGCCGCCGCCGGGATCGACCTGAGCTCCCGCGCCGTCGCCGACCGCTTCGTCGAGACCATCGTGCCGATCCTGACCGCGTACAACTTCGACGGGATCGACATCGACATCGAGACCGGCCTCGTCGGCAGCGGCAGCATCGGCACCCTGTCCGCCTCGCAGGCCAACCTGGTCCGCATCGTCGACGGAGTCCTGGCGCGCATGCCCGCGGGGTTCGGGCTGACGATGGCGCCGGAGACCGCGTACGTCACCGGCGGCAGCGTGGCCTACGGGTCGATCTGGGGCGCGTACCTGCCGATCGTCAAGAAGTACGCGGACAACGGGCGGCTGTGGTGGCTGAACATGCAGTACTACAACGGCAGCATGTACGGCTGCTCCGGTGACTCCTACTCCGCCGGCACGGTCGCCGGGTTCGTCGCCCAGACCGACTGCCTGAACCGCGGGCTCGTCGTCCAGGGCGCCACGATCAAGGTCCCGTACGACAAGCAGGTCCCCGGCCTCCCGGCCCAGCCCGGCGCCGGCGGCGGATACATGGCGCCGTCGGCCGTCGCCCAGGCCTGGAACCACTACGGCGGCTCGCTCAAGGGCCTGATGACCTGGTCGGCCAACTGGGACGGCTCGAAGAACTGGACCTTCGGCAACAACGTCAAGGCCCTTCAAGGACGCTAGTCACCCGGGTCGTCACACCGGCAGCCTCGGACCCCTCGCCTGTTACTTGTCGGTAGGCAATGATGGGGTGACCATCCACACGGCCGGGGGCTGAGGCAACGGTGAAGACTTTCGACGAACGGACCAGGGTGCACGTCTTCCGGGACGACGCCCTGGGAGAGCACGACGCCGTCGGGCTCGCCGAGGCGATCCGGCGCGGCGAGGTCGGCGCCGCGGAGGCGGCCCGGGACGCGGCCGAGCGGGTGCGGGCCGTCGAGGAGCGGCTCCACGCCGTCCAGACGCACGTCGACGCCCCCGTGCCCGGCGCCGCGACCGGCGGCGCCTTCGCGGGCGTCCCGAGCTTCGTCAAGGACAACACCGACCACCAGGGTCTGCCCACCGGCCACGGCAGCGCGGCCTTCACCCCGAGGCCGGCGCGACGGCACGCGCCCTTCGCCCGGCAGTTCCTGAGCAGCGGCGTCACGGTGCTCGGCAAGACCCGCCTGCCCGAGTTCGGCTTCAGCCCCTCCACGGAGTACGAGCACGCCGAGCCCGTCCGCAACCCCTGGAACACCGGCCACTCCGCAGGTGGTTCCTCGGGCGGCAGCGCGGCGCTCGTCGCCGCCGGAGCCGTGCCGATCGCCCACGCCAACGACGGCGGCGGCTCCATACGGATCCCCGCCGCCTGCTGCGGCCTCGTCGGCCTCAAGCCGACCCGGGGCAGGGTCGTGCCGAACGCCCAGAGCCGCCAACTGCCCCTGGACCTCGTCGCCGACGGCATCGTGAGCCGCTCCGTACGGGACACCGCCGCGTTCCTCGCCTCCGCCGAGACGTACTGGCGCAACCCGAAACTGCCGCCCCTCGGCCTGGTCGAAGGCCCCTCCGGGAAGCGGCTCCGCATCGGCCTCCTCCTCGACTCGCCGAACGGCGTCGCCTCCGACACCGCCACCCGCGAGGCCGTCACGGAGACCGCGACGCGGCTCGAACGGCTCGGCCACACCGTCGAGCCGGTCGAGATGACCATCGACCCGCGCTTCACCGAGGACTTCCTCACGTACTGGGGGATGCTGTCCTTCCTCCTCGGCGCCACCGGCCGGACCCTCGGCCCGGACTTCGACCGGCACCGCATGGACGGCCTCAGCCGGGGGCTGCGCGCGACCTACCGGGAGAACTGGCGGCGCACCCCGGGCGTCCTGCGCCGGCTGAAGCGCACGAAGGTGGCGTACGCGGCGGCGTTCCGCGGACTCGACCTCCTCCTCACCCCCGTCCTGGCCCACCCCGCGCCGCCGATCGGCCACCTGGCGCCGACCGTCCCCTACCCGGAGCTCGTCGAAAGGATCCTCGCGTACGTCGCGTTCACCCCGGTCGACAACGTCGTCGGCACCCCGTCGCTCTCGCTGCCCAGCACCCGGGCCACGGACGACGGGCTGCCCATCGGCGTCATGTTCTCCGGCCGGCCCGGCAGCGAACGGACCCTCCTGGACGTGGCGTTCACCCTGGAGGCGGACCGCCCGTTCCGCCGGATCCAGGACCTCTGAGCGCCTCACGGGGGATAGGGCAACAGGTCGAATTCCGGCACGTCGGCCGGGGAGCCGCCCCGGCCGACGGCGGCGGCTCGTCTAGCCTCGGCCGGAACCACGACCCGCCACGAAAAGGGAAGAACATGCCCTCTCGGCTCAACCCGTACATCAGCTTCGACGGCGACGCCCGACCCGCCATGGAGTTCTACAAGGAGGTCTTCGGCGGCACCCTCGCGCTCAACACCTACGGCCAGTCCTTCGGCGGCAAGGAGGCCGGAGACAACGCCGACAAGATCATGCACGGCATGCTGGAGACCGACAGCGGCTTCACCCTCATGGGCGCGGACGTCCCCCCGAACATGCCGCACGAGCCCGGCAACAACATCTCGGTCAGCGTGAGCGGCGAGGACGCCGGCGAGCTGCGCGGCTACTGGGACAAGCTGTCCGGCACCGGCACGGTCGCCGTCCCGCTGGAGAAGCAGATGTGGGGCGACGTCTTCGGCATGTGCACGGACCGCTTCGGCATCACCTGGATGGTCAACATCGTCTCCCCGGAGCACGCCTCCTAGCGCACGACACCGTCGACCCGTTCGGCGAGGCGTGCCATGGCCCGTTCCAGTTCACGGCGCGCCCCGAACGGGACGATCGCGGCGCGCCCCGGGACGCGGACGCCGCCGGTGAGCGCCACCCTGGTCCGGCCGCCCTCGTCCACCGCCGCCATCCCGATGACCAGGAACCGGCTCTGCAGCCAGCACCAGCCCGGCCGCAGCACGCCGTGGAGCCGGGCCCGGAGACCGTAACGGCTGCGGGCGAGGGCCTCCACCCGGTCGCCGTCCCTGCGCACGATCCGCACCGACCGCATGTCCGGCTGGAACTCCCCGAAACCGCCCTCCAGATCGCCCATGACGGCCCACACCGCGTCCAGCGACGCGGGCAGCACCCGCTCCACGATCCGCGCGCCCGGGACAGCGGCGCCCATGACCCGGAGCCGCCGCACGTCGTCGATCATCGCCTCTTCGCCGTTCACGCGGACCACGCCTTTCGGAAGCTCTGCCGTGCCCGGTGCAACCGGGACTTCGCCGTGCCGGCCGGCACCCCGAGGAGCGCCGCCGCGGCCTCCTCGTCCATCCCCTCGACGTCCCGCAGCACCAGCACCGCCCGGTGCGCGGGCGACAGCCGGGCCAGGACGTCGCCGACGTCGGCGGCCAGCTGTGGATCGCCCCGCTCCGGCACGTCCGGGAGCTCCGCGGGCCGCGCCCGCGCCGCCCGCTTGGCGACCCGTACCGCCTCCCGTACGGAGATCGCCCGCACCCACCCGTACAGCGCCTCGGGCTCCCGCAGCGACCTGAGCGAGGTGAAGACGGCGACCAGCGCCTCCTGGGTGGCGTCCGGCCCGTCGTCGAGGGCGATGGGTCCACAGATCCGGGCGATGTACGGGGTGAGGTGGTCGAGCAGGTCGTGCAGGGCCAGGGTGTCGCCGCGCCGCGCGGCCCGGACGAGCGCGACGCCCCGGTCCACGGGACCGGTGGCCTCAGCGGGCGGCACGCAGGGCCGTCCAGCCGAAGACCAGCGACAGCGGCGTGTAGAGCAGCGCGTTCAGCCAGGGGAAGGCCGCCCCGGATCCGTCCCGGCCGACCACGATCCACACCAGACCGGCCGCCCCGCGCAGCAGCATCCCGCCGGCCACGGCGTACGTGACGAGGCGCGGGATCCGGCGGCCGCGGACACCCCGCGCGTGGGCCGCCACGGCGACCGCGGCGCACCCTTCGAGGACGGCCAGCGGCAGCACCACCGCGGGACCGAAGGAGACGACACTGCCGAGGACGGCGAGCGAGAGGCTCCGCTCGTCGGCGGCGGGCCAGGTCAGACCGGTCGCCCAGTAGACGTGCACGAGCGCGAGGACGGCGAGCAGCGCGGCGACCGCCCGCCCGCCGCCGGCCGTACGAGTCCGCTCGATGTCGATGACCGCCATGAGGTCCCCTCCGTATCGGGGTTCGGTAAAGCCGCCGCCGAGGGGCGCCGACACCTTGAGGAGGACCCGGACCGGGCAGGGGTTCCCTGTGATCCGGGTCACATGCGCCTGGTGGGCTAGTCACCGATCTCGACCGCGCGGGCCCACTCCGGCGGCCCGGCCGGCACATGGTCGGGATCGTCCTCGCTCCACGAACGCCACCTCCGCGCGCGGGGGAAGAGACCCACCACCGTCCGGCAGGCGGGGCGCGTGGCCGGCCACGGCGTCTGACCGTCGGTCAGGACCACCAGCACGTCCGGGCGCGGGCGCGCCCGCAGCGCCGCGGCGAAACCCGTGCGCAGATCCGTACCGCCGCCGCCCATCAGCGGGATGCCCTCCGCCCTGCACAGGGGGTGGACGATCCGCGCCGCCGCGTCGCACGGCAGGACGGTCACCAGATCGCGCCGGCCGCCCAGCACCCGGGAGATCGCCGCCACCTCCAGGAGCGCGCTGCCCAGCTCGGCGTCGCTCACCGAGCCCGAGGTGTCGATGACGACCGAGACCCGGGGCGGGCTGCGCCGCAGACTCGGCAGCACCGCCCCCGGCACCGACGCCGAACGCCGCGAAGGCCGCCCGTACGAGTAGTCGTCCCCGGCACCGGAACCGTACGCCGCCGACCTGACCGCCGCCCCGAGCAACTCCCGCCACGCCTGCGGCGGATGGAACGCCTCCTCCGCCCAGCGCCGCCACCCCGCCGGGGTGCTGCCCGGCCGTCCGGTGATGGCCTGGGCCACCCGGAACCGCACGGCGTCCTGCTCCTGGGCGCTCAGCCCGTCGGCGCCGTCCGCGCCGAGGTCCCAGGCCCGGTCGAGGCCGTCGGCGCCGCTGCCGCAGTCCAGCCAGCCCACGTCCCTGGTCCGCGAGCCGAGCTGGAACTGCCGCAGGTAGTCCTCCATCAGCTCCCCCTCGGGAAGGCCGAGGAGCTGGGGATGCACGGCCCCCTCCGGCCTGGGGAGGCCGTCGCCGAACACGTCGTCGTTGATCTCGCAGTCCGCGGCGATGTTCATCCGCAGCCGCTCGCCCGCACCCGTCAGACCCCGCTCCCGCGCCACCCGGTCGCTGCGCCCGTGGTGGTCGCGGAGCAGATGCGTCACCTCGTGCACCCACACCCCGGCGAGCTCCTCCACCGGGGTGCGGTCGACGAAGCCCGGCGAGACGTAGCAGCGCCAGTGACGGTCCACCGCCATCGTCGGCACCTCCCGCGACTCCACGGTGTGCAGGGCGAACAGCGCGGTCGCCAGATACGGCCGGACCCGCACGGCGTGCAGCCGGGCCGCGTACAGCTTCTCCCGATCGAGCGCCGAGGCGTCCTGTGTGTCCGGACTCATCGCCCCACACCCGCCGAACCCGCGCCCGCGCCGGCCCCGACGCGGTCGCCCGCCCGGTCCGCGCGCCGGGACAGGGACACGACGCCGGCCAGCCGCTCGATCGACTCCGGAACGTCCCAGTCCTCCCGGCGCAGCCCCGCGAGCGTCGTCGCCGGCACGACCACCAGATCCGGAGCCCCTGACGCGAGGGCGCGGGCGAGCAGCGCCCACGCCGCGTCCCAGCGGGACTTCTCCGGACGCCGGGCGACCGCTGCGACGACCCCCTCCAGCGCGGCCAGGCGGCGGTCGCCGCGCTCGGGCAGCCCGGCGCCCTCGGGGTCGGCGAGGAGCAGTTCGGGATCGGGGAGGTCCATCCGGTCGAGCCAGGCGAGGAGTTCGAGCCCCGGCCCGTCCCCGACGACCCCGCGCACCAGCTCCGAGAGCACGTCCCGGGACACCCCCGCTGCGGTCGCGAAGGCGACGAGCCGCAGCGCCATCTCCCAGCTCCGCGGCGAGGGCCAGGCGCCGCCCCGCAGCGTCTCACCGCCGGGCAGCCGGTGCACGAGCGCCGGACGGGCCGTCAGCAGACCGCAGACCGCCCGCCGGGCCACGTCCACGGCCTCCGTCAGCTTCGCCGGGTCGAGGCGGGGGAGCGTGGCGCGCGGCCAGACACCCCCTAGGCCGCGGACCACGACCTCGGCGTCGTGCGTCCACCGCAGATGGACGAAACGGTTCGCGAGCGGCGGGCTCAGCTCCCAGCCGTCGGCGGCCGAGGACCGCGGATTGGCGGCGGCCACGATCCGTACGTCGGGGGGAAGGACGAGCGTCCCGACCCGCCGCTCAAGGACGAGCCGGAGCAGGGCCGCCTGGACGGCCGGGGGAGCGGTGGACAGCTCGTCCAGGAACAGCAGGCCCCGGCCGGCCCGTACCAGCCGCACGGCCCACTCGGGCGGCGCCATCGGCACGCCCTGTTCCGCGGGGTCGTCGCCGACGACGGGCAGGCCGGAGAAGTCGGTGGGCTCGTGCACGCTCGCGATGACGGTGGTGAGCGGCAGGTCGAGCGAGGCGGCGAGCTGCGTCAGGGCTGCGGTCTTGCCGATGCCCGGCTCACCCCACAGGAGCACCGGAAGGTCGGCGGCGACCGCCAGGGTCAGCGCCTCCAGCTGGGGGTCGGGTCGGGGCTCGGTGTCGGTGTCGCGCAGGAGGGACAACAGGGCACCGGCGACGTCGAGTTCGGTGGCCGGGGCAGGGCAGGAGGGCAGGGCTGTGGGCATGGGAGATCACCTGGGGAAGAGAGGGGAGACGAGGGTTTCGTCAGCGGGATGCGGAGGTGGCCTGGCGCGGGCGAGGGCCGCGCGTGAGCGTGCGGCGGCTGTCCGGACGCGTCCGGCGGGTGGATACGGAAGGGGGCGCGAGCTCCCGGCCGGGCGCGGGGCCCGCGAGCCCGGCCCGGTAGAGCCCGTACGTGACGCGCCGCCGCGCCGCCGCGTCCAGCGCGTCCCGGAGCGCGCCGTCGCGCAGCAGCGCGGCGGGCCCGAGGAGGCCTTCGACGACGGCCAGCGCACCGGCGATGTCGCCGTGGTCGAGCCGCTCGCGGACACCGGTGAGACGGTCCGGACGCCGGTGCGCCTCGTCGACGGCCCGTACGCAGGGGAGCGCCGTGCCGGTCAGGGCGACGAGGAGCTCCTCGCGCCGCAGCTCGGCCGGATCGTGGTCGAGCGGTGTCAGCACGCCGTCGACCAGGCCGATCCGGTGCCGGGCGCCCCGGCAGTCGACGAGGCGCGGCGCGCCCGCCCGGTCGGGTGGCCGGGGCGGGCCGTTCGGTGCATGACCGGGTACGAGCGCGGCGGCGACCAGCGGGTGCAGTTGCCCGGCCTCGACGAGACCGGCGCGCAGCAGCTCCAGATCGGGCGGCAGCCAGGTGGCCGCGTCCGGCAGGACGGGCACCGGGTCGAACGCCCGCCGGGCGGGTGCGTCCCCGACGCGGGCCCCCGACGGATCGGCGTCCAGGAGGAACCGCCGCCCCCTGCCGAGGCGTACGGCCACCGGGCCCGCCGGCCGGCCCTCGGCGCGCAGCAGGATCGCCGCCTCGGCCGCCCACCGGTCCACCGCGCAGTGGAGTCCGCCGCGCGGCAGACCCGGCCGCGGGAGGTGCGAGGACGGTCCGTCGGCCCCGGAACGGGTGCGCAGTTCGGCGGCCCGGCTCGCGTCCCAGAGGTGCCGGTGCAGGTCGAGCCGGAACCGCGGGTGCGGATGGGGATGCGGGTGGGCGGGCGCCGGGCCGGTGCCGGGCGCGCCCGGGTCCCGGAGCGCGAGGCTGATGCGCTGTCCGGCATCCGCCCAGGCGGGCGCGGTCCGGGCCACCAGGTGCACGGGCCCCGTACCGTCGCGTCCCCCGGTGTCGTACCGGGCGAGGGCGACGGTGAGGCCCGGGCGCAGCAGCCCGTCCGGGGCGATCCTCGGCAGGTGCCAGCGCAGCAGGTCCGGGGCCAGGCGGCGCAGATCGGCCCGCACGCGGGACGCGAGTTCCGTGCCGTGACCGCGAGCCAGGGCGCGGAGGTCGAGATCGACGTCGACGTGCGCGGCGGCGCAGGCCCCCGCCCAGTCCCCGGCCTCACGGCGGGCGGTCGCGGTCTCGATCATGGAGGGCGGCACGGCGAACTCGCGCACGCGCAGCCAGCGGGAGAGGTGGGAATCCTCGTACGCAAGGGGAGTGGCCATCAGCACTCACCTGTTGCGGACGGGACCCCCGATCTGAGAGAGGAGTAAGTCGTCATCACGATCACCATACGGCCTTTCCGCGGGTGTGGCCACGCTCTTTTCCTCACGGGCGGTGTTCAGAGGGCACCCGTGCCGTCCAGTCCGTCGCGCGCCCGTGCGTACGGCTCGGGATGGTCCGCGGCGCCGGGCAGGGACAACGCGGTCCGGAACTCCTCGTGGGCCTCGTCCCGGCGGCCCGCCGCCGCGTAGGTGCTGCCGAGACGGACGCGGATCTCCATCTCCAGCCAGGTGCTGGTGTGTTCGGTGAGCGTGGACAGGGCCTCGTGGTGGGTCTCGACGGCGGCGCCCAGCCGCCCCTGCCCGTGCTCGGCGGCGGCCAGCTGGGACAGCGCCGCCGCGCGCAGCGGCATGTCCCCCGCCTGGCCGGCGAGTTCGACGGCCCGCCGCAACAGGCGGGCGCTCTCCGCGGGGCGGCCGAGCGCGAGGTGGGCGCAGGCGACGAAGCACAGGGACTGGGCGATCGTCCGGGGCCGGCCGTTCTTCTCGGCCAGGGCGAGGGCGGCGCCGTACTGGTCGAGCGCCTCCTCGTGCCGTCCGCGCAGGGCGTGGATGGCGCCGAGGTTGCAGGTCGAGACCCCGGTCAGCCAGTCGTCGCCGAGCCCGGCGGCCAGCTCCAGGGCCCGGCTCAGCTGGCCGACGGCCTCCTCGACCCGGCCCAGCGGCCACAGCGCGACGCCCGTCCCCGCGATCGCGCGGGCCTCGTTCCGCGGGTCCCCCTGGTCACGGGCGTGCCGCAGCGCCTCCGCGAACCAGGCGTGCGCCTGCCGGAACCGTCCCCGGTGGATGTCGACGATCCCCATGGACGCGCGCAGCGCCGAGGGGAGGCGCCGATCGTCGGCCAAGTCAGCGCACGGCAGCGCGAGTTCGAGCGCCGCGCGGGCCTCGTGGTGGAGTCCCCGGCGGAGCTGGTGGTCCACCAGGGCCTCGGCGAGCAGGCAGGCGTGGTCGTACGCGCCCGAGGCGACCGCGGAGGCCACCACGTCGAGCAGCTCTCCGCCCGCGGCGTCCAGCCACTCCGAGGCCTCCCGCTGGCCCCCGAAGGGAGACCCCGCGGTGCCGTGGGCTGAGCCGGTGCCGGTGCCGGTGCCGGTGCCGGTGCCGGTGGCGGTGGCGGTGCCGGTGGCGGTGTCTGTGTCTGTGTCTGTGCCGGTGCCGGTGGCGGTGTCTGTGTCTGTGCCGGTCGGGATGGTCTCCGGGCCCCAGTCGCCCGCCATCCGGCCCGCCGCCGTGTAAAGCCGCAGGAGGGCCACCCGGTCCGCGGCCGCCTCCTCGGGTGCGGCGGCGGCGAGCTGCCGCGCATGGGCCCGGACGAGATCGTGCAGCCTGTACCGGCCGGGATGCGGCTCCTGGAGCAGGCTCGCGTCGACCAGGTCCTCCAGGACCGCATCGGCCTCCGCGCGGGAGCGGCCGAGGGCGGCAGCCAGTCCGAGGCCGTCGAAACGGACGGTCGGGACGACTCCCAACACCCGGAACCCGCGCCTCAGTTCCGGTTCGAGGCGGTCGTACGAGAGCCGGAAGGCGGCCTCCACGCTGCGGTCCTCCACCCGCAGCTCGCCGAGGCCCCGCACGTCGTCGGACATCCGGCCGGCCAGGAACGCGAGGGTCCAGGACGGGCGGTTCTGCAACCGCGCGCTCGCGATCCGCAGCGCGAGCGGCAGACCGGCGCACCGCCGCGCGAGCTCCAGGGCGGCCTCCGGCTCACGGTCCGCCCGGGAGGCCCCGAGGAGCGTGCGGAGCAGGCGGACCGCCTCGCCGGTGTCCAGCGGCTCCACGGTGAGCCGCGCCTCGGCGTCGAGGCCGGGCAGCCGCTGCCGGCCCGCCACCAGGACGCGGCTGCCCGGGCCCGCCGGCAGCAGCGGACGGACCTGCTCGGCGCTCCGGGCGCCGTCCACGACGAGCAGCAGCCGCAGCCCGCTCGTGGCCGCGCGCCAGGCCGTGACGAGGTCGGTCAACTCGTCGGCCTCTGTGGGTAGTTCCTCGTCGCTGCCGCCCCGCACCGTGCGGAGCAGCCGGCGCAGCGCCCGGTGCGGGCCGGCGGCGCCGTACGCCTCCAGGTCCACGAACAGGCAGCCGTCGGGATGGTCGCCGGCGAGCGCCCAGGCGGCGCGCACGACGAGAGCGGTCTTGCCGACCCCCGCCGTGCCGTCCACGGTCATCACGGACACCGCTCCGGGGTGGACGGGACCGGTGAGGACGGCGAGTTCGGCTTCGCGCCCGACCAGACAGGCGGTGTCACCGGGGAGTTCGTTGTGCCGGGGGAGCGGCGTGTCGGCACCTGGGCGAACGGGTCCGTCCACGTCGACGTCACCGCCCCCGCCGGGGCGCACCGGCCCCGCACCCTCACCGACGTGCTCGGGCTCCGCCGCCCGCACCGCCCCCCGGCCGAGGAGCAGCGCGTCGTCCCGGCGCAGGACGGCCTGGTGGACGCGGCGGAGGTCCTCGCCGGGTTCCACGCCCAGTTCGTCGAGGAGCCGGTCGCGGGTCTCGTGGTAGACGGCGAGCGCCTCGGCCTGCCGGCCGCTGCCGTAGAGCGCGCGCATGCGGAGCGCGGCGAGCGGTTCGTCGTACGGCAGGGCCAGCGGCGCCGCCATGAGGGCGTCGAGGGCCTCCGGGTGGCGTCCGAGCAGGACGAGGCACTCCGCGTGCTCCTGGTGCAGGGCCCGCCGCAGCCGCGTGAGCCGCTGCCGCTCGGTGTCGGCGAGCGGCCCCGGCAGGCCGGGCAGGGGCTCGCCGCGGAGCAGCGCCAGGGCCCGGCCGCCCGCGTCGAGCGCGGCGGCGAGGTCGCCCGAGGCCTTCGCCCGCCGGGCGCGGGCCGCCTGCTCGGCGAGCTCGGCGAGGTCGGTGCGGGTCCCGGCGGGCTCGAAGCGGTAGCCGCCGCGCCCGCCGCCGATCACCGACCTGCCGGGACCGGTGTCCGGCGCGTCCAGCGCCCTGCGGAGCGCGTACACGTAGCTGGGCAGCACGCGGTGGCCCGTGCCGGGCGGTTCGGCGCCCCAGACGTCGTCGAGGAGCTGCCGGTACGTGACGAAGCCCGGGGCGCGCAGGACCAGGGCGGCGAGCACCGCCTGCCGTCGGATCGGGCCGAGGGCGACCGGGACGTCGCCGCGCAGGGCCCGGACGGGGCCGAGCAGGTCGATCCGCAAGGGCCCGCTCCGGCCCGTCGGCTGCACACTCACGTCCCCGCCCCCACGTCCCCGTACGTCCGGTGCCCGCACCGCTGCCCATGACCTTCGCTTCAGCAGCATTTCATCGGCCTTCCAGCGGGCCGCGCCAGGGTGGCTCGTCGGGCCGGCTGCCGCCGTGGGGGCGGCAGCCGGCCCGCGTCGTCGCACAGTGAGGAGACAAGGTCATGTCACAGGCCGGCAGCACGCCCGGCGCGCGGCCCACCCGCCGCGCGGGCCGAGGGGAGCGCTACCGGGTGACACACCCGTTCTCCGCGCGGGACCGCGCGGATCGGTGGGGTGCCTGATCCGCTCGTGAACGACAGCCCTGACGACCGTGGTTCGGGTGATCCCGCGCGGGACCCCGACCGCCTCAACTATGTTACTGACGTGGACCAGTTGATCACCGAAGATCCGACCCGCATCGGCCCCTACCGTCTCATCGCCCGTCTGGGCGCCGGAGGGATGGGCCTTGTGTACCTCGGCCGGTCCGAGGCCGGGCGCACGGTCGCCGTGAAGGTGGTGCAGGCCGAGCACGCGCAGCACCCCGAGTTCCGCCGGCGCTTCGCGCGCGAGGTGGAGGCCGCCCGGCGGGTGGGCGGGGAGTGGACGGCGGCCGTGCTCGACGCCGACACCGAGGCGCCGGTGCCGTGGGTGGCGACGCAGTACATCCCCGGGCCCGACCTGACGACCGTCGTCGCGAAGGACTTCGGCCCGCTGCCCGAGCACTCGGTCCGCGTCCTCGCCAACCGGCTCGCCGTCGCGCTGCAGTCCGTGCACGCGGCGGGACTGATCCACCGCGATCTGAAGCCGTCCAACGTGCTCGTGACCGTGGACGGGCCGCGCGTGATCGACTTCGGCATCGCGCGGGCCATGGACGGCCTCGGCGGGGACAGCCTGCACACCCGTACGGGCATGCTGATCGGCTCCCCCGGCTTCATGTCGCCCGAGCAGGTGCGCGGCCTCGAACTCACCCCGGCCAGCGACGTGTTCTGCCTGGGCGCGGTCCTCGTGTACGCCTCCACCGGCCGGCTCCTCTTCGGCGCCACCGACACCGGGCTCAGCGCGCACCTCTTCCGGATCGCGGAGGACGAGCCGGACCTGACGGGCGTGCCGGACTCGCTGATCGATCTCGTACGGTCCTGCCTGCACAAGGATCCCGCCCGGCGGCCGACACCCGCGGACGTGGCGGCACGCACGGCGGCGGACCTCTCCGAGGAGTGGCTGCCCGGCACCGTACTCGCCCAACTCGGCCGTCACGCCGCCCGGTTGCTCGACTTCGCGCCCGAGACCCGGGCCGCACCGCAGGACCCGCGGATCCCGGCCCAGCACACCGCCGGTCCCCGGCCGGTCCCTCCGCAGCCCGCGTACAGCCCGACCGCGCCGGTGGGCCAGGCCCCGGTGCCGCCGGGCTTCGGGCCGGCCCTCGGCACCGTGCCCGGCGCCTGGGGGGCGCCCACCGCCCCGGCCGGCCTGCCGGGCCCGTCGCCCCGGCGGTGGTGGGGCCTGGTCGCCGCCGTCCTCGCGCAGTTCCTGGTCCTCGTCGGGGCGATGAGCACGAACGTCACGTTGCCGATCATCCAGGCCGACCTGGGACTCTCGTTCGACGACCTCGGTCTTGTGTCGTACTCCTATGACATCGCCTTCGGTGCCGTGCTGCTGCTCTGCGGACACCTCGCCTCTCGCCTGGGCCGCAAACGGATGGTGATCATCGGATCGGTGGGCTTCGCCGTGGCCTCCGCGGTCGGTGGAGCCGCCCCGTCGGGCGGAGTGCTCATCGCGGCGCACGCCCTCCAGGGCGTGTTCGCCGCACTGCTCTCCTCGGCAGCCCTCGCCCTGGTGGCCGACGGCTTCACCGACCCCAAGGCGCGTGGTACGGCCTTCGGCGTCTACGCCGTGTTCGCGGGCGGCGGCCTCGCCGTCGGCGGGTTCGTGGGCAGCTGGCTGGCCTCCTACGTGAGCTGGCACTGGAGCCTGTACGCCGCGGTACCGCTCGCCCTGATGGCCGTGGTCCCCGCCGCCCTCGTCGAGGACGACCGGTCGGCCCGTACCCCCGCCCGCCCCGACGTACCGGGCCTGCTGCTCGGCACCGGCGCGCTGGCCGCCCTCTCCCTCGGCTTCCGTCAAGCCGAGGACACCCCCGGCGTCTTCGGCCTGGCCGGCGGCGGCTGGATCTCACCCCTGACCCTGCTGCTCCTGCTCGCCGGCGCTGCCCTCCTGGCGGCCTTCGTGTGGCGGCAGACCCGGACGAGCAGCCCCCTGGTCGATCCCGGGCTCTTCCGGGACCGTGACCGCGCGGGCTCCCTCCTCGCGCTCCTGCTCGCCGGCGTGGGCACGCCCACCCTGTTCCTGACCCTGTCCCTCTACCTCCAGAGCGACCTCGACTACACCCCGTACGACCTGGGCGTGGCCCTGCTCCCCCTGGGCGGCGCCGTCCTCGTCGCCACCCAGGTCGCCGGCCGCCTCCAGGGCCGGATCGCGCCCCGGCTCCTCGCCGTCCCGGGTCTCGTCCTCGCCGCCGCCGGCCTGGGACTCCTGGCCGGCCTGGGGCTCGACAGCTCGTACGCCTCCGCCGTCCTGCCCGGCCTCGTCCTCCTCGGCCTCGGTATCGGCACGGCCCTCGGGCCGCTGCTTGCCACCGCGACCGGAACGAGCGGCTTCCAGGGCTCCGGCGGCACGGCGGCGACCGTGCTCGCGGCCCAGGGCTTCGGCGGCTGGCCGGCCTTCCCGCTCTTCACCGGCATCGCGCCCCTGGGCGGCTACGCCGCCGTCCTCTGGACCGTCGCCGGCTTCCTGCTCCTCGCGAGCCTCGTGGCGGGTCTGATGGTCAGGACGGGCGCCCCGCAGCGGGACCGCTGAGGGTGAGGTCGTCGTCGGCGAGGTCGTACACCGCGACCTCGCCGGGTCAGCGGCCCGGCCCCGGGAGGAACCTCGCCGACTTCTCGGCGAGCACGCCCGCCAGGAACTCGGCGGCGTCGTCCGGCCGCATCCGGGCCAGCGAGACCATGCCGGTGATCACCGCGTCGGCGACCTCCTCCTGGACGTGCTCCCAGGTGTGGCTGCGACCCTTCCGCGGGTTCGTCGCCCGGACGCCGATGACGGCCTGCGCGGCCTCGCCGACCTCCTCGGAGAGCTTGAGGACCTGAAGGGTCCACTGCTCCTCCGACGCCAAACCGCGCTCGGAGTCCAGGCGGGTGAACAGCGCGGCGAGCGAACCGATCGTGTCCCACGGGGTGTCGGCCTGCATGAGCCCTCCTCGGATGAAGGTGAAGGTGACGACGGACAGCCTGCCCGCCCGTCACCGGGCTCAACGACGGGGCGCCGCGCCAGGGCCCACGTTTTCGAGACGGATCAGCCGCCGCGGCGCACCTTCGCCGCCCGGCGGGCCTCTGCGGTCTGGCGGGCCTCGGCGGCGCGCCGGGACTCGTTCTTCGCGCGTCCCGGCCGTCCCGGGACGGTGCCCATGCCCCGGAAGGCCGCACCTCCGCGCTTGGTGCCCTCCTGGCTCGGCGCGCTGCCGGCGACCGGCACGCCCGAGGGCTTGCGGGCGCCCGTGATACGGGTCAGCTCGGCCTCGCCGGAGCGGACCCGGGTGACGCGGGGCCTGATGCCCGCCTCCGTCATGAGGCGGGCCACGTCCTGGCGCTCGTCCGGCGTGACCAGCGTGACGACGACGCCCGACTCGCCGGCGCGCGCGGTGCGGCCGCCGCGGTGCAGGTAGTCCTTGCCGTCGGCGGGCGGGTCGACGTTGACGACGAGGTCGAGCTCGTCGACGTGGATGCCGCGCGCCGCCACGTCCGTGGCGACCAGGACATTGATCTCGCCGGTCCTGAACCGGTCCAGGGTCCGGGTCCGCAGCGGCTGCGACTTGCCGCCGTGCAGCGCCGCCGCGTGCACGCCACTGCCGAGGAGGTGCTTGGTGAAGCGGTCCACGGAGGCCTTCGTGTGCAGGAACATGATCACGCGCCCGTCGCGGGCCGCGATCTCCGTGGCGGTGGCGAACTTGTCCGGCCCGTGCACGTGCAGCACGTGGTGCTCCATCGTGGACACGGCGGCGGCCGGGGGATCGACGGAGTGCGCGGCCGGGTCCTGGAGGTAGCGCTCGACCAGGGCGTCGACGTCACGGTCGAGCGTGGCCGAGAACAGCATCCGCTGGCCGCCCTGCGGCACCAGGTCGAGGAGCTCCGTGACCTGCGGCAGGAAGCCCATGTCGGCCATCCGGTCGGCCTCGTCGAGGACGGTGACGGCCACCCGGTCGAGACGGCAGTCCTTGCGCTCGACGAGGTCCATGAGCCGGCCCGGGGTGGCGATCAGGACCTCGGCCCCGTCGCGCAGCGCGGTCGCCTGCCGTCCGATCGACATGCCGCCGACCACGGTCGCCAGGCGCAGCCTCAGAGCCTCGGCGTACGGGGCGAGGGCGTCGGTGACCTGCTGGGCCAGCTCGCGGGTGGGGACCAGGACCAGGGCGAGCGGCTTGCGCGCTTCGGCCCGGCGCCCGGCGGTGCGCGCGAGGAGCGGCAGGCCGAACGCGAGCGTCTTGCCGGATCCGGTCTGCCCGCGGCCGAGGACGTCACGGCCCGCGAGGGCGTCCGGCAGCGTCGCGGCCTGGATCGGGAAGGGGGTCTCGACACCCTGGCGGGTGAGCTCCGCGAGCACCTCGGCGGGCAGGGCGAATCCGGCGAAGGTCACGGCCTCGGCGGCAGCGTCCTTGGGGGGCGTGGTGGTCATGCGGCACCTGGTCCGTGGAGAAGTCTGGAAAAAGCGACGGGCCGGGGCCCCCACCACACGGGTGGGGACACCGGCCGCGTCGGACGTGTCAACGTCAGGCGGGGAGGATGTTCTCCGCCTGCGGGCCCTTCTGGCCCTGCGTGACGTCGAAGGTGACCTTCTGGCCTTCCTGGAGCTCACGGAAGCCGGAGGTCGCGATGTTGGAGTAGTGGGCGAACACGTCCGGGCCGCCACCCTCCTGCTCGATGAAGCCGAAGCCCTTTTCCGAGTTGAACCACTTCACGGTGCCGTTAGCCATGACATATCTCCTTCGGGGCGTAGCCCTGGGAGCCGCACTGTGCGACCCCCGGCGTCGCCGTGATGATTGCCCCGTCCGGAAAACCGCACCGAAAACACATCAAGTGCCTGGCGATGTCGAATCGCCGAAGGCACTTGTTAGTTCATTGGGAACCACGACTGCAACTGAGATCGACTGTAGCACGACGCCGCCGGACGTGCACGAAGAATGTCCGATTTGCCGTCAAGGTGAACAGGACTGTGATCAGCAGCGCCCAGGCGCCGAACTTCGTCAGGGAGACCGGCTGCCAGCCGTTCAGCTGGTCCGGATAGCTCCAGGCGCCGACGTACGTGGCGGCGTTCTCGGCGACCCAGAGGAAGAAGCCGATCAGGACGAAGGAGAGGGCCAGCGGCATCCGCAGGTCGCTCTCGCCGACCCGGAAGCGCACCCAGGTCCCCGCCGTCGCGGCGAGCAGCAGCGCGGCGAGCGCCCAGCGGGCGTCGGGCAGCCAGTGGTGGCTGAGGAAGTTCACGTAGACCGCCGCTGCGAGGACCGCCGTGATCCGGGGCCGATAGCCGGTGAGCCGCAGGTCGAACAGGTGCCAGGCCCGGCAGATGTAGCTGCCGACCGCCGCGTACATGAATCCGCCGTACAGCGGCACGCCGCCGACCTTCGTCAGGGCGTCCTCCGGATAGCTCCACGAGCCCATCCGCACCTTGACCAGCTCGAAGAGGAGGCCGATGGCATGGCATCCGGCGATCACGGCGACGTCCCGGCCGGTGTCCCAGCCGAGCCGCCACGCCAGGACCGTGAGCCCGACGCCGTACAGGAGCAGCAGGTCGTAGCGGGCGACCGGCAGGTCGGGCAGGAGGGCCGAGGCGGCGATGCCGCCGACGAGCGCGACCGCGAAGGCGCAGCAGCGCGCCTCCAGGACCGCGAAGCGCAGCAGCTGGCGTATCCCGTGGGTGAGCGTGTCCATGGCGGGAGGGACGCCGCAGGGACGTGTGCGGTTCGCGGGCCGCGTCCACGGCGAACGGCGGAGCGCCGCACTCCCCGTGCGGGGAATGCGGCGCTCCGCCGTGCTGTCGCTGCTCGCGGGAGAAGCGGGAGGATCAGACCGCCGGAACCGGGAAGGTCGGGTACTCCACACCGGAGACGTGCTGGACGACCCGGATGACCTGGCACGAGTAGCCGAACTCGTTGTCGTACCACAGGTACAGGATCGCGTTGTCGCCGTCGACCTTGGTCGCGCCGGCGTCGACGATGGACGCGTGGCGCGAGCCGACGAAGTCCATCGAGACGGCGTCGGGGGCCGTGGTGAAGTCGATCTGGCGCTTCAGCGGCGAGTGCAGCGAGACGTCGCGGAGGTACTCGAGGACTTCGTCGCGGGTGGTCTCGCGGCCCAGGCGCAGGCTCAGGATGGCGATCGAGACGTCCGGGACGGGGACGCGGATCGAGCTGCCGGTGATCGGGGCCTTCAGGTCGGGCAGCGCCTTGGCCACGGCGGAGGCGGCGCCCGTCTCCGTGATGACCATGTTGAGCGGCGCGGAACGGCCGCGGCGGTCGGCCTTGTGGTAGTTGTCGAGGAGGTTCTGGTCGTTCGTGAACGAGTGGACCGTCTCGACGTGACCGCGCAGCACGCCGTACTCGTCGTCCATGGCCTTGAGCGGCGGGACGATGGCGTTGGTGGTGCAGGAGGCGCAGGACAGGATCTGCTCGTCCGGCTTCACCGTGTCGTGGTTGACGCCGTGCACGATGTTCGGCACGTCACCCTTGCCGGGCGCGGTCAGGACGACCTTGTCGATGCCGGGGCGCAGGTGCTTGGAGAGGCCCTCGCGGTCCCGCCACTTGCCGGTGTTGTCGATCAGGATGGCGTCGTTGATGCCGTACGCCGTGTAGTCGACCTCGGAGGGGTCGTTGGCGTAGATCACCTTGATCGTGTTGCCGTTGGCGACGATGGTGCTGTTCGCCTCGTCGACCGTGATCGTGCCCTGGAACTGGCCGTGGATGGAGTCGCGGCGCAGCAGCGAGGCGCGCTTCACGAGGTCCTGGTCGCCGCCGCCGCGGACGACGATCGCGCGCAGGCGCAGACCGTTGCCCGAACCGGCCTTCTCGATGAGGAGGCGGGCGACGAGGCGGCCGATGCGGCCGAAGCCGTAGAGGACGACGTCGCGTCCGTCACGGCGCTCGATCTTGTTCTCACCGGTGGCGCCGGCGACGGCCTGGGCGGTGAACTCCGCCACCGACAGACCGCGGTCGTCGGTCTTGTAGTCCGCGGCCAGCACACCGATGTCGATCTGGCAGGGGCCCAGGTCGAGGGTGGTGAGCGTCTCGAGGAACGGCAGGGTCTCGGTGACCGAGAGCTCCTCGCCGTCGATCTGCCGGGCGAAGCGGTGGGTCTTGAGGATGCTGACCACCGACTTGTTCACCAGGGAGCGGCTGTGGACCAGGACGGTGACGTCCTGCTCCCGGTGCAGCTTCCCGATGATCGGGATCATCGACTCCGCGATCTCCTCGCGGTTCTTCCAACTGGTGAACGAGTCGTCATTGACAGTCACAAGATTATCTTTCGAGCTAGGCGGCGCTCATATGGTAACCCCCGGCCGGTTTGATCAATCAAGGGGTCCCGAACCGTACGATGGGTCACGTCGGGATCCGCCGTAGTCGGGCGGGCCCGCCTACCTTGAGCCGGGGGGCATGGTGGTGAAGTTCGGGCTGATCGGACCGCTCGTCGTCCACGACGGGACGGAACTGCGGCCGGTGACCGGCCCCAAGGTCCGCGTCCTCCTCGCCGCACTGCTGCTCCGGGCCAACCGCACGGTGTCCCGGGACACCCTCAAGGAAGCCCTCTGGGGCGCCTCGGTCCCCGCCAGCGCCGACGCCTCCCTCGCCAACCACCTCACCCGGCTCCGCCGCGTCCTCGCCGCCGCCGACGGCGGGACCGAGGAGCGGCTGCGCACCGTCGCCCCCGGCTACCAGCTCACCGTCCACGAGGGCGAACTCGACGCCGACGTCTTCGAGGCCCGGGTCCGGGCCGTCCAGGAGGCGCACCGGCGCGCGGACTGGGAGGCGGTCCGCCGGGAGACCGACCTCGCCAGGGTCCTGTGGCGCGGCACGCCCCTCGTGGACCTCGCTCCCTTCTCGGAGACCGAGGCGCCCGCACTCCGCGTCCACCAGCTCGCGGAGGCCCGCCTCCAGGCCATGGAATGGAACTTCGACGCCGAGCTGGGCCTGGGCCGTCACCACGAGGCCGTCGCCCCGCTCACCGCCCTGGCGGGGGAGCACCCGCTGCGCGAGGGCTTCCACCGGCGCCTCATGCTCGCCCTGCACCGCTCCGGCCGCCAGGCCGAGGCCTTCGCCGTCTTCCACCGGCTGCGGCGGGCCCTGGTCGACGAACTCGGCACGGAACCCGGCGCCGCCGTCCAGGAGGCCTACGCGGAGGTGCTCGCCGGAGAACCCGCGCCCGGCCAGACCCCCCGCGCCGCCTCGGCCCGCGCGCCCTTCCAGCTGCCCTGCGAGGGGGAGGCCTTCACGGGCCGGGAGGCCGAGGCCGCGACCGTACGGGCGCTGCTCGGGGTGCCGCCCGAGGCCCCGGGAACGGAAGGAGATCCCGACGAGGCACCCGGGAGCGGGCACGCGCCGGCCGTCGTGATCTCCGGCATGGCCGGAGTCGGGAAGACCGCGCTCGCGATGCACGTCGCCCACCGGGTGCGCGACGCCTTCCCCGACGGCGCCCTCTACGCCGATCTGCGCGGCTACTGCTCCGGCGGGGCGCGCACGGCCCACGAACTGCTCGCCCGCTTCCTGTCCGACCTGGGCACCCACCAGGACGCCCTGCCCGAGGACACCGACGACCGCGCCACCCTCTTCCGCTCCGCGCTCGCCGAGCGCCGCGTGCTCCTGGTCCTCGACAACGCGCGCAACGCCGCCCACGTCGCCCCCCTGCTCCCGGCCGGCGGGCGCAGCGCCGCCCTGATCACCAGCCGCCAGCTGCTCGCCGACCTGCCGCGCTCCGCGAAGGTCCCGCTGTCCCCGCTGCCCGAGTCCGACCAGCACGCGCTGCTCGCCCGGCTCGCCGGCGCCGAGCGCGTACGGAGCGAGCCCGAGGCCCTGGCCGACATCATGGCCGCCTGCGGGGGCCTGCCGCTCGCCCTGCAGATCGTCGGTGGCCGGCTGGCCTCCCGGCCCTCCTGGCCCCTCGCTCTCCTGGCGAAGCGGCTCACCCCGCACCAAGGGCGCCTCGACACCCTCGCCATGGGGCACTTCGACGTCCGCCGCACCTTCGCCATGAGCTACGTGGCCATACGGGACAGCGAGCAGCCGCTGGAGCGCGAGGCGGCGCGGGCCTTCCGGCTCCTCGGCCGGGTGTGGTCGGCCCACGCCGTCACCCCGCAGTCCGCCGCCGCGCTCCTCGACGTCACCGAGGCCCGGGCCGCCGCCGTCCTCGACGTCCTCGCCGACGCCCACCTCCTCCTCAACCCCGAACCCGACCGCTACCGGCTGCACGACCTGCTCGGCGAGTTCGCGGCGCAGCGGGACGACGAGGACACCGAGGAGGAGCGGACCGCCGCCCTGCTCCGGCTGCTCTCCTGGTACGTCGCGGCCGTCACGGCCGCGACGGTGGCCGCCACCCGCGAGACGCAGTCCCCGCCGCCGCTCGACGGGGACGTCGTGAAGAACATGCCGCTGCCCGAGTTCGCGGACGACGACGAGGCGATCCGGTGGACCGCGCGGGAACTGCCGGCCGTCCAGGACGCCCTCACCCGCGCCGGGGAGCTGGGCCGCTCCGACATCGCCTGGCGGCTCGCCGTGGGCCTCTTCGGCCATGCGAGCACGCACTGGTGGACGGGGGAGTGGGACGCCTGCCTGGAGCAGGCCATGGACATCGCCCGCAGGAACGACGACCGGCTCGGGCAGGCCTGGCTGCACCGGCGCACGGCCGTCGCCCACGGCATGGCGTACCGCAACGAGGCCTGCCTGGAGCACCTCCGGATCGCCCTTGACCTGTTCACGGAGCGCGCGGACCTCGCCGCCCAGGCGTCGATCCTCGGCAACATGTCGGTGCTGTACCTGCAGATCGGGGACTCCGAACAGGCGCTCGTCCACGCGGAGCGCTCTCGTGACCTCTACAGCGCGACCGGGAACCCCCGCGGCGAGGCGCTGCTCCTCAGCCGGACCGCGGACGTCCACAAGACGCGCGGGGAACCGGAACTGGCGGCCGCGGACTACCGGCGGGTCATCGAGCTGGTCAGCGGGATCGGCCACGGGGTGTTCCTCGCCACGACCCTCACCAACTACGGGGACACGCTGCGCGTCCTCGGCGACCGGGACAGGACCTTCGAGGTCCTCGCGGAGGCGCTGTCCATCCGGCTCCGGATGAACGACCAGGGAGGCACGGCCGACTGTCTCGTCTTCACGGCCCGGGCCCACCACCACTTCGGGGAGTGGGAGGCGGCCCGCGACACCTGGGAGTCGTGCCTGGAGCTCGCCCGTCGGCACAACCTCGGCATGCGGATCGACGAGTGCCTGGAGGGCCTCAAGGCCCTGGCGTCGGAGGTCCTGACGGAGGGGGATTCCTGAGGTCCTGACGGAGGCGGAGCCCTGAGGTCCCGGGGAGGGGAAGCCCTGAGGTCCGGGGGAGGCGAAGCCCTGAGGTCCCGTCACCCGGCGCCTGTCCGGCGCCCGTCCGGCGGCTCATGACCGGGTACGGGGTCATGGCGGCGGTCCGTCGAAGGCGAGGGTCCGGAAGACGTCCCTGACCCGCGCGAGCGGGCCGGGATCCCGGGTCAGGCGGAGCCGGTTGGTGAGCAGGACGGCCCAGCGGCCGCGCGCGGGCGACACCCACAGGGCCGTCCCGGTGAAGCCGAAGTGCGCCCAGACGTCGTCCGCCGGTCGCGTCCCCGGCGCCGGATGCCAGAACAGTCCGCGCGGCGGGACGAGCGGGCCCGTGTGGACGCGCAGCGACGCGGCGGTCCACTCGGCGGAGAAGGCGCCCGGCTCCGGGACGAGCAGTCGGCGCAGGAAGCGGCCGGTGTCGGCGGTGGTGGTGAAGACCCCCGCGATCCCGCAGGCCCCGCCGAGGAGCCGGGTCGAGAAGTCGTGGACGGTGCCCCGCAGCGGGGCACCGCTCTCCTCGTCGTACTCGGTGGGCGCGCACCGCTCCCCGACTCCGGCGGGCAGCGGCCCGTAGCGGGTCTCCGTCATGCCGAGGGGCGTCCAGATCCGGTCCGCGGCGAGCCGGCGGAGCGGCTGCCGGGTGAGGTGTTCGGCGAGGTAGCCGAGGATCAGCGACGCCCGGTCGGTGTACGCGACGGCCTCCCCGGGCCGGTGCCGGAGCGGCTCGGCGAGGACGCCGTCGCGGACGTCCTGCGGGTCGGAGCCGTACAGATGCCGGAGGTTGGCGCGCAGCGGGAGGCCGGCGGTGTGGGTGAGGAGGTGGTGCGCCGTCGCGTCGGCGAGCGGCCGTCCCGCCGCCTCGGGCCAGTACGAGCCGAGGGGCGCGGTCAGGTCGAGCTTCCCGGCGTCGACGAGGGTGCCGACGACCGCCCAGACCACGAGGATCTTGGTGAGGCTCGCCACGTCGAAGAGCGTGTCGGGGAGCGTCGGTTCACCCGGCCGCGCCGGGTCGAGCACCCCGACCGCCCCGGACGAGAGGGTCGTACGGCCGTCGCCCACGGCCCATGCGGCGCCCGGGTACGTGCCCGCGCGGGCGGCCTCGCCGAGGAGCCGCTCGAAGGGGTCGCTGCGATGGGCCAAGGCGTGCCTCCGACGGTCCGGGGAGGTTCGGAGGGCGGACCGTCGCGTGCCGGCGGACCGCCCTCCGAAGACATGCCCCGGCCGAACGGGAAGACACCCTTCCGTCAGCGGTGGCCGTCGCCCTTCTCGGCCTGCTCGGCGGTGGGCTTGCAGGTCACCTCGTCGCGCGGGGTGTAGTGGGTCTTGTACGTCTCCCGCTTGACCTCGACGCCGTCGTTCTTGAACACGCGGTCCACCGTGGTGTCGAAGCCCTCCAGGGGCGGCTGCGGCACACAGGCCTCACCGGTGCCCTCGCGCTTCACGGGCTGCGTGATGTTGGTGCGCGGTCCGGCGACCGCCTCCACGGAGTCGTACTTCTTCGTGCCGAGGAAGCTCACCGTGACCGAGTGGTCGGTGGCGCCCGCCTTGATGTAGATCGGCTTGCCCGTGTCGTTGCGGAACTTCAGGTCGAGCTGGCCCCAGGCGACGGTCGCCTCCCGGCCGGCCGGGTAGCGCTCGATGTAGAAGGAGTGGGCGCCGTGCTCGACGGGCTGCACCCCCGCGAAGAACATGGCGTTGTAGACGGTGGTGGCCATCGCCGACACCCCGCCGCCGGGCGCGGAGCGGTACGAGCCGTCGAGGATCATCGTGCCGTCGACGAAGCCGTTGTCCGGGGTCCGCTCGCCGACCGTCTTGTTGAAGCTCCACACCTCGCCCGGCTGCACCAGCGAACCGTTGATGAGCTCGGCCGCCCGGCCGATGTTCGTGGTCCGGTACGGCGCGGTGGGGAAGTTCACCGTGAACGTCGACATCTGCTCGGTGATGCCCAGGCGGGCCAGCGAGGCGGAGGTCAGGCCCGGCGCCGTCACCCTGGTCGCCACCGGGGCCGTACGGGCCGCGTCGCCCGACTTCGTGAGCAGCGGGCGCACGGCGTCGCCCAGGGCCTTCGCGGTCACCTCGTGGCCCGGCCGGCCCTCCGACTCCACGACGACCTTTCCGTCCCGCACCCCGAGGGACGGCTCCACGGGCGCGCCCGTCAGAGCGGCGAGGGGACGCGCCACGTCAGGGTCGCGCAGCAGGGCGTCCTCGTCGAGGGAGGCGGTGAGGCGGCCGCCGTCGTTCCGCACGGTGAGGTGGTCGGAGAGCGTGGCGGCGGAGATCCGCAGCCGCTCGCCGCCCGCCGTGAGCGTCACGGGGCCGGAGACGGCGGGCTTCGCGTACGTGTCGAGGAAACGGGACACCTCGGCGGCGTGCAGCCGGGGCGCGGTCACCTGGACGGGCAGCGTCACCGCGGCGGCGCCGGTGGCGGCCGGGTAGGCCGCGCGCAGGGACTCGGCGGCGCGGCCGGTGTCCAACTTGCTGCCCGTGACGGGCGGGGTCGCGACGGCCTTGCCGTCGCGGAAGGCGACGGACCCCTCGCGCACCGCGCGGTCGTTCTGCTTGGCCAGCTCGGCCACGGCGGTCCTGGTCTTCGCCTCGTCGTAGGCGTACACCGGCCGGACCTCGCGCTCACCGGAGGAGAAGAGCCGCCCGATGACGGTGACGGGGTCACGGGACGGGTCGGCGGCCCGGTCGGCGGTCTTCGCGACGTCCACGGTCAGACCGGCGGAGGCCGGGTCCACGGTGGCGGCCCGGTCGCCGACCTGCACGGCTATCGGCGCCTTCCAGGAGGCCGGGGCGGCGTCCGTCAGCCTGGCCTCGGCCTCGGAGCGGCTCATGCCGCCGATGTCCACGCCGTCGACCCGGGTGCCGGCGGAAATGTCGTCCCCGGTGGCGACGAGACCCGCCGCGTAGAGTCCGCCCAAGGCGACGGCGACCACACCCGTCGCGATCGCCGCCGTCCGAAGGCGCGGGCGGCGCCCCTCGCGGGGCGTCGGGTCAAGGTCGGTCCTGGAGCGGGGCACACGCTCTCCCGGGGCGTCGAGGGAATGGGGCAACCACACGACCGTACGCCGAAAGAGTGTCTTTTTGGCATAAAGGTGATATCTCCTACAGGGTTACGGAGTGGTGCAAAACGGACGCGTAGTGTGCGGCCGAACAGCCGCGGGCGAGCCGGCCCCGCGCGCCCCTCCGTTGCGGGCATGTGTTCCGCTAGGGCGATGGGGGTCCCCCTGCTCGAGCGAAGCCGAGAGCGTGGGGGAGGGGGGCACAACGGACGGCGCCCATGCCGGCGCCAGAGGCTCCGCGCCCTGACCCGCACCGCGAGTGACGGCGCCCTGGTGGTGCGGGTCGAGGCGCGGAACGCGGAGGCGCCGCTAGGGGGCGCCGTCCCGCTTGCCCACCCCGCCCGCCCGCTGCGAGGGTGGACGCATGATCTTCATCGCCGTCCGCTTCACCGTCCGCCCCGACCACGCCGACCGCTGGCTCGACCTCGTCGACGACTTCACCCGCGCCACCCGCGCCGAACCCGGCAACCTCTTCTTCGACTGGTCCCGCAGCGTCGACGACCCGAACGTCTTCGTCCTCCTGGAGGCCTTCGCCGACTCCGCCGCGGGCGCCGTCCACGTCGCCTCCGACCACTTCTCGGCCGGTCTCTCCGCCATGGCCGGTGCCATCGCCGCCACCCCCGAGATCATCAACGTCGAGGTCCCGCAGCAGGGCTGGGGCGCCATGGCCGAGCTGGCGCCGGCCGGCGCCTGAACCGCCCCGCCGCGGCCCCCGGCGCGCCCGGCCCCGCCTGATAGGTTCGCGTGAGACGCAGGCGGGGGCGGCGCCCCGAGGGGAGAGGCGGCACATGGCGGTGAGCGGGCGGCAGACCGGCAGGCCCACCCTTGAGGAGGTCGCGGTCCTGGCCGGAGTCGGGCGCGGCACGGTCTCCCGGGTCATCAACGGCTCCCCGAAGGTGAGCGAACAGGCCAAGGCCGCCGTCGAACGGGCCGTCGCCGAACTCGGCTACGTCCCCAACCGGGCCGCCCGCGCGCTCGCCGGCAGCCGCACCGACGCCGTCGCCCTGGTGATCCCCGAGACCGAGGCGCGGCTCTTCGCCGAGCCGTACTTCCTCGACATCATCCGCGGGGTCAGCGCCGAGCTCGCCGACGCCGACAAGCAGCTGCTGCTGACCCTCATCCGCAGCGAACAGGAGCGGCAGCGCTTCGAGCAGTACCTCGCCGCGCAGCGCGTCGACGGCGTCCTCCTCGTGTCCGTGCACGCCGACGACCCCCTGCCCGACCAGGTCCGTGCCCTCGGCCTGCCCGCCGTCCTCAACGGCCGGCGCACCCAGGACGAGCGCGTCGCCTTCGTCGACTCCGACAACACCGGCGCGGGCCGGGCCGCCGTCGCCCACCTCGCCGCCCGCGGCAGGCAGCGGATCGCCACCGTCACCGGCCCCCTCGACATGTACGTGGCCCGCTGCCGCCTCGACGGCTACCGCGAGGGCCTGACGGAGGCCGGGCTCACCCCCGACGAGACCCTCGTCGCCGACGGCGACTTCACCGAGGACGGCGGCCGCCGGGCCATGCGGGAGCTCCTGGACCGCAGGCCCGACCTGGACGCCGTCTTCGCCGCCTCCGACGTGATGGCGGCCGGCGCGCGGAGCGTGCTGCGCGAGGCGGGCCGCCGCGTCCCCGAGGACGTCGCCCTCGTCGGCGTCGACGACTCGGCGATCGCCCGGCACATGGACCCGCCGCTGACCAGCGTGCGCCAGCCCATCGAGGAGATGGGCCGCACCATGGCACGCATGCTCCTGGCGGAGATCGCCTCGCCCGGCGACCCGGACGAGCAGCCCCGCCGGATGCTGCCCACCGAACTCGTGGTCCGCGCCTCCTCCTGACACCGACGCGCCTCCTCCCGGCACCGGCCCGCGGCCCGCCGGTCCCGCCGGCGCCGAGATGCAGCCCTCCCGGGTGCCCCGGAGAATGGACACTCACGGGGCCCGTATCCGCGAACAGGGCGCTCCCGGCGGCGTCCGACCCGGCAAGGGGGCGGTGGACGATGACGCTGAGCCGGCTCAACCGGCCGCCCATCGCATCCCGGAAGCTGCGCGTCTGGACCCTGCTCTACGTCCTCGTCGTGACCCTGCTGACCGTCGCGTACCTGAAGGTCCCCTCCCGCCACACCACGCTGTGGGCGCTCATCGGGCTCAGCGGTGTCATCGCGATCCTCGTCGGCGTCCACCTGCACAAGCCGTCCCGGCGCTGGCCCTGGCTGGTGCTCGCCGCGGCCAACCTGACCTTCGTGAGCGGCGACACCGCGTACAACGCCCTGGAGGCCTTCTTCGGCCAGACCAGACCCTTCCCGTCCGTCGCCGACGCCCTCTACCTGGCCACCTACCCGCTCTTCGCGATCGGCCTCTTCGGATTCATCCGCTACCGGGCCGTCGGCCGCGACCTCGGCGTCGTCCTCGACGCGCTGATCCTCACCTCGGGGCTCGCGCTGCTCTGCTGGGTCAACCTCATCACCCCGCTCGCCAGGAGCGAGGGCATGACCTGGACCGAGAAGGCCATCTCCATCGCGTACCCCCTCGGCGACGTCCTGATGCTCGCGATGCTCGCCCGGCTCCTCGTCCCCGGCGGGCTGAGATCCAGATCCGTCCAGCTCCTCACCCTCGGCACCTGCGGCATCCTCGCCTCCGACGTCATCTACGGCATCCTCCAGCTCAGGGGCACCTGGCAGGTCGGCACCCCCCTGGACCTCGGCTGGGTCGTCTTCTTCACCGCCTGGGGCCTCGCCGCCCTCCACCCCTCCATGACCGGCCTCACCGAGCCCGCCCCCGAACCGCCCCCACGCGTCGCCGAGCGGCGGCTCGCGCTGCTCGCCGGAGCCTCCCTCGTCGCCCCCGCCCTGCTGCTCCTCCAGTCGCTGCGCCACAACCAGAGCAAGGACATCGCCGTCATCGCGATCTTCTCGGCCCTCATGTTCCTGCTGGTCCTCGCCCGGCTCTGGGGCATGATGAGCGACCACGGCAAGGCCGAGGCCCGCGAGCGCAGCCTCCGGCTCGCCGCCGCCTCCCTCGTCGCCGCCCTCAGCCCCCGCGAGGTCGCCGGAGCGGTCGAGACGGCCGCCGCCACCCTCTTCGGCCCCACCACGTCCCACCAGGTCCTCCTCCTCACCCGGGACCGCCGCGGCGGTCTCACCGCCGTGGCCACCGCGGAGCACCCCTGGAGCTGCCGCACCGACGAACTGATCCGGCCCCGCGGCACCTCCTGGTCCGAGCTGGTCGCCGAGGGCGCCCGGCTGCTCCCCCTGACCCGGCTCGACCCGTCCATCGCCGCCGAGATCACGCCCGAGACCCACGTCCTGCTCTGCCCCCTGGAGCTCCAGTCCCCCTCCGGAGGCGAACCGCTGCTCGGCGTGCTGCTCTTCGCGGGCTCCGAACGCAAACTCGCCGAGATATCGGGACCCGCCCAGTCCCTCGCCTCCCAGGCGGCCCTGGCCCTCGAACGCTTCGGGCTCAGCGAGGAGGTCAACCGGCGCACCAGCGAGGCCTACTTCCGCACCCTCGTCCACAACACCTCGGACGTCATCCTGATCCTCGACGACGACGACACCATCCGGTACGCCAGCCCCTCGGCCGAGTCCATGTTCGGCCGCTCCCTGCTCCCCGGCACCCCGCTGTCCGACCTCCTCGTCCCCGCCGACACGACCACCGCGCTGCGCCTCGTCGCCGACGCGCGTGCCCGCGGCGCCGCCGACGCCCGGGACGACTGGAAGCTGCTGCGCGGCGGCTCCGGGGAGCTGGAGGCCGAGGTACGGTGCAGCAACCTGCGCGACGAGCGCACCGTCCACGGCCTCGTCCTGACCCTCCGTGACGTGACCGAGCAGCGGAAACTGGAACGCGAACTGACCCACCGGGCGTTCCACGACTCCCTCACCGGCCTCCCCAACCGGGTCCTGCTCCTCGAACGCATCGAGCGGGCGCTGCTCCGCGGCCGCCGCGAGTCCACCCTGACCTGCATGCTCTTCGTCGACCTCGACGACTTCAAGGTCGTCAACGACACGATGGGCCACTCCGTCGGCGACGAGCTCCTCGTCGCCGTCGCCCGCCGCCTCACCTCGGTCCTGCGGCTCACCGACACCGCCGCCCGGCTCGGCGGCGACGAGTTCGCCGTGCTCATCGAGGGGGCGCGCGAGCCTCGCGACGCCGAGGCCCTCGCGGCCGAGATCGTGCACACCCTCAGCCAGCCCTTCCACCTCACCGACGGCGCCGTCTCCGTGTCGACCAGCGTCGGCATCGCGACCGTGCTCGACAGCGCCCACGCCGAGGAGCTCCTCGGCCACGCCGACCTCGCCCTGTACGCGGCCAAGGCCGCCGGCAAGAAGCGGTGGCGGCTCTTCCGCCCCGAGCTCCACTCCCGGCTCGTCGCCCGCCACGAACTCCAGGCGGGCATGGACCGGGCCATCGCCGACCACGCCTTCGCCCTGCGCTACCAGCCGATCGTCGAGGTGGACGGCGGCGCCCCCGCCGGTCTCGAAGCGCTCATCCGCTGGCCGCACGCCCGCCGGGGCATGGTGCCGCCCGACCAGTTCATCACCCTGGCCGAGGAGAGCGGCCACATCATGCCGCTGGGCGCCTGGGTCCTGGAACACGCGGCGCTCGACATCGCCCGCTGGCAGCGCGCCCACCCCGGCCGCGCGCCCCTGCGGGCCAATGTGAACGTCTCCGCCCGGCAGTTCCGCGACCCCGGCTTCCTCGAAGAGGTACGGCGCGCCCTGCACTCCTCCGGACTCGCGCCCGGCTCGCTCGTCCTGGAGCTCACCGAGAGCGTCCTCATGCGCAAGGACGTCCAGATCAGGACCACCATGGCCGCCCTCAAGGAACTGGGCGTCGCCATCGCCATCGACGACTTCGGCACCGGATTCTCCTCGCTCAGCTACCTCCGCGAGTTCCCCATCGACGTCCTCAAGGTCGACAAGTCGTTCATCGACGACATCACCACCGACCCCCAGCAGGTGGCGCTGGTGGAGGGCATCGTGCGCATCGCCGACGTCCTCGGCCTCCAGGTCGTCGCCGAGGGCATCGAGCACGAGGAACAGCGGGCGCTGCTCGCCGGGATGGGCTGCCGGTACGGGCAGGGCTACCTCTTCGCCCGCCCCATGACCGCCCACCAGGCCGAGTCCTATCTGCACCGCGCCCCGCCCGCCGCGAGCCGCCCGGCGGCCCGGCCCCCCGCCGGTCAGACCGCCCCCACGCCGGGGCCCGTCCCCGCCGTCCCCACCGTCCCCGCCGTCCGCGCCGCCGGGCCCCCGCGCGAATCCCGGTGGCGGGACCTGGAGCACCTCCAGCGGACCAGCCTCATGTGCGACGCCGTCATCGACGAGGTCGACGGCCGCCGCATCCGGGTCGGCGACGACTGGCTCGTCGACTTCGCCTCCTGCAACTACCTCGGCTTCGACCTCGAACCCGAGATCATCGAGGCCATCGAGCCCGAGGTCCGGCGCTGGGGCACCCACCCCAGCTGGTCCCGGCTCATCGGCAGCCCCCGGATCTACCCCCGCATCGAGGAGCGGCTCACCGCACTCCTCGGCGCCCCCGACACGCTCCTGCTGCCCACCATCACCCTCATCCACCAGTCCGTCATCCCGCTCCTCGCCGGCACCGGACAGGTCTTCGTGGAGGCGCAGGCCCACCGCACCGTGTACGACGGCTGCGTCGGCGCGCGGGGACAGGGCGCCGAGATCCACCGCTTCCACGCCGACCGCCCGGACGAGCTGGCCAGCCTGCTGCGCGGCGCACCCGCCGACGCCGGGCGGCTCGTCTGCATGGACGGCGTCAACAGCATGACCGGCAACTTCCCCGACCTGCCCGTCCTGGCCCGGATCTGCCGGGAGAACGGCGCCCTCCTCTACATCGACGACGCCCACGGCTTCGGCGTCATCGGGGAGCGCCACGCCGACGAGACCAGCCCGTACGGCTCGCGCGGCAACAGCATCGTGCGCCACCTGGGAGAGACGTACGACAACCTGGTCCTGGTCGGCGGCTTCTCCAAGGCCTTCTCCTCGCTGCTCGCCTTCCTCGCCGTCCCCAGGTGGCTCAAGGACCACCTCAAGGTGGCGGCGGCCCCCTATCTGTACTCGGGGCCCTCGCCGACCGCCTCGCTCGCCACGGCCCTCGCCGGACTCGACCTCAACGACGAGCGCGGGGACGAGATCAGGGGCCGCCTGTACCGCAGGACGGCCCGCACCCTCGCCCACGTACGGAGCCTGGGCATCGCCACCCCCAACACCGACGGCCTGCCGATCATCGAGATCCCGCTCGGCGACCCCGGGGACCTCGACGCCGTCGCCACCTTCCTCTGGGAGCGCGGCATCTACGTCACCCTCGCCTCCTACCCGCTCGTCCCGCGCGACCGGGTCGGCTTCCGCATCCAGATCACCGCCGCCAACACCGACGAGGAGATCGACCAGCTGTGCGCCGCCCTCACCGAGCTCGCCGGGCGGTTCACCCTGCAGCCCGCCGCGGCCCCCCGGCCCGTCACGGCCGGCCCGCCCGCGGAGCAGTGATGGACCGGACCCCGCAGGGCCCCCCGGCGACGGGCCGGGTACGCCGCAACCGGGACGCCGACTGGGACGACTGGCCCGTCGCCGACTACCTCGCCGAGAACTACCGCCGCCTCCACCCCTGCGACATCGGCGTCATCCGCCACCACTCCGCCGTCTACCGGCGCTTCGCCCCCGGCGCCCTGGCCCGCGTCCTCGAACTCGGCGCCGGGCCCAACCTGTACCCGCTGATGCTCGCCGGAGCCGCCGGACGGGCCGTCGACGCCCTCGAACCCAGCGCCGCCGGCGTCCGCTACCTGAGCGAACAGCTCACCCACGGCATCGACGACAGCTGGCGGCCCTTCTACGCCCTCTGCCGCTCCCTCGACCCCGCCCTCCCCGAGGACTGCGCGGAGGCGCTCCGCCGGGTGCGGGTCGTCCGCGGCACCGCCGACGACCTGGTCCCCGGCACCTACGACCTCGCCTCGATGAACTTCGTCGCCGAGAGCGTCACCGAGGACTTCGACGAGTTCACCGCCCTGTGTGAGGCCTACGTCCGCGCCGTCCGCCCCGGTGGCACCCTCCTGGCCGCCTTCATGGAACGCATGCCGAGCTACCGCATCGGCGACGGCCCGGTCTGGCCCGCCTGCCCGGTCGACGAGACCGCCCTGCGGTCCGTGTTCGCCCCGCGCACCACCGGACTGCGGATCGGCAGGGTCCCGAAGGACCTCACCCTGCCCGAGTACGGGGACACGGGCATCCTCCTGCTCACCGCCGAGGTGCCGACCCGCGCGCCCTCATGACAGCAGCTCCCGGTAGAGCGCCGCGTACCGGGCGGCGAAGCGCTCGGGGCCGAAGTGGTCCTCGACGAGGGCCCGTCCCCGCTCCGCGAGCATGTCCCAGGAGCGCGGCTGGTCCAGCAGCCACGCCAGCTGCTGCCCGGTGCGGCGCCCGTCACCCGCCGGGGCGCGCAGCACGGCGTGCCCGAAGTCGGCGAACTGGGGGAGGTCACTGAGGATCGACGGCCGGCCCGTGGCCAGCGCCTGGAGCACCGTGAACGGGATGTCCGGACTCCCGCCGAGCACGACCGGCGGGTACAGCAGCACCTGGACCGAGGCGAGCAGGGCGTGCATGTCCTCCACGTAACCGCGCACCTCGACGTCCGGCAGCCCGGCCGCGCCGGCCCGCTCCCGCAGTGCCTCGTCGAGGGTCGCGGTGTCCTGCCCCGGTCGTCCCCGCATCGCGAGCACCAGACGGAACCTGGCCCCCTCCCGGTGGGCCTCCGCCGCCGCCTCGATCGCGGTCTCCGCCCCGCCGTGCGGATCGTGGTGCCCGGCGAAGAGGACCAGGGGGAACCCCTCCGGCCGCGGCAGGTACGGCCACGCGTCGAGACCGATCATGGGCGGGACGACCCGGACGTCGCCGAAGTCGGCGGCCCGCAGCCGGCGGGCCATCGACTCGGACAGGGCGACCGTCGTCCCCAGGGAACGGCCGTGGGCCAGAAAGCGGTTGTCCGTCACGCCGGGCACGGTGTGCACGACGGGCCGCCCGCCGAGCAGCAGCGGGCGCAGCCGGGACAGGACCGGGAAGGTGCGGCCGATGGTCAGGAAGACGTGCACGAGGTCGACCCGGCGGGCGAACAGCGCCCCGGCGAGCGCGGACTGCACCCGCGCGGGGACGCCCGGCACCCCCTCCCGGGACAGGACGCGGACCGGCCGCCCGCGCTCCGGAGCGTCCCGGTGTCTGTTCGGCCACCGGGCGAACCACACGAAGTCCACGTTCGGCAGCGCCTCCAGGACGTCGCCGGCGAGGCGTACGGCACCGCCCTCCGCCCCGTCCAGCGGACCGCCGGTCAGGAGCAGGACACGGGGCCGCTCACCGCGGCGCATCGGGCACCTCCGCGGCGGCCGGTCCCGGGGGGGGGGGGGGGGGGGGGGGGGGGGGGGAAGCGGAGGAGGTTGGGGGGGGGGGGTTTGTGGGGGGGGGCGG
>NZ_JBVJWR010000005.1:0-38129 GCF_055602235.1 Streptomyces sp. NPDC037410 | reverse complement strand
CTGGTAGGGAGAAGGACAGGGGGCCGCTCACCGCGGAGCGTCGGGCACCTCTGTGGTGGCCGGTCCCGGGACCGGGCCGCACGGCCCGGCCACGGCACACCGCCGGCCGTCCGGGGCCTGGTGCCGCGCAGCCGGGCGGGACCACGGGACACGGCCGTGTCCGCGGGCCCGGGCAGCAGGTACACCTCGGGCGCGCGCGGGATGAGGCCCCCGGGGAACAGCGCGTCGGCCTGGGTCCGGTAGCCCCGGATCAGCTCCGCCTTCCGGTCGAGGTCCCGCTCCCAGGAACGGGCCACCAGCCGGTGCCGGCCGGTGAACTCCGCGTCGGCGTCGGCCGTCTGGTTGTACGGGAAGTCGCTGTAGTACACGACGCGGCGGCCGCTGCGCTCGGCGGCCGTGCGGGCGAGCACGTGGTCGGCGTGCCCGCCGACGCCGAGGGGCGCGAGCACCAGGCCGCCGGAGCGGGCGGGCAGCAGCGTGTCGATGGTCTCCCCGGCCACCCGCAGGGTCTCGGCGTCGTGCGCGGAGACCCGGCCCCGGGCCAGATGCAGCCGGTACGTCGGGTACACGTGCTCCAGCTCGGGCAGCAGCGGGGCGAGCCGCCCGAGGCCCGGGCGGGACCGGGGCAGCCGCCGGAACAGCCCGTCGACCAGGCCGACGTGACGCCAGTCCACGCCGAGCAGCTCCAGGACCCGCCGGTCCTCCGCGCGCCGGTCGGCGTACAGCTCCTCCGCGTCGCAGGCCCGGGTCTGCCGCAGGTACTGCCGGGCGGAGAGGGTGTACGGCGGTGGCGCGCCCTCCGTGAACAGCGTCGCGACCGTCACCGGGGCCCGCCGCCCCGCCCAGCCGAGCAGCGCGCCGCAGGACAGCACGGCGTCGTCCAGGTGCGGCGAGAGCACGATCATCGGGACCCCGGTGCCGAGGACGGTCCGGACGAAGGCGGTCAGCGGGTCGTCTGCCATGACGACGCACCCCTCTTCCTCGGCCGCCGCACCGCGGCGGGTGAGTCGAGAAGCCGGTGGGCCAGGGCCAGATAGCGGCCCGTCATCTCGTCCCACGCGTAGTGCTGCGCCGTGATCCCGGCCCGGTGGCCGAGGCACCGGCGGAGCGCGGAGTCCGTGGCCAGCTCGGTCATCCGCGCGCCGAACGCCGTCACGTCGAAGGGCGGCACGGCCACGTCGCCGTTGCCGCGCATCCAGCGCAGCGCGGGCAGGTCGAAGTGCACCACGGGCTTGCCGTACGCCATGGCCTCCAGGGCCACCAGGCCGAAGGTCTCATGTCGCGACGGCATCACCAGGAAGGCGCTGTCGCGCAGCAGTTGGCGCTTGCGTTCCTCACCGGCGAAGCCCACCCAGTGGATCCGCGACCGCGGATCGCGGTTGTGGGCGGCGACGAGCGCGGTGAGGCGGCGTTCCTCGGCGGCGGCGCCGCTGCCGGCGAGCAGCAGGTCGAGCGGGGGCCGGGCCCGGTCGTAGGCGTCGAGCAGCAGGTCGAGCCCCTTGACCCAGGTGTCGATCCGGCCCAGGAAGAGGATGAACTGCCCGTTCCCGATCAGGGACTCGTCGAGCAGCCGCTGATCCACCCCGTCGGGGATGACCTGCACGTCGGCCCGGGGGCTGAGCCGGCGGATCGCCGCGGCGTCCGCGCTGTTCTGCGTCACGATGTGCCGGTAGCAGCGCAGCCCGAGCCGCTCGACGAGGAAGCACGGAAGGCGATGGCGCCTCCGCGAGGCCGCCGCCGGGCGCCCCCGGTCGATGCCGATCACGGGGGCGCCCGACGTCAGGGGCAGGAAGCTCGTCGAGTACGGGGGAGTGAAGCTCTCCAGCCACAGGTCGTGGCGGATCCGGCGGGCGACGAACGGCAGCAGCACGAGGAACAGCAGCTGCCCGGCGCGCGGGCCCGCCCGGCGCACCGGGAGCCGCACGTACCGGATGCCGTCCCGGTCCTCGGTGCCGCCCCACCGCCCCGCCGTCACGACGGTCACCCGGAAGTCCTCGGCGAGCCGCCGGGCCACCCTGCCGGCCACAAGCGCTCCGCCGCTGCGGTGGGCGGGGTCGTCGGCGCCGTCGTAGACCGACACCACGACGTGGCGCCGCTCCCCGGCCGTGCCGTGTTCCGGCACGGCGGCCACCCGCTCCCGTTCCCGCAACGTGTCGAGGATCCGTACCAGGGCCGCTTCGGTCACCAGGGACGGAGCGCCGTCGCCGTCGAGCCGTGTGATCCTCGGCAGCCTGCGCGACCAGCCGCGGCAGCGGTCCCACCAGCCGTCCGGCGGTCCGGCGGTCTCCTCACGGCCACGGCCGCGCAGCGTCCCGGGGCCGGTCTCCACGAGCAGGGTGAGACCGTAGCCGTCGGCGATCCGGCGGAAGCCGGCCGCGGCACGGGACGTGGCCGGGAGACCGAACCTCACCAGGCCGTCCAGCGGCCCCCGGTCCGTCAGGACCACGGCCTGCCCACCGCGCGCCCGCGCCCGCGCGCGCAGCCGGGCCACGGCGATCCGCGCGGCGAGCAGCCCCGCGTCGAAGAGGGCGTGGGCACGGCGCGGCCAGGGTCCCCGGCGCTCGGGATCCGTGGCGCGCCGCGCCCACGCGTCCCTGCCCGGTTCCCCCGTGTCCCTCACGCGGGGCGGAACCGGGCGCCGGCGGCACAGGAAGCAGCCGCGGCAGGGGAGGGCGAGGACGGTGACGCCGCGCTCGCGGAGCAGCACCGCGAGCCGGCGTACGAGCGCGGACGTGTCGGCGTCGTCGGGTCCCGACACCGCGACGAGCAGAGGCCCTCGGACGCTCGTCATGGCACCCGCCTCCGAGGCTTCCCGGCGTGGGCGAGCCCACGGTCACAGGGAACGGGGTCCGCACAGGTGCGGGACGGGGGTGCCGGGGCGGGTCCGGACGAGCGGGCCGATGGGCCTGAGCCGCTGCCGCGGCGGGCGGTGCGGGTACGGGCCGTACGGGCGCGCCGCCGACGGCCGGCGCAGCGCGGCCGGCACGCCGCGCTCCGGCGCGAAGGGGCGACGGGGACGATCCGGTCGGAGGCCCGGCGGGCCGGGTGGGCCGTCGCGGCGCGCGGGGACCGGCAGAGCGGGCGGCGCCGGGCATCGGCGAGGGGCCAGTCGGTCACGCGTCGCAGCGGGTGCGGAACGGGTGCCACCGGCGTTCGGCTGAGGGGGCTGGAGGTCACGTCGAGCCTCTTCCGTCAACCGACCCTGCCGAGGGTGTGCCCTCAGGGCCTGGTTCGTCCTGAAATACTGCTCATCTCAGCGTTAGCACCCTTCGGCACGGTTCGTCAACCGGAGGGGCTGCGGAGAGGTCCGCGCGCCAGGCGCGACAGGGCGTTGTGCGGCCGCTCGTGGAGGAGTGCGCCGAGGATGCGGGTGCCGTCGCGGATCGTACGGGGATGCGACGGACCGTGACGGCGCGGCAGTTCGAGGCTCGGCACCTCGGCGACGCGCAGCCCGTAGTGCAGTGCGTGCGTGACGAGTTCGGCCCCGAGTTCGACGCCGTCCTCGCGCAGGTCGAGGAGGTCGACGAAAGGCCGCCGGAACGCGCAGAATCCGTACCAGAGATCCGTGAGGTGCTGACCGTAGAGACGGCGGGCGAGCCGCAGCAGCGCGCGGTGCCCGATCCGCCGCGACAGCGGATAGTCGGCGTAGTCGCCGCCCGCGATGAAACGCGAGCCCTTCACGAAGTCGTAACCGCTCTCCAGATAGTGCAGGTAATGCGGGATCTCGTGCGGCGACATGCTGCCGTCGGCGTTCATCAGGACGATCAGATCCCCGGTCGCCGCGAGCAGCGCCGCGTGCGGGATGTCGCCCCGCGTGACGTCCCAGTCCCCGAGCCGGACCACGCGGAGCCCGTCGCGCGCGGCGCCCGCCCCGGCGGGACCGCCGATCAGGACGACCTCCCGCACGCTCGACGGCACCTGGCCGAGGAGCCGGTCGAGCGCCGCTCCCGGGCGCCCGTCACCGGGGCGGACCGTGAGCACGAGGCTCACCGTCCGGGTGCCGGGGAGGGGTGCCCGGTCGGTCGACCGGCGCAGCGGATGCGCATCACCGCTCATCGCGAATCGCCACTCACTCATCGGGAACCGCTGGTCACCGGGAATCGCTGCTCGTCGGGAATCGCTACTTATCGGAACGCCCTGATTGGCCGGTTCGGCCTTTCCGTGCCGGACCGCTCTCTCAGAATCCTGCGCCCGCCGCGATGCCGTCAAGGAGATCGGAAGAATATGCGGACGTCCGCGAAGGAATCACGTGCCCTGTCACCGGGCCATTTCTGCGCGTGTTCTCCGAGAGGAATACAATCCCGTCATGGCAGGGCGAATTGAGGACTACGCCCTCGTCGGTGACCTGGAGACCGCTGCGCTCATCGGGACCGACGGGTCCGTCGACTGGTGGTGCGCGCCCCGCTTCGACTCGCCCGCCTGCCTCGCCGGCCTCCTCGGCGAGCCGGACCACGGCCGCTGGATCCTCGCCCCGGTCGGCGACGGCCGCTGCACGCGCAGGAGTTACCGGGGGGACACCCTGGTCCTCGACACCTGGTGGGAGACCCTCACCGGCACGGTCCGGGTCACCGACTTCATGCCGCCCCGCTGTCGGGGCGGCCTCCCGTCCGGCGGCGGCCCGAGGATCGTCCGGGTCGTCGAGGGGATCGCCGGACGAGTGGCCGTGCGGGGTGAGTTGAGGGTCCGGTTCCACCACGGCAGCATCGTGCCCTGGACCCGCGCCACGGACCGCCGCACCGTCGTCTCCGTCGCCGGACCCGACGCCGCCCGGCTCTCCTGCGGGCCCGGCGTCGAACTCGACGTCACCCGGGACCGTACGAGCTGCGAGTTCACCGTCACCGCCGGCCGGCGGGTCGCCTTCGTCCTCGGCTGGAGCCCCTCCCACGCCCCCGCGCCCCCGCCGCTCTCGCCCGCCGGCGTCGCCGCCGCGCTCACCCGCACCCTCGCCTTCTGGAACGAATGGGCCGCCGCCCTCCGCTACGAAGGCCCCGCACGCGAGGCCGTGATCCGCTCCCTGCTCACCCTCAAGGCCCTCACCTACGCCCCCACCGGCGGCATCGTCGCCGCCGCCACCGCCTCACTGCCCGAGTGCGTCGGGGGCGGCCGCAACTGGGACTACCGCTTCTGCTGGCTGCGGGACTCCACCTTCACCCTCTCCTGTCTGCTCCGCAGCGGGTACCGCAGGGAGGCGCTGGCCTGGACGGACTGGCTGCTGCGCGCCGTCGCGGGCGACCCCGCCGACCTCCAGCCGCTGTACGGGGTCGAGGGCCAGCGGCGGCTCCCCGAGACGTACGCCGACTGGCTGCCCGGCTACGAGGACTCACGCCCCGTCAGATTCGGCAACGCCGCCGTCGGCCAGTTCCAGCTCGACATCTACGGCGAGGTGCTCAGCACCGTCTACTCGGCCGTCCGCGCGGGCATCGCCCTCGACCCCGCGGCCTGGGCCCTGGTGGCCTCGCTCCTGGAGTACCTCGGCAAACGCTGGCGGGAACCCGACGAGGGTATCTGGGAAGTCCGGGGCCCGCGCCGCCACTTCGTCCACTCCAAGGTCATGGCCTGGGTCGCCGCCGACCGCGCCGTCCGCCTCGCCCGCGTCGCCGGACTGCGCGCCTCCCTCGCCCGCTGGCAGGCGCTCCGCGCCGAACTGCACGCGGAGATCTGCGCGCGGGGTTGGAGCGAGGAACAGCGGTCGTTCACCCAGTACTACGGGAGCGAACAGGTCGACGCCACCGCCCTGCTGATCCCCCGGATCGGCTTCCTCCCGGCCGGCGACCCCCGCGTCCTCGGCACCGTCCGGGCGATGGAACGGCTCGACGACCACGGCTTCCTGCGCCGGTACGGCGACGTCCGGGACGGCGGCCGGCACGAGCTCGACGACCTCGGCGGCACCGAGGGGAGCTTCGTCGCCTGCACGTTCTGGTACGCCGACGCGCTCGCCATGACCGGCCGCGCCGACGACGCCAGGACCGTCTTCGAGCGGGTCCTCGACGTCCGCAACGACGTCGGGCTCCTCGCCGAGGAGTGGGACCCCGTGGCGGGCCGCCAGCTCGGGAACATGCCCCAGGCGCTCAGTCATGTCGCCCTGGTGAACACGGCGTTCACCCTGTACGGCACGCGCCGCCACGACCGCGACCGGGGTCGCCTCGCTGTGGCATGATCGGCCCGCGCTCCGGCACGGAGCCGGGGGACCAGGGGGCGGACATGGACAGGTACGTCGTCATAGCGGGCGCGCCGGCGCTCCTGCTCGGGCTCTCCGGAGCGGCCGCGCTCCGCGCCGGCTGGGTGCCGCCCTGGTCGCGGCGGCACGTCGCCCGCCCGGCACCGCACGGCTGGGGGCAACTGGCGATGGCCGCCGCGTTCGCCGTCCAGGTCTTCGGGCAGCTCTCGGACGACCTCGCGCTGCGCTCCGACCTGGACGTGGCGACCTTCCTCGGACTGCTCGGCGGGACCGCCCTCCTGGGCCGGCGCAGGTCCGGCGCCGGGACCGCTGAACACGGCCCCCGCCCCTCGGCGTGTCGTTCGGGTGAGTCCAGCGGGCGCCACCGGCGCGCGTGGGTTCGAATCGGGGCATGGCTTCCTACGACAGGCCCCGCGCCGGCGGCTCCCCGAGGCCGCTGGAGACCGGTGACACCTGGTGGTACGCCGCCGTGGCCGGCGAGGCCGCCGGCTCGTTCAGCACACGGGTCCGCACCCGGACCCGGCGTGCCTGCCTCGGGGCCGTCCTCCTCCTCACGGTCGTCTACGCGGGACTCGTACTCACCGCGACCGGCCGCCGCTGGGGCGACGCCGCCGTGACCGGACGGCGCGCCGACGGCGTCGCCGCCACGATCCTCCGCGATCACCCCTCGCTCGCCGGGCTCACCACCTTCTCCCTGATCCTCGGCTGCGTCGTCCTCCTCGCCACCGGACTCATACGCAAGCGGTACGCCCTCACCGGCGCCGCCGCCGGCGCGGTCGTCACCGCACTCGCCGTCACCGGGCTCCTCCAGCGGTACGCGCCCCGCCCCCGGCTCGTCGACACCGCCGGCGCCCTCCTCCCGAGCGGCTTCCCCAGCGCCCAGACGACCCTCGCCGTCGGCGTCGCCCTCGGCCTGGTCCTCGTCGCCCCCTACCGGACGCGCGCCCTCGCCGTCGGCGCCGCCACCCTCTGGGCCGCCGCCGTCGGCGCGTACACCATCGCCTCGGGGCAGCACCGGCCTGGCGACGTCATCGCCGCCGCCCTCGTCGCCCTCGCCGTGACCTCCGGACTCCTCGCCCTGATCGCCCGCAGGGGCAAGGTCCGCCCGGGCCCCCGGCGCGGGCCCGCCCTGCCCGGCCTCCCCGTGACCGTCCCGCTCGCCCTCCTCGCCCTGGCCGGCCTCGGCGCCGGACTCTGGCTGCTCGGCGACACCCTCGCACTGCCCGCCACCGCCCCGTACGACCCGGCCGAGCTCCGGCTCGCGCACCGCTGCGGCCAGGCCCTCGCCGCCGGGGTCGTCGCCGCCGCCGGGCTGATCGTGCTCGCGCTGCTGCGCCGCGTCGACGTGGACGGCGCCCCCGCCGCGTACCGGCTCGGCGGGCCCTTCGTCGAGGCCGCGGGCGTCCAGCACGACGCCGAGCTCGTGGGGCCCTTTACCGAGGACCGCGATCACGAGATATCTTGATGTCGAGCAATCTCGCATACGCAGACGTGGAGCGGAGCACCTGGTGACTGACTCGACCATCATCTACACCCACACTGACGAGGCGCCTGCCCTGGCGACGTACTCGTTCCTGCCCGTGGTCCAGGCGTATGCCTCGCAGGCCGGCGTCACGGTCGAGACGCGTGACATCTCCCTCGCGGGCCGCATCATCGCCGTCTTCCCCGAGTTCCTGGAGGAGGGCCAGCGCATCGCCGACGCCCTCTCCGAGCTCGGCGCCCTGGCCAAGACCCCCGGCGCCAACATCATCAAGCTGCCGAACGTCTCGGCGTCCATCCCGCAGCTCAAGGCCGCGATCGCCGAGCTCCAGGCGCAGGGCTACGCCCTCCCGGACTACCCGGACGACCCGCAGACGGACCAGGACAAGGACGTCCGCGCCCGCTACGACAAGATCAAGGGCTCGGCCGTCAACCCGGTCCTGCGCGAGGGCAACTCCGACCGCCGCGCCCCGGGCTCGGTCAAGAACTACGCCAAGACCCACCCGCACCGCATGGGCGCCTGGACCCCCGAGTCCAAGACCAACGTCGCCACGATGAGCGAGAACGACTTCGCCGCCACGGAGAAGTCCGCCGTCATCGCCAAGGACGACACCCTCCGCTTCGAGTTCACCGCCGCCGACGGCACCGTCAGCGAGCTCCGCGAGCCGCTGAAGGTCATCGCCGGCGAGGTCGTCGACGCCGCCGTCATGCGCGCCGCCGCCCTGAACACCTTCCTCGCCGAGCAGGTCGCCCGCGCCAAGGCCGAGGGCGTGCTCTTCTCCGTGCACCTCAAGGCCACGATGATGAAGGTCTCCGACCCGATCATCTTCGGCCACGTCGTGCGCGCCTACTTCCCGAACACCTTCGCCAAGTACGGCGAGGTGCTCACCGCCGCCGGCCTGTCCCCGAACGACGGCCTCGGCACCGTCCTGGCCGGCCTCGACGCCATCCCGCACGGCCTCGGCGCCGAGATCAAGGCCGCCTTCGAGGCCGAGCTCGCCGAGGGCCCCGCCCTCGCGATGGTCGACTCCGACAAGGGCATCACCAACCTGCACGTGCCGTCCGACGTCATCGTCGACGCCTCGATGCCGGCCATGATCCGCACCTCCGGCCACATGTGGGGCGCGGACGGCCAGGAGGCCGACACCCTCGCGGTCCTCCCGGACCACAGCTACTCCGGCGTGTACCAGGCCGTCATCGAGGACTGCCGCGCCCACGGCGCCTTCGACCCGTCGACCATGGGCTCCGTCCCGAACGTCGGCCTCATGGCGCAGAAGGCCGAGGAGTACGGCTCCCACGACAAGACCTTCGAGATCGCCCAGGCCGGCACCGTCCGCCTCGTCGACTCCGAGGGCAACGCCGTCCTGGAGCAGGAGGTCGCCGAGGGCGACATCTTCCGCGCCTGCCAGACCAAGGACCTGCCCATCCAGGACTGGGTCAAGCTGGCCGTCACCCGCGCCCGCGCCACCGGCGTCCCGGCCGTCTTCTGGCTGGACCCGGAGCGCGGCCACGACGCCCAGATCATCGCCAAGGTCAAGCAGTACCTGGCGGAGCACGACACCGAGGGCCTGGACATCCGGATCCTGTCCCCGGTCGAGGCCACCACGTTCTCCCTGGAGCGCATCCGCCGCGGCGAGGACACCATCTCGGTCACCGGCAACGTCCTGCGCGACTACCTGACCGACCTCTTCCCGATCCTGGAGCTGGGCACCAGCGCCAAGATGCTGTCGGTCGTCCCGCTGATGGCGGGCGGCGGCCTCTTCGAGACCGGCGCCGGCGGCTCCGCCCCGAAGCACGTCCAGCAGCTCGTCAAGGAGAACTACCTCCGCTGGGACAGCCTCGGCGAGTTCTTCGCCCTGGCCGCCTCCTTCGAGCACCTCGCGACCAGCACGGGCAACACCCGCGCCCAGGTCCTCGCCGACACCCTCGACCGCGCCACCGGCACCTTCCTCAACGAGGACAAGTCGCCGACCCGTCGCGTCGGTGGTATCGACAACCGCGGCAGCCACTTCTACCTGGCCCTCTACTGGGCCCAGGAGCTGGCCGCCCAGACCGAGGACGCGGAGCTGGCCAAGGCCTTCGCCCCGCTCGCGGAGACCCTCGCCTCGAACGAGCAGAAGATCGTCGACGAGCTCATCGCCGTCCAGGGCTCCCCGGCCGAGATCGGCGGCTACTACCAGCCCGACCCGGCCAAGGCCGCGGCCGTGATGCGCCCGTCCGCCACGTTCAACGAGGCCGTCGCCTCCCTCGCCTGACCGGCGAAGGACCCGTCGCCCGCCCCGGCGCGTGACCCGTACCGCCCCGGCCGGAACTCCTCCGGCCGGGGCGGTCCCGTCGGTGGCGCATCTCACTTCCGGGTGTGACCCTGGAGGGCATGAGCTGGGCATCTTGGACGACCGCCGGTGTCTACACCGGGCGAGGTGGGGTGCTGACCGACGAGGCCGGAGTCGTCACGGGCGATCTGACCGTCCACACGACCTGGGCCGAGCGCGAGGCACGCGTGGCCGTGCAGTACAGCGGCGCATCCGACTGGTTCACCATGTCGGGCAGTCCCGTTCCGTGCGATTCGGAGGAGGAGAGCCGCGAGCTCCACGACGCCGTCGTGGCGGCCGTCCGGGAGGGGAACGGGGCCACGGTCCCGAGCCTGCCCGTACCACCGAGATGACCGCCGACCCGTAAGAGGCCATCCGTAAAAAGTGTTATCCCTCCCGCGCCCACGGATCTCCCATGACGGGGGACTCGGACCAGGGATGAGGGAGCACACCATGCACAGCGACGAGCGGCGCACCACCGCCCTCGTGGAGGCGGCCAGGGCGGGTGACGCGGACGCCAGGGACACCCTGCTCCGCGCTCACCTGCCGCTCGTCCACAACATCGTCGGCCGGGCCCTCGACGGCCACGCCGACACGGACGACATCGTCCAGGAGACGATGGTCCGCGCCCTCGACGGCCTCACGGCCCTCCGCGACCCGTCCCGCTTCCGGTCCTGGCTCGTCGCCATCGCCATGAACGGGATACGGCGCCGCTGGCACGAACACCGGCGCGCGCCCGTGCCCGGCCTCGACCGGGCCTCGGACCTCGCCGACCCGGCCGGCGACTTCACCGAACTCACCATCCTCCGCCTCGGCCTGTCCGGACAGCGCCGCGACGTGGCCCGCGCGACGCGCTGGCTCGACGAGGACGACGCCGAACTCCTCGCCCTGTGGTGGCTGGAGGCCGCCGGCGAACTCACCCGCGCCGAGCTCGCCGCAGGCCTCGGCGTCACCCCGCAGCACGCCGCCGTCCGCGTCAAGCGGATGAAGGAACGCCTGGACACCGGCCGCGCCGTGGTCCGCGCCCTGGACGCGCTGCCGCCGTGCCCGGAGCTCGCCGGGACCGTCGAGGCCTGGGACGGCCGCCCCTCCCCGCTCTGGCGCAAGCGGATAGCCCGCCATCTGCGCACCTGCGCCGCCTGCACCTCCCGCGCGACCGGCCGCCGCGGCCTCGTCCCCGTCGAGGGCCTCCTCGTCGGCATCGGCCTGGTCCCACCCCTGACGGCCGCGATCACACTGACGGACACACCGGCGACGGAGTGGGCGGCCTACGCGTCCGACGTGCCCGACGTGCCGGACGCGTCCGATGTGCCCGGCGCGTCCGGCGCCGACGGCGTGGCTCACGTGCCCGCGCAGACCCACGGGCCCCGCGCCGGGCACGCGCCCGCGCACGCCGACACCTCCGCTGCCGCCGGGCGGTCCGTAACGCCGCGGCGGGCCGTTGCCGCCGGGGTCGTGGCCGTCGCCGTGCTCGGGGCGGTCGCCCTCCTCGTACCTCCGCGGCCGGAGGCGCAGGTCAGGCCCGGGCGGCCGCTTGCCGCGCCTCCCGTGACCGCCGCCCCGGCCACGGCCTCGCCCAGCCCGGCCGTCACCACCCCCGCACCGACGACCGCCGCCCCCACACCCCGCCGCACTCCGCGCCCGACGCCCGCACCCGATGCGGGGGAGCGGGTCACCCTGCTCGTCAACCGGCTGCGGGCCGCGGCCGGTTGCGCGCCGCTGCGGACCGATCCCCGGCTGGTCGCCGCGGCCCGGGCCTACGCCCGCGACATGGTCGCGCGCGGCTACTACGGGCACAGCAGCCTCGAGGGCGACTTCGCGGACGCCCGGATCACCGCCGCCGGATACGACTGGAGCGCCTGGGCCGAGAACCTCGCGCGCGGCGCGGCCGGTCCGGAGGCCGTCGTCGAGGACTGGCGGGACGGGGCCATGCACGAGGAGAACATGCTCGACTGCCGGTACCGGGACACCGGCGTGGCGTCGGTGCCCGGTCCGGCCGGCCGCATCTGGGTGCAGCAACTGGCCGCCCCCTGAGGCGAGTCCTCAGCGTCTGGTGCCGAAGTCCTGCACCCACCAGGGCCCGTTGGCGGCGAGGGTCACGCCGACGCCGATGTCCCTGAACGAGCAGTTGAGGATGTTGGCCCGGTGCCCGGGACTGTCCATCCAGTCCGCCATGGCCTTGGCCGGGGTCTTCGGCCCGCGGTGGATGTTCTCCCCCCAGGCCGACCACGCGTACCCCGCGCCGCTCATCCGGTCGCCCGCGTCCCGGCCCTCCGGGCTGTGGTGCTCGTAGTAGTCGCGGGCGGCCATGTCGTCGGCGTGCCCCTGGGCGGCGTTCCGCAGACGGCCCTCGGAGCGCAGCGGCCCGCAACCGGCCCTCTCGCGCTCGGCGTTGGCCAGCTCGACGACGTCCTGCACGAACCGCGCGGCCTTCTCGGCGACGGCCTGACCGGGTGCCGCGACGGCCCACACCGGTGCCGCGGCGACCTCGTCCGGCGCCCCGGCCGGCGTCGTGCCGGTGGCCGGCGTGGCCACGTACATCCCGGTCACCACCGTGAGCGCCGCCGCCGCGGATCCGCCGAGGAGGACCGCCGTACGGAAGGACGGACGGCGCGGGCCGTGCCGCCGCGCCCCGCCCGCTCTGCGGTGCCGGCCCACGGAGCGGGGCCGGTGGTCGTCGAGGCGGTCGGGGCGGTCGGGGTGCGCCGGGTCCTGGATCGATTCGGTGTGGTCGGGACGGTCGTGGTGCCGCATGGAGCTCCGCTCTCTCGCCGAGGTCGCCGGGTGTTCCGGTGCCGTGAGAGCCACCGGGGCGACGGCGGTAAGGCTTTCCGGCGCTGCCCGCCCCGACACACCTCGTCAACGCGGCGCGTCAACCCACGTCCGAGCCTGTCAGCCCTGCGGGATCACCGCCACCGGGCAGGGCGCGAGGTGGAGCGCCGCGTGCGCGACGGAACCGATCCGCGACCCGAGGGCCCCGCGCTTCGCCCGCCGGCCGACGACGAGGAGCTGGGCGCCGCCCGAGGCGGACAGCAGCACCTCGCCCGCGCTGCCCAGCTCGACGTGCTCGGCGACCGGCACGTCGGGGTACCGCTCGCGCCACGGGGCGAGTGCCTCGCGCAGCGCCTTCTCCTCGTACGGGACGAGCCCGCCGGCCTCGTCCGCGAGCCGCATCGAGCCCGGGCTGTACGCGTACAGCGACGGCAGGCTCCAGGCGCGCGCGGCCCGCACGGCCGCCCCGCGCGCGGCGGCGGTCTCGAAGGCGAAGCCGAGCGCGGCCGCGCTGTCCTCGGGGGTGCCGTTCTGGCCGACGAGCACGTACCCCGAGGGCGGTTCGGCCTGCTCGCCGTCGCGGGACCGGACGGCGACGACGGGGCAGGAGGCGCCGGCGATGATCTGCTGCCCGTACGAGCCGAGCAGGAAGCCGACGAGGGCGCCGTGGCCGCGCGAGCCGATGACGAGCATCTCGGCCGTGTCCTCGGTGCCGTGCAGCGCGGAGACCGGGGTGTCGGGGAGCAGGGTGGCGGTGAGCGCCAGCTCCGGGTGGCGCTCGGCGATGGTGGCCTCGGCCTCGCGCAGGACGGCGTACGCCGCGCGCTGCTGCTCGTCGGGGTCCTGGACCAGAGGCAGGTCGAGCGGCTCCCAGCGCCAGGCGTGCGCGAGCCGTAGCGGGAGGCCCCGGTGCAGTGCCTCCCGGGCGGCCCAGCCGGCCGCGGCGAGGCTCTCGGGGGAACCGTCCACCCCTGCGACGATCTCACGACTCATCAGGCTGCCTCCGTGCGTGTCATGACGGGCCCGCCCGGCGGCGGGCCCTTCTGCCTCCAGCTTGGGCCATCCGGCGCCTCGACGAGAGGGCCGGACGTCCCGACATGCCGGTCCGTCCGGCCCCGAGACACCCCCTACGCCAGCAGCGTCAGCCGGGCGTGGGTGCCGTTGAGGTAGTGGTCCCCGATGTCGCGGAGCCGGTGGGCCGCCTGTGTGGGGACGGTGAGCGCGCGGGCGTTGCGCCAGAAGCGGTCGAAGCCCGGCCCGCCGCCGCGGGCTTCGGCGCCGGTCGTGCCGTCGACGAGTTCTAGGACGCGGGTGGTGACGTGGACCGCCGTCCGGCCGGTGACGGTCTCGGCCGCCGCCACGAGGACGGCGATGTCGGCACGTTCCTCCAGGCCCAGCGACCACTCGGCGAGCAGCCCCCGCGCCAGGGCGTCCGTCGCCCGCTCCACCACCGCGGCGGCGGCGTGCGCGGCCGTCGCCAGCTCCCCGTAGGCGAGCAGGAGGTACGGGTCGTCCCCGGCGTCCGCGGACGTGCCTCCCGCGCCGCCGGGTCCCGCCTGTCCGGCGCGGCTGATGTCCCGGGCCTCGGCGAGCGCGCCCTCGGCGATGCCGAGTCCGACCTGGACGAGGAGCAGCCGCAGGGCGAGCGGGGCGAGGGTGGTGAAGGGCGCGACCGCGTGCTCGTCGTGCGGGAGGGCGCCGAGGACGTGCCCGGCCTCCACCGGGACCCGGTCGAAGGTGACGGTGCCGGCTCCGGCGAGGCGTTGACCGAAACGGTCCGCGGCGGCTTCCGTGAACACCCCCGGGTGGGCGGGGTCCACGAGGACGACGAGCAGGTCGCCGGTGCCGCCGGGCCGTGCGCCGACGACGAGCCGGTCGGCGACCGTCACGCCGGAGGCGAAGGCACGGTGGCCGTCGAGGATCCAGCCGCCGCCGGGGCCGCCGTCGGGGGTGAGTGTGAGGCCGGGGCCGGACTCGCCGCGCGGTGGTTCGACGCCGCCGGCGAGCAGCCAGTGCTCCTCGGCCGTCCGGACGTCGAGGGCGAGCGCGTCGCCGGTGTCGGGTCCGGGGCCGAAGAAGCGGCTGGTCCAGGACAGCGCGTAGTGGTGGGCGAGGAGTTCGCCGACCGAGCTGTCGGCGGCGGAGATCTCCCGTACGACCGCACAGGCCGCCCGCCAGTCCGCGCCCCGACGGGTCGGTCCCGGTGCCGTGAGGAGGGTGGGCAGTCCCGCCTCCTGGAGGCGCGCGACCTCGTCGAAGGGGGCTTTGCCGGCCCGGTCCCTGGCGAGGGCGTCGACGGCGAGGTCGTCGGCGAGCTCGCGGGTGACGCGGGGCCAGATCTCGTCGTCGGCGGGCCGCTCGACGGGCCGGCCGTGCGGTGCGGAGGCGGTGCGTATCGCTGGTCTCTTCGGCGATTTCCTCGGCGTACTCACGTCACCTCACCTGATCCCTAGTATCCCCACTGGAATAGTAGGGATACTGGCAGAGGCGACCGCGCGGCCCCAAGGGGCGTCCACGAGCTGGACAAGGTCGTATCGATCACCGAGACGGTGTCGGGTTCGCGCAGGTGGCGGGAGGTCGACCACGCCGGGTCAGGGGTTGGTCCACGCCTCCGGGTCGTCCGCGAGCGCGACGATCCCGGCCGGCAGCTTCGCCGCCGCGAGCTCCGCGAGGGACACCCCGAGGACGCCTCGGACGCTCGCCCGCAGCGCGATCCACAGCGTCAGCAGCGACTCGGCGGGACCCGTGTACGACAGGTCCGGCGGCCGCTCCCCCCGCACGGAGACCAGCGGGCCCTCCACGCAGCGGATGACGTCCGCGACGGAGATCGTCGCGGCCGGCCGGGCCAGCCAGTACCCGCCGTTGCCGCCGCGCTGGCTCTGCACCAGACCGCCCTTGCGCATGTCGCCGAGGATGCCCTCAAGGAACTTGTGCGAGATGTCCTGGTCCGCCGCGATGGCCTCGGCCTTCAGCGGCCCCGCGTCCTCGGCCGCGGCGAGCTGGAGGGCGGCCCGCACCGCGTAGTCGGCCCTGGCTGAAATGCGCATGCGCGCATTATTCCGCACGGCCGTGTCCCGATCCGTGCGCCCGCGTGGCGACCCGCGCACGACACCCTTGACGGCGCCCGCGACCCGCCGGACACTCGGGGACGGGAAACCGAGCGAACAGGTAGGAAAACCATGGCACGCACCGGCCGGACGGACACCTCGCCCGCCGCTCCCCTCCCGCGCTCGCTGCCCCTCACCTCCCGCCGGCACATCGATCTGCTGAGGGTCTGCAGCGCGGCGAGTCGCCGGCCCCGCGCGGGCGTTCACCCCGTGCACTGAGCCGCCCGCCGCGGTCCCTCCTCTTCCCGAACCTCCGCTGCCCCCGGGCCTCGCGCGGCCGCTGCCGCCTCGCCCGCCCCGCCCGCCTCGCCCGCCCCGCCCGTCGCGACCGGAGCCGTCGCGCCGCCCCACCGCCCGGCACCGAGCACCCCCAAGGGAGAACCATGTCCATCGTCGTCCCCTCCTCGCTCCTGCCCGCCTCCGTCGCCGTGCCCGTCTTCCGTGGCCGCATCGGCCGCGACGCGAGCAGCGGCCACTACGCCGTCCCGCACCGCTACCGCCTGCACGTCGACCCGGCCGACCCCCGGTGTCTGGGCATCGCCCTCACCCACAGCCTGCTCGGACTCGGCGACACGCTCCCGCTCACCGTGCTCCCCGGCACCCCCGACACTCCCGACGGCGGGTACGCCGCGCTCCGCCCGCTGTACGAGGCGAGCGCCCACCTCTACACCGGCCCGGCCGCCGCCCCCGTCCTCAGCGACGGATGGACCGGACGGATCGTCAGCACCCACGTCCCCGACATCCTCCGCGACCTCGCCCTGCACTTCCGCGGCGACGGACCCGAGCTGCTCCCCGAGCCGCACCGCGACACCATCGACGCGATCGCCGACCTGTGCGAGCGGAGCGTCAACCGGGCCGCCCAGCGCGCCGGCGAACTCGGCCTCGACGACACCGCCGCCCACCACGACCCGCTCACCGTCCTCTTCGCCGCGCTCGGCTCCCTGGAACGCCGCCTCGCCCACCACCCGTACGTCCTCGGCGACGCCCCCACCGCCGCCGACGTGCACGTCTGGGCCACCCTCGTCCAGCTCGACACCGTGCACCGCTGGCACCTCGACGCCGCCGCCATGGACCGGGTCGCCGCGCACCCCGCGCTCTGGGCCTACGCCCAGCGCCTCGCCGCCCGCCCCGAGTTCGCCCGCCACCTCGACATCGACGCCCTGCTGCGCCGCCACCGCGCCCACTGCCGGGGCCGCGAGGCCGCGGGCGCAGCGATACGCCTCGTCGACTGGTCCGCCGCCCGCTGAGGGACCCGCGCGCCCGCCCCCGGCGGGGTGCCGTCAGCCGATGCGGTGCCCCGCCAGCGGAGCCGTGTCGTCGCCCGCGCCCGCGCGGACTCCGCGCAGGAACGCCTCCAGGGCGTCGAGCGAGCTCGCCGCCGGCTCCCAGCCCAGCTCCCGCCGGGCCCGCTCGGTGGCGAGCAGCGGCAGCTGCCGCAGCGCGTCGAAGAGCCCCGGGGAGGCCGGGACGAGCCGCAGCCGCCAGGCCGCCGACAGGGCACCCCGTACCGCCCCGGCGGGCACTTTCACCGGCTTGGCGTTCAGCAGCCCGCCCAGCGTCGGGCCGTCGATCACCGGCTCCGCGGCCAGGTTGAACGCACCCCGGACGTCCCGCAGGAGCGCCCTGCGGTAGGCGTCCGCCGCGTCATCGGTGTGCAGGACCTGGAAACGCAGCCCCTGGAACTCCGGGAGCAGCGGCAGCAGTTCGGGCCGCATCAGCTGGCCGGGGAAGAACCGCCCAGCGAAGATCCGCCGCTGCCCGCTCGCCGACTCCTCCTTGAACAGGAAGGCCGGACGCATCCGCACCACCCGGGTCAGCGGATGATCCCGCTCGAAGGTGTCGAGGACCCGCTCCAGATAGGCCTTCTCCCGGGTGTACGCGGCGCCCGGCCAGCCGTGCGTCGGCCAGGACTCGGACACCGGGGCACCGCCCTCGGGCCCCGGGGAGTACGCGCCCACCGAGGAGGCGTACACCAGGACCGGCACCCGCGCCGCCGCCACCGCGTCGAAGACGCGGACCGAGCCCAGGACATTGGTCCGCCAGGTCTCCACCGGGTCGTGGGTCGGCCCGAACCGCCAGGCCAGGTGCACCACCGCGTCCGCGTCCGCCACGTACTGCGCGAGCCGGGGTTCGTCCCCCTCGCGGGAGAGATCGAGCTCGGCCCACTCCACCCCGGGGAGGTCGAGGCCCGGCCGGCGCCGGGCGATGCCGAGGACGGAGCCGACACCCGGTTCACGGGCCAGGATGCGGACCAGGCTCGTGCCGACGTTGCCGGTGGCACCGGTGACGACGACGCGCGAAAGCGTGCTCGGGTTCATGTCTCCGACCCTCTGCCATGGGCGGCGGAACCGCATTCCGGCAGCCATCCCTGGCCACACCGGTCACCCAGCGTGTCCGTATCGGTCGCGGGCGTGGCCGACGGCCGGGAGTATGGAGCGACTCAGGAGACAGGAGAAACGGCCATGCTGCTGCCCGACAGGAACACCGTCGACCGGCTGCTCCGGCACTTCCGCGCCCAGGAGCGGACCGTGCTGGACAGGCCGTGCGACCTGTCGGCCCGCCGGCGCTTCGAGGACACGGCGTACACCCTGTGCGTACTGATGGGAGTGCGCACCGCCGGAGAGGCCGTCCTCGCCGCGGAGCGGTACGTCACGACGCAGAAGAGCAGGAATCGAGAAGCGTGGCCCCCGTGCCGCCAGTAGCGTGACAGCCATGAACGCGAAGGCTGGAGACACGATGAGCAAGGCCCCGAGGGCGGACGAGCAGGCGGACGCACCGCACGCCGCCGACCGGCACGACCTGATCCGCGTGCACGGCGCGCGCGAGAACAACCTCAAGGACGTGAGCATCGAGATCCCGAAGCGCCGCCTCACGGTCTTCACCGGGGTCTCCGGCTCGGGCAAGAGCTCCCTCGTGTTCGACACGATCGCCGCCGAGTCCCAGCGGCTGATCAACGAGACGTACAGCTCCTTCGTGCAGGGTTTCATGCCGACGCTCGCCCGCCCCGAGGTCGACGTCCTCGAAGGCCTGACGACCGCGATCATCGTCGACCAGCAGCGCCTCGGCGCCGACCCCCGCTCCACCGTCGGCACCGCCACCGACGCCAACGCGATGCTGCGGATCCTCTTCAGCCGCCTCGGCAAGCCGCACATCGGCCCGCCCAGCGCCTACGCCTTCAACGTCCCCTCGGTCCGGGCCAGCGGCGCGATCACCGTCGAGCGCGGCAACAAGAAGACCGAGAAGGCGACGTTCCAGCGCACCGGCGGCATGTGCCCGGGCTGCGAAGGCCGGGGCACGGTCTCCGACATCGACCTCACCCAGCTCTACGACGACACCAAGTCGCTCGCCGAAGGCGCGCTCACCATCCCCGGCTACACCGCCGGCGGCTGGAACTACCGGCTCTACAGCGAGTCCGGCTTCGTCGACCAGGACAAGCCGATCCGCACGTACACCAAGAAGGAACTCGCGGACTTCCTCCACCACGAGCCGGTCCGGATGAAGATCGCCGGCATCAACATGACCTACGAAGGCCTGGTCCCGCGCATCCAGAAGTCCTTCCTGGCCAAGGACAAGGAGGGCATGCAGCCCCACATCCGGGCCTTCGTCGAGCGGGCCGTCACCTTCACCACCTGCCCCGAGTGCGACGGCACCCGGCTCAGCGAAGGCGCCAGGGCCTCGAAGATCAAGCGGATCAGCATCGCCGACGCCTGCGCCATGCAGATCAGCGACCTCGCCGCCTGGGTCCGCGGACTCGACGAGCCGTCGGTGGCGCCGCTGCTCACCGCGCTCCAGCTGACCCTCGACTCCTTCGTCGAGATCGGCCTCGGCTACCTCTCCCTGGACCGGCCGTCCGGCACGCTCTCGGGCGGCGAGGCACAGCGCGTCAAGATGATCCGCCACCTCGGCTCCTCGCTCACCGACGTCACGTACGTCTTCGACGAGCCCACCATCGGCCTGCACCCGCACGACATCCAGCGGATGAACGACCTGCTGCTCCAGCTCCGCGACAAGGGCAACACGGTCCTCGTCGTCGAGCACAAGCCGGAGGCCATCGCGATCGCCGACCACGTCGTCGACCTCGGCCCCGGCGCGGGCACCGCCGGCGGCACCGTCTGCTTCGAGGGCACCGTGGACGGGCTGCGCGCCGCCGACACCGTCACCGGCCGCCACCTCGACGACCGGGCCGCCGTCAAGGAGTCCGTGCGCAAGCCCACCGGGGCCCTGAAGATCCGCGGCGCGTCCACGCACAACCTCCGCGACGTCGACGTCGACATCCCGCTCGGGGTCCTCACCGTCATCACCGGTGTCGCCGGCTCCGGCAAGAGCTCCCTCGTGCACGGCTCGATCCCCGCCGGAGAAGAAGTGATCTCCGTCGACCAGGGCGCGATCCGCGGCTCCCGGCGCAGCAACCCCGCCACGTACACCGGACTGCTCGACCCGATCCGCAAGGCCTTCGCCAAGGCCAACGGGGTGAAGCCCGCGCTGTTCAGCGCCAACTCCGAGGGCGCCTGCCCCACCTGCAACGGCGCGGGCGTCATCTACACCGACCTCGGGATGATGGCCGGCGTCTCCTCCACCTGCGAGGACTGCGAGGGCAAGCGGTTCCAGCCCTCGGTGCTCGAATACCTCCTCGGCGGCCGGGACATCAGCGAGGTGCTCGCCATGCCCGTGACCGAGGCCGCGGAGTTCTTCGCCTCCGGCGAGGCGCACACCCCGGCCGCGCAGCGCATCCTCGCCCGGCTCGCCGACGTCGGCCTCGGCTACCTGAGCCTCGGCCAGCCCCTCACCACGCTCTCCGGCGGCGAGCGGCAGCGGCTCAAGCTGGCCACGCACATGGCCGACAAGGGCGGCGTCTACGTCCTCGACGAGCCCACCACCGGCCTCCACCTCGCCGACGTCGAACAGCTCCTCGGCCTCCTCGACCGCCTCGTGGACTCCGGCAAGTCCGTCATCGTCGTCGAACACCACCAGGCGGTCATGGCGCACGCCGACTGGATCATCGACCTGGGCCCCGGCGCGGGCCACGACGGCGGACAGATCGTCTTCGAGGGCACCCCGTCCGACCTGATCGCGACGCGCGAGACGCTGACGGGGGAGCACTTGGCGGAGTACGTGGGGGCTTGAGGCGCGGGGCGGGGCGGACGGCGCGGGTCCTTCGGATGCCGGGCGGGGCGGACGGCACGGGGCTGAGGCTGCGGGGCGGGGGCTTGGGCCGCGGGGCCGTTGTCCGGCGGGGCGCGTGAGGCTTCGGCTGTCAGGGCGCCGCTCACCGGTCCGGACGGGCTTCCCGCAGGCCGGGAGCCGGATCGTGCGGCGCCCACCGAACCGTCGCCGGCACCACCGGGTCCGGTGTCTCCAGTGGCGCCGCACGAGCGGCGGTCCATGACACGGGTCTCAGGCCCGCTCGGCCGGCTTCCTGCGCCGCCACGCCCACAGGCCGAGCGCGGCCGCGCAGGCCGAGCCCACCAGGGTCAGCGGAAGGCCGGCCGACGGGCCGGAAGCCTCCTCCGCGGCGTTCTCCGTGGCCTGCTTCGGGGGCACGGGTGCAGCCCGTGGCGGCTCCGCCTCCGCGCCACGTCCCTGGCGGGTCACCGACACGTTCCGCGTGCCCGAGCCGGCCGCCGCCTTCGCCCGTACCGGCGCGAGCGAGCCCACCGGCTGCACCCGGCCCGCGGCCTCGAAGCCCCAGTCGAGCAGCTCCCGCGCCTCCTCGTACACGGCGAAACCGCCGCCCTCCTGAGGGTTCATCACCGAGACGACGAGCGTACGGTCGCCGCGACGGGCGGCCGAGACGAGGGTGTTGCCCGCGTTGCTCGTGTAGCCGTTCTTGATCCCGAGGAGCCCCGGGTAGCGCTCCACCCCGTTCTCGCCGGTCAGGAGCCGGTTGGTGTTGGCGATGCCGTACGACCAGGAGCCGGCCGGGAACTCCGCGTACGCCGTCGAGCAGTACCGGGCGAAGTCCGGGTCCTGGAGCCCGGCCCGGCCGAAGACCGCCAGGTCGTACGCGGAGGACACCTGACCGGGGGCGTCGTACCCGTCGGGGGAGACCACGTGGGTGTCCTCGGCGCCCAGGGAGCGGGCCTTCTCCTGCATCTGCCGGGTCATCGACTCCCAGCCGCCGTTCATCGACGCCAGGACGTGCACGGCGTCGTTGCCGGAGCTGAGGAAGACGCCGTTCCACAGGTCGGAGACCTTGTACGTGTACCCCTCCTTCACCCCCACCATGCTGCTGCCCTCCCCGATCCCGGTCAGCTCGGAATCGGCCACGGTGTGCCGCTCGGACGGCGCGTGGTGGGGGAGGGCGGTCAGCGCGAACAGGGTCTTCAGGGTGCTGGCGGGCGGCAGCTTCCGGTGCGCGTTGCGGGCGGCGAGCACCTGGCCCGAGGAGGCGTCCGCCACCACCCACGACAGCGCGGACACCGAGGGCACGGCGGGCGCACCGGGGAGTCGCTGCACCTGGGTTCCCCGCCGGTCGAGCCGTGCCGGGTCGACGTACTGGCGCGCGGGCGGGGTGGGCTCTCCCACGACGTGCGCGGGGGCCGGGGGAGAGGCGAAGGCCGCCGGAACGGGCAGCACGAGCAGCAGCGCCGCGGAACCGGCGGCGGCGTGACGGACAGCTGACGTGACGATCATTCAGCCACCGTAGGAAGGGGGTGGGGAGCGCGCAGATCGGAGTGCGCCGACCGGGGGAGCGGGTGCGGCGTACGGCGGCGAGTCGTGCGGCCACGCGGGTGGCGCCCGCTCCTGCCCGGGGCCCGAGCCGACGCGGGCCGGCGCTCCGCCCGTGTGGGCCCGCGCCCCGGGTGGGCGGTTCCCCGGCCCACAACGGCGAGGCTCAGGCCCACAACGGCGGGGAGCAGGCCGCAACGAGGGGGAGCAGGCCCACAACGGCGGGGAGCAGGCCGCAACGAGGGGGAGCAGGCCCGCAACGAGGGGGCGCGGAAGCGCGGACCGCGGCAGGGGGCGCCCCGCAACTCCGTACGGGACCCGTCCCGTTGACCGTAGGATCTGACCACTCACGCGCCGAGACGCCAGTCAGGAGTCCCTCCCTTGAACCCACACCGCATGGACCCCGCCGGCGGCTGCCCGCACGCGGTGAACGCCCGGCTGCTCGCCCAGGGCGCCGTCGCCCCCGTGGTGCTGCCCGGCGAGATCGAGGGCATGGCGGTGCTCGGCCACGACGCGCTGCGCGACTTCCTCACCCACCCCGACGTCGCCAAGGGCCCCCGGCACTTCACCGCCCTCGCCGAAGGCCGCATACCCGAGGGCTGGCCGCTGAGAACCTTCGCCACCGTCCCCGGCATGATCACCGCCGACGGGGCCGACCACCGCCGGCTGCGCACCCTCGTGAGCGGCGCCTTCACCGCCCGCCGCGTCGAGGAGCTGCGCCCGCGCGTCGAGACCGTCACCGCCGGCCTGCTCGACGGACTCGCGGAGGCCGCCCGAGCCGGCGACGGCGTCGCCGATCTGCGCCGCCACTACGCGCTGCCCCTGCCGCTCGGCGTCATCTGCGAACTCCTCGGCGTCGACCCGGCCCACCAGAACCGGCTGCACCACCTCTCCAGCCTGATCGTCGCCACCGACACCGAGCCCGCGCAGGCCGTCGCGGCCAACCGTGAACTCGTCGCACTCCTGGGCTCCATCGCCGCCGACAAGGCCGCCGCGCCCGGCGACGACCTCACCAGCGCGCTCATCGCCGCCCGCGACGAGGGCGGCGACCGGCTCAGCCAGCCCGAGCTCATCGGCACCCTGCTCCTGATGATCGTCGCGGGCCACGAGACCACCCTGAACCTCGTCACGAACGCGGTCCGCGCGCTCTGCGCCCACCGCGACCAGCTCGCCCTCGTCGCCGAGGGCCGCGCCGACTGGGCCGACGTGGTCGAGGAGACCCTCCGCTGGGACAGTCCCGTCAGCTACTTCCCCTTCCGCTACCCCACCCGCGACCTCACCGTCGACGGCACCCTCATCCCCCGTGGCACCCCCGTCCTCGCCGGATACTCGGCGGCGGGCCGCGACACGAAGGCGCACGGCCCGGACGCCGACCGCTTCGACATCACCCGCGCCACGACGGTGAAGCACCTCTCGCTCGGCCACGGCCCGCACTACTGCCTGGGCGCCCCGCTCGCCCGCATGGAGGCCGCGATCGCCCTGGAGGCGCTCTTCACCCGCTTCCCGGACCTTGACCTGGCGGTCCCGGAGGCCGAGCTGACCCGCCACTCAGGCTTCGTCGGCAACAGCGTCCGCGCCCTCCCCGTCCGCCTGGGCGGCTGAGTCCAAGGACGTGGCGCGACCGGCGGCGCGCCGCCTCAACCGGCGCGCCCCCTGGCCGTCGCGGGCGAGGCCCGCAGCGCGGAGACGAGGCGCAGCAGCCGGTCCTCGTTCCCGGCGAGGCCCGCCGCGCGCAGCGCGTCGTCCGCCTCCGCCATCGGGTGGGTCAGCATCACCCCCGCGTACGGGGCGAGCTGCGGGTCGGTCAGCACGGCCTGGGTGGACTCGAGCAGCCGCAGGTACGCCTGGGCGGCCGCGCGCTCGCTGGCGGTGATCGTGGTCATGTCGGGCTCCCTCTCGACAGTTCGGCGCTCACCACCCTCTCCTACGGGTCTGACAATCGGGCTCAGGCCCGCCCGTCGAGGTGCGCCGCCAGCCGTTCCAGGAAGACCCGCTGCCCGGACACCAGCAGCGGAGCGGCGGCCTCCGGCGCGAACCAGCCCACCCGGTCGATCTCCGGGAACTCCTGCTGCACGCCCGACCGGGGCGGCCACTCCATGACGAAGGTCCCCGGCACCACCCCGGTCAGGTCGAGATCGCCTTCGAGGGCCCACACGGTGACGAGCTTTCCGCTCCGCTGGCGGGCCTCGCCGAGGCCGACCCACTCCCCGTCCGGGGCCGGGAGCCCCAGCTCCTCCAGGAACTCCCGGCGCGCCGCGGCCTCGGGGGCCTCGTCGGGCTCGTACTCGCCCTTGGGGATCGACCAGGCCGACTCCTCGCGGGACGCCCAGAAGGGCCCGCCCATGTGACCGATGAGGACCTCGACGCCTCCGGCCGTCCGGCGGTAGACCAGGAGACCCGCACTGCGCTTGTCCGGCATGCGCCCAGTCTGGCCGAAGGGCCCGTTCACCGCAGCCCCGCCCGTAGGGATTCCACCCCCTCCTACTCCTCGGCGGAGACCGTCACCGGCCCGCCCGCCAGGTCCACGCCGTTCGTCCACCGCGCCCCGAGCCGCACCGACCGCCAGGGGACGAGCGTCCCGCTCAGCCGCTCCCGCCGCAGAGGGACGCCGTCCTGGGTGACGGTCAGGACCGGCCGTACGAGCCGCCGCTCCGGACGGAGGAGCAGGGGCGTGGAGGCTTCCGGGCCCAGGAGACCGGGCGTCACCCACCTCAGCGGGGCCGTCGCCGCCACCGGGACCCCGACGGTCGGCCACGGGCCGCCGCCGAGCCGTTCGAGCACCGCCCCGGCCACCGCCCGTCCCTCGGCGGCGGCCACGAGCGCCGGCTCCACCCCGCGCAGGAGGTTGCCTACGGCGAAGACCCCGGGCTCGGCGGTACGGAAGCGCTGATCCGTCATGGGCCCCCGGGTGCCGCGGGCGAGGGGCAGTCCGCGGGCGCGGACGAGCTCGTGGTCCGGGATCCAGTCGCCGGTGAAGACCACCGTGTCGCACCGCAGCACGGACGTCCGACCGTCCCCGCTCCGCACCGCGACCCCGGTCAGGCGGCCGCGCCCGAGCAGCTCCGTCACCACCGCGCCGACGAGCACGGGTACTCCCGCGAACGCGACGGCGGGGGAGGGGAGTTCGGTGACGACGGCCGCCACCGCCACGCCGGCCGCGCGCAGCGTGCGCACCGCACCCCGGGCCACCGGGTCGCCGCCGACGACCACCGCCCGGCGTCCGATGTGCTCCGGTCGCCGCCCGAACCGCGCGACCGTTCGCTGGAGTTCGCCCGTGGTCAGCACCCCGGCGGGGCGGGTGCCCGGGACGAGACGGGCGCTGCGGGGCCGTTCGCGGGCGCCGGTTGCGAGGACGACCGCGTCCGCCCGGACGCGTTCGAGTCCGGTCGGTGCGGTGACGTCCAGGGTGAGGGGTCCGGCCCAGCCGGTGGCCGAGACGCCGGTGCGGACGGCAGCGCCCGCCCGCAGCGCCTCCCGCACCGCGCGTCGTGCGTACGCCGGGCCGTCCAGCGCGCGCCCGAGGGCGTCCGCGCCGAACCCCGGCCGGGCGCAGTGGCGCGGCACCCCGCCCGCCGTCGCCTCCCGTTCCAGGACCTCGACACGGTCGGCGCCCGCCGCCGCGAGCCGAGCGGCAGCGGCGAGCCCGGCGGGCCCGGCGCCCACGACGAGGACACCGACCGTACGGCTCACGACGCCGCCACCCCGCACCGCACCCGTCACCGAGCGCCTCCCCGTACCGCCCGGCTCACCACGCCGCCACCCCGCACCGCACCCGCACGCGTCACCGCGCCCCCTCCCCGTGCCCCGCCGCACTCCGCCGTTCCCCCGGCACCCGCTCTTCGAACAGCGCCCGCACCTCCGCGCCGCAGTGGTGGCCCTGGCAGCGGCCGCCCCGGGCGCGGGTCCTGCGCCGCAGACCGTCCAGGCCGCCCGGCGGGATCGTGGACGTGAGCGCGGCCCGGATCTCGCCCCGGGTGACCCGCTCGCAGTGGCAGACGATCGTCCCGAACTCCGGGTCGTGGGCGATGAGTTCGGCATCGCGGTACGGGCGGGGGAAGGCCTCGCCGAGGTTCGGCATGCGGACCGGGGCGAGCGGGCTGGCCGGCCCCGGGTCGAGGCCGCAGTCCGCGAGGAGGCCGAGCACGTGCTCGGCGATGGCGAGGGAGGCGGTGAGCCCGGTGGAGCGGATCCCGCCCACCGTCACGTACCGCAGCGCGGGGTGGGCGGCGATCCGGTAGTCCTCCTGCCCGGTGGCGGCCCGCAGCCCCGCGTACACGGCGGTGACCTCCTCGTCGAGGAGCGCGGGGAGGATCCGGCCGCCCTGCCCGCGCAGTCCGGCGAGGCCCTCGGCCGTCGTGCCCGTGGCGGTCTTGTCGTCGAGGTCCTCGGCGGTGGGCCCGAGCATGACGTTCCCGTACACCGTCGGCGAGATGAGCACGCCCTTGCCGAGCGGCCCGGGTACGGGGAGCAGAATGTGCCGGACCAGGTCGCGGGCGAACTTGTCGAAGACGAGCAGCTGGCCACGGCGCGGGGTGACGGTGAAGTCCTCCCGGCCGACGAGCGCGTCGAACGCGTCGGCGTGAAGACCGCAGGCGTTGACGAGCAGACGCGTCCGCAGAACTCCGCGCCGGGTGACGAGACGGTGGTACGGATCACCCGGACGCACCTTCTCCACCCGGCAGTTCAGATGCAGGTCGACCCCGGAGCGGACGGCCTGCGTGGCGTACGCGAGGGTCGTCGTCCACGGGCAGATCACCGACTCGCCCGGCACTTCCAGGGCGCCCAGCGCGCCGGGACCCAAGTGCGGCTCCCGCGCGGCGAGTTCGGGGGCGGTCAGGAGGCGGGTGGTGCGGTGGCCGTTGCGTTCCGCCTTCTCCGCGAGACGGGGGAGGGTCGCCCGCTGCTGCTCGTCCCAGGCGACGAGCAGCGCCCCCAGCGGCTCGACGGGAATGCCGGCCTCCCGGGCGTACGCGCCGAGGAGCCGGTGTCCCTCGCGCACAAGCCGGGCCTCCAGGGTGCCGGGCGAGGCGTCGAAACCGGTGTGGAGGATGGCGGTGTTGGCCTTCGAGGTGCCGTCCCCGACGTCGTTCGCGGCCTCCACGAGCGCGATCCGCAGCGGGTGCCGGGCCAGGGCGCGGGCGATGGCGGAACCGACGACCCCGGCGCCGACGACCACGACGTCGTACGCCGTCCCCTCACCGCTGGGGAGCGGCCCGCTCCGCGTGACACTCATCGGCCGGCTCCGCGAGAGGCTCGGCGGCCCGCTCCGCGTGACACCCATCGGCCCGCTCCCCGTGACGCTCGGCGAGCCGTTCCGCGCGGAACGCGGCGGGCCCGTCCGCGTGACACTCATGCCGCCCCACTGCCGATCGCGCCGCCCGCCCGCTCCACGAGCGCCGACACCTCCGCACGGAAGCGTCCGAGGCGCGTCGCCGCCTCGTCGGCCGGGATCCGGGGCTCGTACACGGCCGAGGGCTTCCACTCCGGCACGGCCTCGCGGAGCGTGAGCCCCGGCTGGAGTCCGAGCCGGGCGACCGCGCCCACCCCGAGCGCCGTGGCGTCGGGCAACGAGGAGACCTCGACGGGGAGTTGCAGCAGATCGGCCTGGGTCTGCATGAGCAGGGCCGACCGGGTCAGGCCGCCGTCGGCGCGCAGCGAGGTCAGCGGCGCGCCCCGGTCCGAGGCGGCGGCCGAGGCGAGCTCCACCACCTGGGCGGCGATGCCCTCGCACAGCGCGCGCACCAGATGTCCGGGTCCGGTGTCCAGGCCGAGGCCGGTGAGCGAGCCGCGCACGTCCCCCCGCCACCAGGGCGCGGCGAGGCCCGCGAACGCGGGGACGAAGGTGACGCCGCCGGTGTCCGGCACACTGCCGCCGACCGCGTCGAGCTCCCCGGCCCCGCCGATCACGCCCAGGTCGGTGAGCCAGCGCACGGCCGAGGCGACCGTGTACACCTGGCCGTCGAGGCAGTGGGTGACGCGCCCGCCGAGCCGCCAGGCCACGCAGCTCACCAGGCCGGAGGCGGCTCGGCGGGGCTCGGGGCCGGTCTGTGCGAGGAGGAAGGCGCCGGTACCGTAGGTGCACTTGGCGGCGGCCGGGTCGTCGGCGCTCTGCGTGAGCAGCGCCGCCTGCTGGTCCACGAGGAGGCCGGTGAGCGGCAGGGCGGGGCCGAACGCGGTCGTGGTGCCGACCTGCGTGTCGCAGTCGACGACCCGGGGGAGCGCCTCGCCGCCGAGTCCGTACAGATCGAGGGCGGTCTCCGACCAGGCGACCGTGTCGAGGTCGAGGAGTCCGGTGCGTCCCGCGGTCGCCGCGTCCGTGACGAACGCGCCCGTGAGCCGGTGGACGAGCCAGGCGTCGCTGGTGGTCACCACACCGGCGCCGGTGGCGTGGCGGCGGATCCAGGCCATCTTGGGTGCGGCGAAGTAGGGGTCGACCGGAAGGCCGGTGAGGCGGCGCAGCTCCTCGGCGTGGGCGTCGAGACCGGCGCAGACTGCGGCCGCCCTGCGGTCCTGCCAGACGAGGGCGTCGGTGAGGGGTTCCCCGGTGGCCGGGTCCCAGGCGAGCACGGTCTCGCCCTGGTTGGCGAGGCCCACGGCGACGACGGGCACGTCCGCCTCGGCGAGCGCCGCGCGCCCTGCGGCGACCACCGAGTCGTACAGCTCACGCGGGTCGACCTCGACGAGACCGCCGGGGAGGTAGCGGGGCCGGACGGGTGCCGTTCCGGTGCCGACGACTCCGCGCTCGGGGCAGAGGACGAGGGCCTTCGTGCCCGACGTGCCCTGGTCGACGGCGAGTACCGCTCCGCCCGACATCCCGCTGCTCCCGTCGCTCGACCGCTCCGTGATCATCCGATCACGGAAAAGGGTCAGGGTGCCGTCGCCGGAGGCCTTCGTCAAGCCTCGGCGGGCGAGCACGTCAGGTCGGCACCCATACCTGACAGTAAGTCAAATTCAGTTGCTGTCTTAATAGTTACTGTCACAAAAGAAAGTGGACCGGTCACGTCCAGAGCCCTCTATAGTGATCGCCGATCAACGGCCGGGACGCCAGCCGGGGGACTGACCACCCCCTCCATCCACCGAGGACCCATGTCATCCACACCACGCCCCACCCCCTGATGGCCGGACACGGATTCCGGCCCGTCTACCACCCCGCCGGCCATGACCACGCCCTGCGCAACGCCGTCCAGGACTTGCGCACCGGCCGCTGGGTGTCCATGGCGCGGCTGCTCGACGAGACCTCCGACTGGGACGCCTGGACCCGGCGCACCCAGGTCCTCGCCGCCGTCGCCGCGGGCACCGACGTCGTCCCCATCTGGCGTGCCGAACAGCCCGAGAGCCTCACCGCCGCAGTGATGCACAGCCGGGTCGCCGTCGAGCGTGCCGTCCGCGCCCACCGGGCGGGCCACGCCCGGACCCGGGAGCTCTGGCAGGAGGCCTGGGCAGCCTGCCGCGAGGCCTCCGAGCGGTCGCCCGCCGACCCCGTGCCCTGGATCGGCCTCATCGCCCTCGCCGCACTCGACAGCGGCCAGCGCATGGCCGAGCACCGGCTCACCCCGCCGGCGCCCATGCTGCCGCCCGGCCCCTGGGGCCTGCTCGCCGAGGTGGAGAAGCGCGACCCGCACAACCGCGAGGCCCACCACCGCATGCTCCAGTTCGTCTACGCCCGGCGGAGCGGACCCCTCTCGGAAGCCGTCAACTACTGCTACTGGGCTGCCAGTTCGGCACCGGTCGGCTCCGCGCTGCACGCCCTCCCGCTGTACGTCCGCGTCGAGCGCTACCGGCGCGAGCGCGGCCACGAGCGCGCCCTCGACCTCCACTGGGTCGCCGAGGACGCCGTACGGGACGCCCAGCGCGCCCTGGACACCTGGTTCCTCTTCTGCGCCACCGACGAGGCCTCGCTGCTCGACCTCAACCACCTGGCGCACGCCCTCTTCGGAGCCCTCCGTTTCGCCGACGCGGCCCGTGTCTTCGAGGCCCTCGGCCCGTACTACACGACCCTCCCGTGGGCCTACCGCACCGATCGACCGGACGACCGCGCCCTCGCCGAGGAGGTCTTCCTGCGCGCCCGCGCGCGCAGTCTCAGCGGCTGACGCGCCCGAGCCCCCCCGGCGCCCCCTGCTCCCCCCACCCCCGCTCCCCACCCCCCGTCCCCCGGAGGTCCCCATGGCCCGCACCGACGCCCCCCTCGACGCGATACGCAAGCCACCGCCGTCCCAGGACGACGAGGCGAGACTCAGAGAGCTCGGCTACCAGCCCGTCCTCGCCCGCCGCATGGACGGCTTCGGCAACTTCGCCATCAGCTTCTCGGTCATCTCCGTCCTCTCCGGCTGCATGACCCTCTACGGCTTCGGCCTCGGCACCGGCGGACCCTCCGTCATGCTGTGGGGCTGGGCCGGCGTCGGCCTCTTCGTGCTGTGCGTGGGCCTCGCGCTCGCCGAGGTCACCAGCGCCTATCCGACCTCCGGCGCCCTCTACTACATGGCCGACCGGCTCGGCGGGCGCCGCTGGGGCTGGTACACCGGCTGGCTGAATCTGCTCGGTCTGCTCGGCGCCATCGCCGGCATCGACTACGGCGCCGCACTCTTCACCGGAGCGTTCCTCAACCTCCAGTGGGGCTTCGTGCCGACCGCGGGCTCCACGTTCCTGATCTTCCTCGCGATCCTGCTGCTCCACGCCGGACTCAACCTCTTCGGCGTCCGCCTGGTCAGCGTCCTCAACTCGGTCAGTGTCTGGTGGCACCTGGGCGGCGTCGCGGTCATCGTCGGCGCGCTCGCGTTCGTCCCCGACCGGCACCAGTCCGTCGACTTCGTCTTCACGACCTTCGTCAACGACACCGGCTGGACCAACCCGTTCTACGTCGCCGCGATCGGGCTGCTCCTCGCGCAGTACACCTTCTCGGGCTACGACGCCTCGGCCCACCTGTCCGAGGAGACGTCCAACGCCTCCGTCACCGCCGCCAAGGGCATCGTCCGCTCCATCTGGGCCTCCTGGCTCGCCGGCTTCGCGCTCCTCGCCGGACTCACCTTCGCGATCCAGGACTACGGGGCCACGCAGAACAGCGCCACCGGCGTCCCGCCCGCCCAGATCTTCCTGGACGCGCTCGGCTCGCGCGGCGCCGCCGTCCTGCTGCTCGTCGTGATCGTCGCCCAGCTCTTCTGCGGCAACGCCGAGGTGGCCGCCGCGAGCCGCATGGTCTTCGCCTTCAGCCGTGACAACGCCCTGCCCGGCTCCGCGCTCTGGCGCAAGGTCAGCGGCAGCACCCAGACCCCGGTCCCGGCCGTCTGGCTCGCGGTCGTCGTGGCCGCCCTGCTCGCCGTCCCCTCGCTGTACTCGGCCACGGCGTACGGCGCGGTCACCGCGATCAACGTCATCGGCATCACCCCCGCGTACGCCATCCCGATCTACCTGCGGCTGCGCGCCGGGAACCGCTTCGTCCCGGGCCCGTGGAGCCTCGGCCGCTGGAGCAGGCCGATCGGCTGGATCGCCGTGGTCTGGGTGGCGTTCGTGACGGTCCTCTTCTGCCTGCCGCAGAAGTCCCCGGTGAACGTCGACACCATGAACTACGCCGTCATCGCGCTCGCCGTCGTGCTCGTCCTCGCCAGCGTCTGGTGGTACGTCGCCCGCCGCTCGTACGGCACGCCGACCGCGTACGGCACCGCACGCGAGGAGGCCGAGATCGCCGAGGGGATCATCTGACCCCCCGCACCGTGAGGGAAGGGCGTGTCCGAACGACCGGACACGCCCTTCCTCTTTGCCTCAGGCGCTGAACTCGTAGGTCCAGGCCGCCGACTGGGCCGAGAAGTCGATGTCCGTGATCTCCAGGGCGTGCCCGTGCTGGTCGCTGACGACCCGGTGGACGACGAGGCGCGCCGCGCCGCCCGCCGTCGTCGCGGCCGGACCGGGCGGGACGCCGACGGACTCGCGGTGGGTGATCCGCAACCCCGCCTGGTGCATCCAGTGGTACAGGAGCCGCAGGTCGGGCTGTTGACGGCAGTCCCTGCCCCGGCGGTAGCGGGAGAGCTGGGGGATCTCGGCGAGGGCCGGCCGGGAGAACCAGGACACCGCCCGCTGGAGCGCCGCCCCCTGCGGTCCGAGGACCGTGTGCCGGTGGACGAGCGTGGGTTCTCCGGGGGTGAGCAGGAGCCGTGGCGCGAGGGGTACGGGCGGCGGTTCCCAGGTGAGGGAGGCCCGGACGAGCGCCTCGGCGGCCTGCGGTCCGCCGGGGAAGGTCGGCCTGCGGGCCGTGAGCGCGGGCGCGGCCGGCTCACGTTCCGCCTCCTCGGCGGCGGCGAAGGTACCGCGCCGGTCGGTGACCACGAGCCGTTCCTCCCTGAGGAGTTGGAGCGCGCTGCGGACGGTCTGCCGGTTGACGTGGCAGCGTTGGGAGAGCGTGCGTTCCGACGGGAGCCGGCTGCCGGGGGAGATGCGCCGCTGGGTGAGGTCCTCGCGCAGGACGGCGGCGACCCGGAGGTAGAGCGGCACGTCCGTCACCGACTCGGATGCGGGCTCAGCCATGATCAACCCTCATTTCGCTCAGCGTGACCGCGTGGGTCGTGTGGGTGATCAATTCCTATCATTGGTCTAAACCATTTAGCCAGACCGGTCCGGCAGAGTGGCCGAAACGAGTGGCGGGCCGTGTAATGAGGTTCCAGGTGACCGGGCCGAGAACGTATCGGCGGGAGAAGGCGGGTGAGGCCGGATGACGACACCGTTGGAGCGCGCCGCACGGGGCAAGGCGGCCCGCAAAAGGGTCCCCCGCGCCAGCCACGGCCGCTGGATACCCAGGTCACAGCGCCCCGACCCGCTCGCGGTCCTGGAACGCGAGTCCCTGGACCGGCTGCCCGACCTGGTACCCCTCCGGTACGCCAGGATGTCCGTCTCTCCCTTCGCCTTCCTGCGCGGCGCCGCCGGCGTCATGGCCGCCGACCTCGGCGCCGAGCGCCACACCGGGCTCACCGTCCAGCTCTGCGGCGACGCCCATCTGCTGAACTTCGGGGTGTACGCCTCACCCGAACGGACGCTCCTCTTCGACGTGAACGACTTCGACGAGACCCTCCCGGGCCCCTTCGAATGGGACGTGAAGAGGCTCGCCGCCAGCGTCATGGTCGCCGCCCTGCAGAACGGCAGCGCCAAGCCCAAGGCCCACCGCGCCGCGCTCGTCGCCGTCGAGTCGTACCGCACGACCATGCACCGCCTCGCCGGCCTGGGCGAGCTCGAGGTCTGGTACGAGCGGATCGCCGCCGAGGACATCGTCCACGTGGTACGCGGCGAGGAGCGCGCCCGCCTGACCAAGCGGCTCGCCGGCGCCCGTCGGCGCACCAGCCTCCAGGCCTTCCACAAGCTCACCGAGAAGGACGCCGACGGCAACCGGCACATCGTCGACGACCCGCCGCTCCTCGAACGGGTCACGGACGTCGACCGGATCACCCTCGGCAAGATCTTCAGCGACTACCGCAGCTCCCTCGCCGAGGAGCGCCGCGTCCTGCTCGACCGCTTCCACTTCATCGACGCGGCCCGGAAGGTCGTCGGAGTCGGCAGCGTCGGCACGCGCTGTTTCATCCTCCTGCTCGAAGGACGGGACGACGGCGACCCGCTGATGCTCCAGATCAAGGAAGCCGGCCGCTCCGCCCTGGAGCCGTACCTGCCGCCGACCGCCTACCCCCACCAGGGCCGCCGCGTCGTCTCCGGGCAACGGCTCACCCAGGCCGCCAGCGACATCTTCCTCGGCTGGATGACCGGACCCGAGCAGCGCCACTTCTACTGGCGGCAGTTGCGCGACATGAAGGGGTCCGCCGAGGTGGAGAGCATGTCCCCGGCCACCCTGCGGGACTACGCGCGGCTCTGCGGCCGGGCCCTGGCCCGCGCCCACGCCCGCTCCGGCGACCGCATCGCCATCGCCGCCTACCTCGGATCCTCGGACGTCTTCGACCGGGCCGTCGCCGACTTCGCCCTCGTCTACGCCGGGCAGAACGCCGACGACTACGCGGCCCTCGGCGCGGCCATCGCCTCGGGCATGGTGACCGCGGCCCCGGGCGTCTGAACTGCTCCGACTGGAGCTCATGAGTGGTGGGTGTGCCTGCCCGACCGCAGGCTGAGGGGCACAGCGCCCGCACGGAACACGCCGTGGCGGGCCGAGCCGCGCGGTGCCGCCCCGGCCGGGGCGGCCGTGGTCCCACAGAGAGACCCACCACATGACGCAACAAGGCACCGTACGAGCGCGCGCCCGGCGCCCGTACGGTCGACGACGCTCCCGAGGCGCGCGCACCGGTCTCGCGCTCCTCACCGCCGGACTCACCCTGCTGGGTGCCGCCGGCACCGGCGCGGCGAGTGCCGTACCCGAGGGACGCCCCTCGACACCGGGCAACACGGTGTCACCCCCCTCGCGCGGGCCCCACCCTGGCGGCCCGGCGCGGTTCGTGCCCGCTCCCTGCCCGCAGACGCCCGATCCCGTCCCCGGACGGTGCGGTTTCCTCGAGGTGCCCGAGAACCGCTCCCACCACGGCCGCGGCCGGACCATCCGGCTGGCCGTCGCGATCATCCCGGCCACCTCGCCCAGGCCGGCCGCCGAGCCGGTGGTGTTCATGGAAGGGGGGCCCGGCGGCGACGCCTTCGACAACATCCCCTTCCTCATCGGCTCCGGGGTGAACCGGAACAACGACCTGATCGTCGTCGCCCAGCGCGGCGCGCTCCACTCGCAGCCGAACCTCGCCTGCCCGGAGATCGACCGCTTCAGCGTGAGGGCCGTCGGGCTGCGCTACGACGCCCCCTCGACCGGCCGGGAACTGGTGCGCGCCGCGAAGGAGTGCCGACAGCGCCTGACGGCCGCCGGAATCGACCTGAGCGCCTACAACACCACCGAGAACGCCGCGGACTTCGCCGACCTGCGCCGAGCGCTCGGCATCGACCGGTGGAACGTCTACGGGTACTCGTACGGCACCAACCTCGCCCTGACCTACCTGCGTCTGCACCCCCAGGGGATCCGCTCGGTGGCGATCGACTCGATCGCACCCCCCAAGGTGGTGAACCTGCCATGGACCTGGGACAGCGCCGCCGAGGGGATCGGTGAGATCTTCGCGGCGTGCGAGGCGCAGCCCCGGTGCAAGAGCCGCTACCCGCACCTCCGGCGCACGCTGGACGAGCAGGTCCGCCGCCTAGAGGCCCACCCCCTCACGCTCATGGCCCAGCCGCCGGCGGGCGGGAACCCGGTCAAGGTCGACCTCGACGGGGGCGCGCTGATCAACATCCTGGTCGCCAACACCGTCAAGGCCGTCGACGTCCCCGCCGCGCTCGACGAACTCGCCCACGGAAACCCGGAGCGCTTCGCGCGGGCCCGAGCCATCGACGTGGCGACGCCCATCGGCGCGTTCGCCCACGGCCTGACGCAGTCGGTGGCCTGCGCCGAATGGGTGCCCGGCTATTCCGAGCGCGACCTGCTGGAGTCAGGGCGCCGCAACTTCCCCGGCTGGCCCGACACGGTCCTCGCCCAGGCCCCGCAGCTGCCCTTCGAGTACGACGTGTGCCGGGCGTGGAACGTCCCGGACCGTACCGCGGTCCAGCGGGTGGCCACCTTCAGCAGGGTTCCGGCGCTCCTCCTCTCCGGAACCTTCGACGCGAAGACCGGCGCGAGCTGGGCCCACGTCGCGGCCGCCACGCTGCCGAACTCGACCTCCGTACGGATCCCGGGCATCGGCCACTGGGTGGTACCCCAGTCGCCCTGCGCGGCGGGCGTCCTCTCCTCCTTCCTGGCCCGTCCGACCGCGCCCGACACGGGCTGCGTGACAGGACTCCGGCCCCCACCGTTCACCATCACCCCCTGACACGGAGACCACCTGATGTCCCTTCGACCACCCCACCACCGGAGCACCGCACGACGCCTTCCCGCCGCACTGGCCGGGGCGACCGCCGGTGTCCTCGCCGCCGGTCTCGTCGCGGCACCCGCCCACGCCGAGTCCGGCCCCGCGTCCCCGCTCGGCACGGTGGCACGGACGGCGGGCCACGCCCGCTTCGTGCCGGGACCCTGCCCGAGGACGGCGGACCCGATCCCCGCCCTGAAGGACGCCCACTGCGGAACGCTCACCGTCCCCGAGAAGCGCGAAGGCCACAAGGGCCACGGGCGCAGGATCACCCTCGCCGTGGCGATCATCCCGGCGGCCACGAAGAGGCACCCCGGCGACCCGATCGTGTGGCTCGCCGGCGGACCCGGCGACGACGCGGTGTCGGAGATCCCGATGGCGCTGGCCGGCGGCCTGAACCGCGACCGGGACCTGATCTTCATGTCCCAGCGGGGCACCTACTCGGCCGACCCGGAGCTCACCTGCGTCAACATCGACCAGTTCAACGCCCGCGCCCTCGGCCTCGTCTCCAACGCCCCGTCCACCGGCCGCCTCCACGTCCAGGCGACGCGGGAGTGCCGCGACCGGGTCGTGGCGCGCGGGGCCGACCCCAGCGCCTACGACGACACGGAGAGCTCCGCCGACCTCGCGGACCTGCGCAAGGCGCTCGGCATCCGGCAGTGGAACGTGTTCGGCATCTCCTACGGCACCGATCTGGCGCTCCAGTACATGCGCTTGCACCCGGAGGGCATCCGGTCCGTCGGCATCGACGGCATCCTGCCGCCTTCCCTGGCCGGCGGGGCCGTGACCTGGAAGGCCGCGCGAGAAGGCTTCGACGGCATGTTCAAGGCGTGCGCGGACCAGCCCGCCTGCAACACCCGCTATCCGCACCTGAAGGCCACCTTCGAGCGGCTCGTCGTCGACCTCGAAGCCCGGCCGCTCTCCACCACCGTCTCGGTGCCCGGTCAGCCGGCGCCGGTGAAGGTCGTGATCGACGGCGGAAACCTCGTCAACTGGCTGACCTCCGCCTCCCACGTGGCGGAGGGCGTGCCCCGCTCCATCGACGAACTGGCCCACGGCAACCCGCAGCGGATCGCCGAGCAGCTCGCGGGCGGCAAGTACAGCCCGGCGGCCATGGGGCGGACCTCCCACGGTCTCGTCTACGGCGTCTTCTGCCGGGAGTGGACCCCGTACGAGAGCCAGGAGGACATCATCCGGGGAGGGCGGCGCGCGTTCCCGTCCTTCCCCCGCTCGCTCCTCGCCAACGCCCCGCAGCTCGCCTGGCTCCACGACGACTGCCGCGCCTGGGACGTCCCCCCGGCGGACCCCTCGGTCCGGGACAGGACGGTCAGCGACATCCCGACGCTCGTCCTGTCCGGCGGCTTCGACTCCCAGACCGCGCCGAGCAACGGGGCGTACGTCGGCCGCACGCTGAGCCGGTCCACCGTCGTCACCGTGCCGTACGTCGCCCACGTGGTGTTCGCCGACTCGACGTGCGCGCAGACGATGACCGTCTCGTTCTTCGACCGGCCGACCGCACCGGACACCAGCTGTCTCGCGGGCCTCAGGCCGCCCACGTTCGAGATCGGCACGTGAGCTGAGGCGAGGGGTGGCGGTGGCAGGTCCACGGCCGAAGGCGTGGCGGTGGCAGGTCCACCGCCACCCCTCGCACCGCTAGGGCGTGCCCTAGTGTCCTGAGTCGGAGATTCGTCGGCAGTAGGCGGCGACCTTGTCGAGGATGTCGTCGGCGGTCTTCGTCCAGACGAAGGGCCGAGGGTGT